>CAZTLZ010000046.1:0-20232 GCA_964614665.1 uncultured Maribacter sp.
ACTTCCCTTTGAGAGTACTGTTTTTACCATTAGGAAATTTTCATTTCCTTCACCATCCGATTCTACCTTAGTTGCACCAATTTCAACCAAAGCTTTAACGGGACTTATAATTTTTCCTTCTGGAAGTTCATCTACATATGGTGTACTAGAAACTTCTTGAGGAGAGGTGTTTAGGGTTAATCCAGATTCGGGTGAGTAGCGGTACAATTTGAACCGATACTCTCCGTCTTCAACGATCTTTATGCTATAATAGCCATCTGGTTGAGCTTCTCCTTTTCTTATCTGTACCTGATTCCATGGCAAATTATCGGTGGTATGCATATCGTGTATGGTAATCAGGGATGGATTGGCAGCCTGATCACCTATTGGAATTTCAGCATATCTGATATCAGGTGCCAAGCTTACCCACCATTCGTCATAAAAGGTCCGCATTTTTTGAACTCTATCCTGATGTTGCTCGGCAATATCTTTTTGTTGTCCTGGGTCATCAATCGTATTGTAAAGCTCATTTCCATTTACTAAACGCCATTCTCCTTGTAATACTGAGGGATTTCTACCTTTCTCAGGTAGTTGATTCCGTTGTGTGTCCACAACGAGCATTCGATTTGTGTCTTGCGCTTTTCCTTTTAGTGTTGCTGCCATACTTTTCCCATCCAGAGGTTTTCTAGATGTAAAGGGAATGTTTGCCAATTCGGCTAAAGTCGGTAATAGGTCAACATGAGCTACCAAGTCATTGCTCTTAACTTTTTGCTGAATATCCCCATTGGGCCAGCTAATAAAGAAGGGTACTTTGTGCCCACCGTCATAGTGGCTTCCTTTAGTTCCTCGTAATCCTGCATTATAGCCCAAAACTTCTTTATTATCTTTCTGATACCGTATGCCTGCGGCGGTCCCATTATCTGTGGTGAAAATAATAATGGTATTATCGAATTGATCTGTTTCTTTTAGATGGGTGACTAGTCTTCCGAAGTTATCATCTATATTGGAAATCATTCCGTAGAATCTTTTCTGAATTTCGTTCAGAGGAGCCGCTTCGTACATTTTAGCATATTCTGCGGGAACATTGAAAGGTCCATGGGCTGCATTCAATGCTAGATACAATAAAAAAGGTTCTTCTTTTTTCTTTTGTGTATATGAAATAGCCTCATCGAACCAAACATCAGTGCAATAACCCGAAGTTTTTTCAGGTTTTCCATTTCGGAAATAAGTATCATCAAAGTAGTTGTTATTCCAGTAATCTGGAGTTTGTTGCACTCCGCCACCGCCGTGGTAAAAAGCCTCTTGGAAACCTCTGTCATGTGGCCGGAAAGGATAATTATCTCCCAAATGCCATTTGCCCAACATCGCCGTTTGGTAGCCATTTCGTTGAAAAACCTGAGCTATTGTTTCCTCATCTTCCAATAAGATAGAACAGCCAGCTATGGTATGCCATGCATTGTTTCTATTGGCATTTCTACCGGTCATAAGTCCGGCTCTAGTCGGAGCACAGGTGGTACCGACGTGAAAATTGGTAAGTTCAAGAGATTGTTTTGCAAAAGCATCTAGACTCGGAGTTTTTACTATGGGGTTGCCGTGATACGAAAGATCTCCATAACCCTGGTCATCTGTCAATATGATGATGATGTTGGGTTTGTTCATGACTTCGATATCATTTGAACAAGACAGGACAAGAAACACTATGGGAATCAAGAGGGTTTTGCAAGGCATATTCAAGAATTGAAAAGTGGTTATTAAAACTACTGTTTATTTCAGTTATTGGCAATCGTATAATATTACCAGTCATAAATTCTTAATAATTTGTCTAAATATCGATTATATTATTTTTTTTATTCATAGATTGAAAGTGATAAAAACAACCAACACAACATAAATCCACTGTAATGAAAAAAGATAATGAAAAGAGAGACTCAAGGAAATCAAGAAGAGACTTCGTGAAAAAATCCGCTATGTTTACTGGGGGCACCATGCTTTTACCAAATATGCAAATCAGCGGTATGGTGAACGTTTTTAACGATAGAAAATTAAAGATTGCCGTGGTTGGCTGTGGAGGTCGTGGAACCGGGGCTGCGGTACAGGCTTTAAAGGCAGATGATAATGTTGAATTGGTGGCAATGGCAGATGCATTTGAAGATAGGCTCCAAGGAAGTTTGGCCAATATTTCTAAAGAAATGGGCGAAACGAAAAAAGTAAACGTTCCTGAAAAAAATCGGTTTGTTGGTTTTGACGGGGCTGAGAAGGCCATGGATTTGGCTGATGTTGTTATATTGGCTACCCCTCCTGGCTTCCGTCCACAACATTTTGAGTATGCTATAGACAATGGAAAGCATGTTTTTATGGAAAAACCTGTAGCCACGGATGTTCCAGGGATTCGCAGGGTTTTAGCAGCTGCAAAAAAGGCCAAAGAAAATAAATTGAATGTAGTTGTAGGGCTTCAACGTCACTATCAAGATAGTTATTTGGCAGCCCTTGATCAATTAAAACAAGATAAGATTGGAAAGATAGTTTCAGGTCAAGTATATTGGAATAGTGCTGGAGTATGGGTTCGTGAACGTCAACCGGGTCAAACCGAACTAGAATATCAAATGAGAAATTGGTACTATTTCAATTGGTTGTGTGGCGATCATATTCTTGAACAACATATTCATAATATCGATGTAGCGAACTGGTTTATAGGGGAGTACCCGATTTCTGCTCAGGGTATGGGTGGACGTCAAGTACGAACTGGAAAAGATCATGGGGAGATTTTTGATCACCACTTTGTAGAATTTACGTACCCCAGTGGTGCCGTAGTTGCTAGTCAATGTAGACATCAGCCTGATACAATGCGAAGGGTTTCAGAGTTTTTCCAAGGTACTAAAGGAACCGTATCTACTGCAGGTGATAATGCCGTATTAAAAGGTTGGGATGGAAATACAATTTTCGAACATCGAGGAAAAGAGGACCCGAATCCTTATGAGGTAGAGCATGTAAAACTTTTTGAATCTATTCGTGATGGAGGTGTTATTGCCAATGCAGAAAACGGCGCAAAAAGTACTATGACCGCTATTTTAGGTCGCATGGCTACTTATTCTGGTAAAGTGGTGAAGTGGGATGAAGCGATGCAATCCAATTTGGCATTAGTCCCTGAAAACCTAACATGGGATTCTCCGGCACCGGTAAAACCAAATGCTGAGGGTTGGTATGATATTCCAACTCCAGGTAAGAGCGTCGTAATGTAGTTTTTCAAAACTCAAAAATATGTTTGTAAAAAAGTCATTCTTGTCCCTGCTTCTTGCGGGGACCTTCTTTTTGTCTTGCAAAGAGCAAGGGAAAGAAACGGTAGTTGAAAACCAACCTGTTAAACCAAATATTATTTACATTCTTGCCGATGATCTCGGTTATGCTGAAGTTGGAGCTTACGGTCAGGACAAGATTGAGACACCCAACATAGATGCCTTGGCAAACAAAGGAATGCTTTTTACACAACATTATAGCAGTGCGCCGGTTTGTGCACCTGCTAGAAACATGTTCCTCACTGGAAAACATGCCGGTCACGCTTATATACGAAGTAATAGTGAATGGCGAGAACGAGGTGATGTCTGGAACTATGTGGCTATGGCAAAGGATTCCACATTAGAAGGACAAGGGCCTATGCCAACAAGTACGATTACAATGGCCGACAAATTAAAAGAAGTTGGCTATACGACAGGATTAGTTGGCAAATGGGGCTTAGGTGCTCCACATACCAAATCGGTACCCAATGATATGGGGTTTGATTTTTTCTACGGATATAATTGTCAGCGTCAAGCACATACCTATTACCCGTTGCACTTGTATAAAAATAGAAAACGAGTGCATCTAGCGAATGATACGATAGCACCTAATACCCCTCTCTCCGATGAGAAAGATCCTTATGATGACGCAAGTTATGCTGATTTTAATTTGAAGGATTATAGCCCTGATTTGATGTTTGATGAAATTACAGGATTCGTTTCTGAAAACACCGAAAACCCTTTCTTTTTGTATTGGGCCACGCCAATACCTCATGTCGCACTTCAAGCCCCGAAACGATGGGTGGATTATTATGTGAATGAATTTGGAGATGAGAAGCCGTATTTAGCTGGCAAGAAACCAGGGGCAGGGTATTTTCCCCATAAAAATCCCCATGCTGCATATGCTGCTATGGTTTCATATCTGGATGAAAATATAGGGAAGTTGGTTCAACAACTGAAAGACGAAGGTATTTATGACAATACTTTGATTGTTTTTACCTCGGACAACGGACCTAGTTATGCAGGTGGAGCGGACCCTGATTTTTTCGAAAGCGCGAAACCCTTTGCAGGGGAATATGGTAGAGGCAAGGGATATTTATATGAGGGAGGTATTCGTGTGCCAATGATAGCTTCCTGGCCGGGTAAAATAAAGCCTGGAAGTACTAGTAGTCATATTTCGGCCCATTATGACATGTTTGCTACTTTTGGAGATGTTGCAGGGTATGAAACTGGGGAAACGGATGGCATTAGCTTGCTTCCCACACTGCTTTCAAAAAAGGATCAAGAAGCACATGATTTTATGTACTGGGAATTTCCTAGCTATGGTGGTCAAGTTGCCATTCGAATGGGCGATTGGAAGGTAGTCCGTCAAAACCTAAAAAACGAAAAGCTGCCTACTTTGGAGTTGTATAATTTAAAGGATGACCCAACGGAAACGACGAATGTTGCCGAAGTACACCCGGAAGTATTGAAAAAAGCCGCTGAAATATTTAAGACCGAGCGCGAAGTGCCAGAATTGGAAAATTTTAAAATTCCAATATTACAAGATGGTTTGCTTGCTGAAAAAAAGTAAATTAGCCGCTTCTTTATGTTCTACAATGCGCAATATATCTACATTACTGGGTTACCTTCTGCTTTTTGGTACAATCCTTCAATGTAGACAAGATAAAAAGTCTCTCAATACTGAAAAAAAAGAAAGTAACTCGGAAACTGTTGTTGAGGGTGGCTCCGAAATACTAAAGGAAAAACCTGGAGGTGTTGCTGTTCCCCAAGGTATGGTCTGGATTCCAGGTGGTATTATATCACAAGGTGCTGTACCTCAAGATGAGAGGGCCATGGGGCATGAAAAGCCAACGCATCGAGTTGCCGTTGATGGATTCTTTATGGATATCACGGAAGTCACCAACGCCCAATTCACAAAATTCGTTACTGCTACAAAATATGAAACCATAGCAGAAAGAGCTATTGACTGGGAAGAAATGAAAAAACAGCTTCCAGAGGGCACTCCCAAACCACATGATAGTATTATGCAACCGGGTTCGTTGACTTTTAGGAAAACCAAAGATCCAGTACCGAACCTATATGATTTTTCACAATGGTGGAAATGGACCATTGGGGCGAATTGGAAACAGCCGAACGGTCCGGGGAGCTCTATTGAGGGCAGAGGGAATGACCCCGTAGTTCATATTGCCTATGAAGATGCTCAGGCCTACTGTGAATGGGCCGGAAGAAGACTTCCTACTGAGGCCGAGTGGGAGCGGGCGGCAAAAGGAAATAATGAAACTTCTACCTATTTCTGGGGGGATGATGAAACCAAGCTTGACAAAATGGCGAATACTTGGGAAGGACAATTTCCGGTAATTAACACAAAAACAGATGGTTATGAATCTCGTGCTCCTGTAAAGTCGTTTTTGCCAAACGATTTCGGACTATATGATATGGCCGGTAATGTTTGGGAATGGACGAGCGATTGGTACAATACAAAATACTATCAAGAAGTTTCAATAGCAAATCAAGTTTTGAAGAACCCCATGGGTGCAGAACGTCCATTTAATGAAAGAGACCCCTATGCAAAAGAAAAGGTGATGAAGGGTGGTTCTTTTTTGTGTAATGCTTCTTATTGTGCCAGTTATCGTATTTCCGCTCGTATGGCGACAAGCTTAGACTCTTCTTTAGAGCATTTAGGTTTCCGAACGGTAGCAACAGTTGACATGGTAAGGGTGTCAGAAGAAAATTAAATGTACGAATGCAGTTTTTGGAAAATTTCAAACCTGAACTTACTATAACTTCCCCCGGAAGAATCAATTTCATCGGAGAGCATACGGACTATAATCTGGGGTACGTACTCCCAACTGCAATTGGTAACAAGATTACATTTAAGTTCCAAAAGAATGGGCATGCTACCCAGTGCAATGTTCACTCCATTGGATATGAAGGATTTTCCCTTGACCTGAATACTATCAAACGCAGTAGTACGGAATGGGAAAATTACATACTGGGCGTATTAAATGAAATTTCAAAGCTTACGGATAGGGTAAAGGGGTTTGATTGTACAATTGAAAGTGACCTTCCCTTGGGTTCTGGACTTAGTTCTTCCGCCGCTATGGAGTGTGGTCTTGCTTATGGATTGAACGAATTGTTTGATTTAGGACTTACAAAAATAGCGCTCGTTAAATTGTCTCAACGAGCTGAGCATTCCTATGTAGGTACCCAATGTGGAATTATGGATCAATTTGCTTCGGTAATGAGCAAAGATGGGAATGTGATTTTATTGGATTGTCAATCCCTAGAATATCAACATATTCCTATTGATATCGATCCATACAAAATTATCATGTTGAATACCAAAGTTTCCCATAATTTGGCCTCTAGTGAATACAACACACGTAAGCAGGAGTGTGGGGAAGGTGTAACGATAATGAAAAAGGAAAACCCGCATATCAATTCTTTACGGGATGTTACCAGAACTATGTTAGAAGCTTTTAAAGGTGAAATGACCCAAACTGTCTATAATCGGTGTTCTTTTATCATTGATGAAAATATAAGAGTACTTAAAATGGTGGAAGCATTTGAACAAAATGATTTTGAAGCTGTTGGAAGTCTTTTATTCGAGGCCCATCATGGAATTAGTAAGCTTTATGAGGTAAGCTGCCCAGAATCTGATTTTTTAGTTGACTTAGCTAAAACAAGCCCCGGGGTTTTAGGTGCTCGTCAAACTGGTGGCGGCTTCGGCGGCTGTACCCTTAATATTCTTCATGAGGAAGCTGTAGAGCAATTCATAGCAAATGCCTCAAAAGCATATTTAGAAAAATTCAATATACAGTTAGAAGCTTTTGAAGTTCAACCCAGTGGTGGCACGTCGATTATTTAAATTGATTTAGGAGACTAGCTCTGCGAATTGGTCAATGCTTCTTCCAACTCGTCTTTTTTATGCCTGCTCAAAGGTATTTGCTGCCCACGTACTTCAACTAGAGCACTACTGAATTGTTCAACCTTGGCAAGGTTCACAATGTATGATTTGTGAATGCGCAAGAATTTATCTTCAGGAAGTTTTTTGATAAAGGCTTTCATTGTGGATAACACAAGAATGTTGTTATCTTCAGTGACCACTTTAACATAGTCTCCTAAACCTTCTATCCATTTAATATTATTGATTACGACCTTAACTTTTTTGAGGCTACTATTTACGAAAATATGGTCTTCATCATCATTCTTCCGGTCCGTCATTTCACCAGACCGAATCAACGCCTTTTTAACTGCATCATCAAAACGCCCCTTGGTAATCGGCTTTAAGAGATAGTCGGTGACATTGTAATCAAAAGCCTTAAGCGCATATTCAGGTTTGCCCGTAATCAAAATAACTTGTGGAGGATTCTCCGCCATTGATTCTATGAATTCGAATCCATCAAGAATCGGCATTTCAATATCTAAAAATATCAAATCAATATCTTTAGCGTGCACCTTCTTTTGTGCTTCGAAACCATCTTTGTACTGAATAATCAATTCTAATTCAGGATGGCCGGAGATTAGTTTACTAACTGCGAGTCGCTGAACAGCTGAATCGTCGATTAGAATACTCCTTAGTTTTTTTGCTTGCATCTTAAATAACGTGTTTCTTATCAATTCTTGTTTGATAAAATTCCCTTTATCGTTTTACAATTTGCCGCATCGCTCAATTACCTAAGAGTGCAAAAATAAGATATACTCGACTAACTTGTGTCAAAATATATCAACATACACTTTTTGCGGTCAATAAATCCAACAGCTTAACTTGGCCGGATTCAGTCACAACACTTTCATGTTTTCAACAATAATCAGGCCAAGATCATTAATGATTTCATCATCATTGCTATGAAGGCCCAGTCTGAAATGTTGATAACTTAGCTGTAAGGTTTTTAACAAAACATCTACTTTTGTATGGTTCAAATCACATGAGTTTAATAGAACCTAAGTAAATCTTAGGGCAAAAATGAGATTATGTCTGAAAGTATTGAAAGAGTAAAAACCTTGATTATAGGATCCGGTCCTGCGGGTTATACCGCGGCGATTTATGCGGCAAGAGCTGATTTAAAACCATTGTTATATACGGGTATGGAACCCGGAGGTCAGTTGACCACCACTACTGAGGTGGATAATTTTCCGGGATACCCTGAGGGAATAGATGGCCCGACTATGATGGTTCAATTGCAACAACAAGCAGAGCGATTTGGTACCGAGGTGCGTATAGGGATGATCACCGCTGTTCAATTGAGCGATGAAGTTGGAGGAATTCACAAAGTGACAGTTGACGGAAGTAAGGAAATAGAAGCGGAGACTATCATTATTTCTACGGGAGCAACCGCGAAATATTTGAATATTCCAAGTGAACAACGATTGAGAGGTGGAGGTGTATCGGCTTGTGCTGTTTGCGATGGTTTTTTCTACAAAGGTCAAGATGTTGCCATTGTCGGTGCTGGCGATACAGCTGCTGAGGAAGCTTCTTACTTGGCGAATATTTGCAACAAGGTGACCATGTTGGTTCGAAAAGATTACATGAGGGCATCAAAAGCAATGCAACATAGGGTACATAGCTTAAAGAATATAGAGGTCCGCTACAATACTGAGGTCGACGAGGTTCTTGGCGACCAAGTCGTAGAGGGGCTACGTATGATCAATAACCAAACTTCTCAAAAAGAGGATATTGCGATTACGGGATTATTTATTGCTATTGGTCATAAACCAAATACGGATATTTTCAAAGGCCAGTTGGAGATGGATGAAACGGGTTACTTGATTACAGAAGGGAAGTCTACTAAAACGAACAAACCTGGTGTTTTTGCCAGCGGTGATGCCCAAGATAAAGAATATCGTCAGGCAGTTACAGCAGCTGGTACAGGTTGTATGGCCGCATTAGATGCCGAACGCTATTTAGCAACTGTTGAAACAGTTGAGGAGGTTTCTTAAGTTGATAGGGAAATGAAAAATGCCGCTTCGTTAACGAAGCGGCATTTTTTTAGCCAGAAATGTCTCGTCAGTCTATCCGTTCGTAATTCTCGGAAAATGTTCGGTTGCCTTCTTCATCATGACTAATCTGACTATAGGTGTTATCATCGAGCTTCAGTTCGAAGGTAAAAACCCTCATCGTATCTAGAGCTTTCATCATTTCATTATCGCCGAACTCGATGGTTTCTATTAATCGGTCATTGGTAATTGAATAAGAACCATAACCAAACCGGGCTGTTTTGTCAACTGGAACATATCGTGACCACATTATTTTGCCATTATAGTACATTTTTACCTGTTTATAGCCGTCCGCCGCAGGTATTGTATCAGTAACATTCTCTCCATCATAATTATAGAAACTTTTCAGCTCCCATGTTCCTTCAATGGAATGAAAAGCAGTCTCTTCATTTGATTTGAAATCAGCGGCAGAAACCAAGATCAACATTAGAACCAGTAGTGCGAGTATTTTTTTCATGGTCGTATCCTTTTAGTGTTATTAATTCAATACTAAAAGTTACGATAATTTTAACAAATTCGCAATATTATGAACATATAATTACACATATGAAAATCAATTGGCGTATTAATTTTAATATTCGAATTATTTGTATGAATTCAGCAAGCCTGTGAGAAGCTCAATGTCCTCTTTGGTATGAGCTGCTGATATTACAATTCGGCTTGTAAGCTGCCCATTTTCGTTCGGGTATTTGAAGTTGGTTGTAAGAATTCCGTTTTGTTGGAGGTAGTTGGTCAGTTTTAGGTTTTTAAAGGCAAAGGCAGGGTGCCCTTGAATAAAAGAGAACTGATCTATACTTTTTATTTTGCTCAAAAACAATTGGAGGTTTTTGTTCAATAGTCCCCGTTGTTTTTCATAGATAAGATAGCCATCGGAAAAAGAGGCAAGAGCCGCTGGTGCAGCCGGACTGGCGCCACCGTAGATATTGGTATTTTTCAATTGGCCGATACGTGCATCGGTTCCCAATACGGCTCCAGCCTGAATTCCGAATCCTTTTCCCAAAGAACAGCAGACCAACAATTCTTTTGGACTGAGCTTTTCGATACTTTGATAAGCCCCAGCGCCGTTTTCGCCTAGAATACCAATGCCATGAGAATCATCGACCACAAGAATGACCTCGTTCAAGGGAAGTTCTCGTAAACCTCTAAAATGTGGATAGGAAGCCTCGAACGTATCAATAGAATCCAAAAAGACAACGGGAATTTTATCTTCACTTGATTCTTTTATGGCTTGTACTAAATCTTTAAAATATTCAAAAGGTTTGGCTTCTTTCTGAAATAAAGCTGAATGGGAATTCGGGGCATAAAAGCTTTCAAATTCATCAGTGTCAAAATGTTGGGCGACCAGCTGACCAGCCAAGTATCCCGATGACAGGGTAGTACAAGCTTCACAACCTACCATGGCTGCTAACCTCACTTCTGTTTTGTTGAATACAGATATTTTGATATTCGATTTTCTTGACGCACCGTAGTTTGTACCATATTTCTTTACATTTTGTACAAATAAGTCTTGAAAATCAGGATTGGTTTGTAACCCCAAATACGATGTTCCACCAAAATAGAGATAGCTCTTTCCGTCTACTATGACTTCCCTGCCAGGAAAAACATCTGTATAGTGCATCATTCAAAAAGTGTTACGCCGCTACCGCCAAGCTTAGGGAAAACTACCTTTCCGTTCGCTGAAATTTGAACACCGTCAGCTATATCCTTAGAAAGAAGCATCGCTCCATCCATGTCAACATAATCCAATTGTGGTAGTAATTGTGCTATGGCCGATATTCCTACTGTAGATTCCGTCATACAGCCTATCATGATTTTGAGTCCAAGTTCTTTTCCCTTTGCAATCATGCGCAGCGCAGGTGTTAACCCGCCGCATTTAGTCAATTTGATGTTGATGCCATTAAAATGAAGTGCACATTTCTCCACATCGCTTTCAACTATGCAACTCTCATCCGCAATTACGGGTAATACGCTTTGGTGCATTATTTGCTCCATACCCTGCCAATCATCCGCTGCTAGGGGCTGTTCTAAAAATTCCACCCCAAGCGCTTTCAACGGTGGGGCATTTAAAATCGTTTCTTTTGCGGTCCAAGCACAATTGGCATCAATTCTAAAAATTGAATCCGTATGGGCACGGAGTTCCTTCACAATCGCTACATCATTGTCGGTACCTAATTTTATTTTGTAAATGGGCCAAGGGGTTTCGTTCATTTTGGCCACCATCTTTTCCACTGTATCCAAACCTATGGTATAATTTGTAGTAGGGTAGAGGTCTGTATTGGTATTCCATATTTCATAGAGTGGTTTCCCCAAGAGTTTTCCATACAAATCATGGGCAGCCAAATCAAGTGCGCAGATAGCGAAATTGCTTAGTCCTTTAGAAACCAAAAAGGCATGTGTTACTTCCGGAGTAGCAAACTCCATAGATTCCAGTTCATTTTGAATAGCCTTTATTTCGGATATCATACTTTCAGCAGTTACGCCGTAATACGGATTAGAAGTAGCTTCGCCATAGCCTGTATGTCCATCTTTGGATAAACAGACGATCAAGGTATCCTGAAAATCATGGGATTCTCTTGAAATTCTAAAGGTATGCTTTAGGTGAAGGGTGAATTTTTTTAAAAGTATTTTCATGGTTTATTTGAATTCAGCTCCTCTAATATAGAAAGACAAAACAGGTTTGCAAAACCAGACTGATTTAAAAATAAAACCCACCTAGTTTCGAAGTGGGTTTTACTATAAAAGCACTAGAAAGACCGAGAATAGACCATTTATTACGACTATAGATATTGCCATCGATGTGCTATATTTTATCAAGAGAGGCATTTTCATCGTTGAGAATGATGTAATCTCGCAGACTAACAAGGGCATCGAAAATCAATATGGTCATCTACTGTGACAGGAGTGGCATTGATTTCACCTTTACACCCACTGCGGTAAGTAACAAAACGGCTATGAAGAGCGCAGTGCGCTTCAGTTTTTTTGATTGACATGATTGATTTAATGACCTGTCTACTGGTAGTCGAGTTGATGGATTCTCTCTATAATGAGATAGGATGATGTTTTAAGGAACAAGTTGAAATAAGCCCAAGGACCAAAAAAATAAAGCCTGCTAAGACATGTCTTAACAGGCTTTGGAGTTAGTTTAAGATTTGATGAAAAAAGATTTAATACTTGTGTACACTACCGGAAACTGATTTCTTTTTTTCTACGGTAGGATCCCCTGAATATGAGATATTTCCGCCGCTGCTTGCATCGGCCATTAGTGACTTTGAAACTTGAATTTTCACATTACCTCCACTACTTGCGTCAGCCGTACATGTTTTTGTTTCGAGGTCTTTTGCATTGATATTTCCCCCACTGCTGACATCAACATCGGCATTGTTAGCTGTACCGGCAATGCCAAGGTTCGCACCGCTACTGGCATCGATTTCAAGTTCTTGCGCAATCAGATCAACGTCTAGAATTGCGCCACTACTACCATCCACCGTAAGCTCATTGGACCTTACCGTATTTTTAGTCTCTAGATGAGATCCGCTTGAGGCATGAAGTTCAGTGATTTTTGGCAAAGAGACATATATGTTTTTTGTTGCCCTGCCAATGTTCTCTTCAGCGTGAATGCGGAGTTTCCCATTTTTGATATCGGTACGAATCAAATCAATGATGTTTTCATCAGCCTCGACCTCTATTGCAAAGTCATCTGACTGCGTCACATACACCATTAGGCCTTCGGAGGCCGAAACTCTTGTAAATTCGTCAGATACGCCCCTGGTATCCGTTACTACATTTCCGTTTCCTTTCTTACCCGTTCCAAAATCCCCGATATGAATGTCAAATCCACATGAGGATAAGAAAAGGGATACTACTAATGCGATTGCGATTCTTGCTAGCGTTGTCATGATTGTTGTTTTAATGATTGTTATTAGATTGATGTAAAGTTGTTGTTTATTACTGGTGCAGTCCAATTTTCATAACTGAACTGTGACTTTTTAGAACTGAATTGTTTCTAATTAGTCTTTGGTAATTGTTTTTGTCATAGTCTTATCACCATCTTCCGCTTTGATTTTGATTGAATTTCCGTTGCTGTCAATGTTGATATCCACCTTTTCATCGTCATTATCTTCTGCTTTGATTCTTACCCCATCTTCATCGATTTTCATTTTGAATGATTCGCCGTCTTCATCATTGATGTTGATGTCGATTCCTTCTTGATTGATTCGAATCCTATTTTCATTGTCATCATTGTCCTCCATGTCTATTGGACAGTCTTGACATTCTAGCGTACCGTCACCTCCCATTTTCCATAGGTAATCCTCAAGATCAGAAATGGCTCTATCGGTTTCTGCCCTTACCGTCCAGTTCCTTCTGTTCGCAGGATTGTATTTTATGTATTGGCCTTCTGGTAGATATAGGTTTACCCGGACTTCTTGGTCATTGAATTTGCTTTTGCTCTCCGTGGTCAAATAATTATTGAATAGAATCGTGCTGCCTTGCTGGGTGTACTTGTAATTGATTTTTTCAGCAGTACTACGAGCTTCCTGAAAAGATGGCCCGTTAGCTTCTTTACGAATAGAAATACGGGTTATACTATCGTAGGACTTTTTTATATTAAAGCGTACGTCTTCTGAGTGTAAGATCGGATTTCCGTCATTGTCATAAATCAACATCATATCATTCATACGTACGTGCTCATTACTATCATAAAAGTCGGAGGAAACTAACTGAAAGTCTAGGGTGTCCGAGGGGCTTTCTAAATATAAGGTGTCTTCTGTGGTCACATTTCCGGTAAAGGCATGTGATGCTGCCTCTCGAACACCTAGTACTATCAAGGTGATGATTGAAATCAACCATAGACCTAGTAAAGAAAATTTCGCGATGTTTCCTATAGATTTTAAATTAGAAACTAAAATTTTAAGGCCTAAATAGAGCAGGAAGAAAAATGGAATTCCCACAGCAAAAAATGTCAGTAATGAAATGAACCAAATGGGGGCACCGGTAATACTGCTGATGACTCCATCAAGACCCGGTATTTGAAACCAGTCTAGGGTTCCGACGGTCAAAAGACCGACGAAAAGGCCTATTATAGTAGCCGCTCCCACTATAATCAATAGAATACCTATAAACTTTCCGAACACCTTGAAAAGGAACATGATGATGTCGCCTATAGTGTCAAAAAAGGACTTGCCCGTGCTTTTGACCTTGCTATAGTCGGCGTTTTTTACTTTGTCCGCAACATCATCAAAGCCTTCCTTTACCTTACGCTCGATATTGCTGATGTTTACAGCTTCGCCCTTCATATCCAATTTCTGTGAGGTAGTTGCCGCCTCTGGCACCAAAATCCAGAGTAGAATGTAAGCGATAAAACCAAAACCGGTGAATACCCCTAATAAAAGGAATATGATACGGATCCATAGGGCATCGAAGCCTAGGTAGTGCTCCAACCCTGAACAGACACCGCCAATATATTTGGTTTCAATATCGCGATATAGTTTCTTTGACTTACTTCTTTCTTTGCGTGGTCTCGGTTCATCTTCAAAGATGTCTTCATCGACCATGTAGTCTTCAGGTTGCCCCATTATAGAGATAACCTCATCTACTTCCTTTTCTGTGATTACCTGTCTTTCGTCCGCCAATTTCTCATGAAAGAGTTCGGCGATTCGAGCTTCGATATCTGCTAGTATCTCATCGCTACCAGGTGTGTTAGCGAATGAGCGCTTTACTGATTCTAGATAACGGCGCATTTTAGTGTATGCATCCTCATCGATATGGAAGAGCACGTTGGCTAGATTTATATTGACTGTCTTGTTCATTTTTTGATGTTTTTTGACTTAAACCGATTCGTTTGAGTACTATTTCTTGTTGGTTACTAGATTTGTTGCACTTCTTAATTCATCCCAAGTGGTATCCAATTCCTTAAGGAAAAGTTTACCGGTTTCGGTAAGCGTGTAATACTTACGTGGGGGGCCTGAAGTGGACTCTTCCCAACGATAGTTGAGCAGTCCGGCGTTCTTTAATCTTGTTAATAGGGGGTATATCGTACCTTCTACAACAAGCATTTTTGCATCTTTTAAGGTAGCTAAAATCTCCGAGGCATACTTATCGTGTCCATTTAAAATGGAAAGGATACAGTACTCGAGTACTCCCTTGCGCATTTGTGCTTTTGTGTTTTCTACGTTCATAACTTCTTTTTGCTTTTTATGCCGAGCCTGCTTGCCCGTCGGTAAGCCTTCCTTTTTGTTTTTGGAAATGATTGTCTGCATGGATTAACTGTTCGTTTTTTGAATGATAAATAAACATCCCGTTTGATTTGATTGATTGATGAAAAATCTTGTTTCTTGATTAATTAATAAACTCCTTATGGGTCTGATGAGAACCCTTTTTGTGATTGATGTGTATTTAGATGGGCGTGATGAGCACCCTTATGTATTTTTAATTATTTGACAAATTTTATAGTGAACGGATACTCGAAAGTTTGCCCTTCATTTGTTTTTATGGTCGCTAAAATGGTATAGACTATGTTCACAATGAATAACGCTCCTTGTAGCAAACCCGCAATACCAATGGGAAACCACCACCAGCCAAATCGAAAGTCATCTGAATCAAAGCTGATATTAAGATTATTGAACGTGTTTAGACTATCAAAACCAAAATCAAAGATATCTGGTAGGAAACCAACAAAAAATGGAACACTTATGATTCCTAACAAGATAGAGTAGAGGAGCAAGCTGATTTGGAAATTCAAAGCTTGCTTGCCGTTATGATCGACAAACTCATAGTCCTTTTTATTAGCAGTCCATAATACCAAGGGAATAATAAAATTCCCGAAAGGAATGAAGAACTTCGAAAAGGTCGATGCATGTATCATCGCCGATAAATTTCGTTCATGTTTTGATAAAGTATCTGTCATGGCTTAGTAATTTCTTATACAAATATATATCTAAAGGATGGTACTATGCAACACATAGTACTGTTATTTAACATAAAATTAACAATTGTAGACTAAGTTATTTTGAATACTTTTGGGCCAAATACATTGTGAAATGGCAATATCTACGGGTAAAATCAACACTTTTCTCTTTTTTAAATTACCATCCGCTTGGTGGAGTGGGGTACGACTAAAATTTATGGATGATACCAAAGCCATAGCCAGTGTGAGGTATGGATGGCATAATCAAAACCCGTTTAATTCCATGTTTTGGGCTGTACAGGGTATGGCTGCCGAACTCGCTACAGGAGCAATGGTCAGTCACCAAATTCGAGAGAGTGGAAGAAAAATATCCATGCTTGTACAAAACAATACCGCCAACTTTTCGAAAAAGGCTATAGGTAGAATAACCTTTACCTGTGAGGACGGACATTTAATAAAGGATGCCTTGGCCAAGACAATAGAAACAGGGGAGGGGCAAACTATCTGGATGAAGTCGGTTGGTGTCAACCGCGAAGGGGTAGTGGTATCGACTTTCAATTTTGAATGGACAGTGAAGGTCAAAGGGTGATACTATGACAAGATGTTTACTGAAAATGGGGTTATTCAACCCTGTGCCAAGCCCGCGTTCTTTTTATAACACCATAGCGAATATTGATTATAAGCGTGTTTTTATCTTTTAAGAACAAATGACCTGTTAATATTCTGTCATGTTTGGGTTGGTAAACGGTACCACAACAATAGTTGTTTTTCGATTCTTTTTTGAAGTCCCTTAGAACAAGTATTTCTTTTTGTTGTAGTTCCCGACGATCCTCTTCGTCTTCAACATCGATTAATTTTCCATAATAGATTCCATCGGTTTCATAGATAGAAATAATAGCTTTGCCAACATCATCTTTCCAGATTCCATGTATTGAATCACTTTCACCTGAAGGTGCCGTAGCATTAAGGAAGGGAAACAATATAAAAAGAAAAGTAGCTTTAGCGGTAACGGTCAGTGATCTGGTTCCAAACCTTTTTTGCTGCACACTATCATACGTTTTTACATAATCAGGATTTTCGGTACCCATTATTCGGTCCCAAAAGCGAAAGTAATATCCATAGTTTCCTTTGAATTTGGAGTGGTGTAGATTGTGGTGTACGGAAGTTACCATACACTCGAAGAAAACGGATTTCCTGAACCATTTAGGAGCTATTTCATACCCTAAGTGTCCATAAACATTAAATGAAAATGCAAATAGAGTAAAAGTAATAAGTGCATAGGGGTGCATGGGTATGGTAAATAATAGTATAGGTATTATAAGGGATTCGGCAATGGCTTCCGATAGATTGAATGCATAAGATGCCAAGGGACTAGGGTTGTATGACTGATGGTGTACTACATGAAATTTTCGATACAACGAGGGGTGATGTATTATTCTGTGCATCCAATAAAAATAGGTGTCGTGCACTACTATGGATAAAAGAATACTTAAGGGAATCCACCAAATGTGATGCTCATGTACTTGGTTATAGATGCGTGTATACTGTTTTAGGGGAGTGTTTAGAAAAAGCATGCTACATCCTATAAAGACAGCCATAGTTTGTACCGAGTAAAATAGTTCACGAAAAAAATCTTTCCTTTTAGCGTAGCGGGATTGAATTTTGTTACGTGCGAAGAAATTTGGCCACATGATATAGAATATCAAAAAAGCAGTTCCACTGATAACAATATATCGAAATATATTAAAGGCGATGGTAAACCAATATGGTAATATATTTTCCATGATGAAAGTATTAAAGGGGGTGCCTGAAAGTGATACGTTGTTATATAACAACTACTCAGAGCTGTAGGCACAGTCGTTCATCCAGCAATGAAATCGAAACTTTAGACACCCGTTTGTTAATTCCTATGATAGAATAATATGTGTCTCACCATCAATGATAACGGAAGCGGATCCATTAGCATTGAATGTAATCGTTCCTGCATAGGAAAAGCTTGATTTGTTCGCGGTCCCTGTCAAAGTAAAAGAGCCTTCACCAGATGATACGGTATCTGTTTCTTTATTGATTGTCAAACTACTAAGGTCAATCGTCAATTTACTGTTTACGTTTTTACCCGAAATCGTCAACTCTTGAGTGTAAGCCCCTTGGTAACTACCTGTCAATGTAATGTCTTCTACCTCAGGGTCCAGTCCCTCGATAGATCCCAACATTGAGGAAGAACCTGAGGCGGTTATCCTTGGCGTATTCACGGTAGCAACAGTATCATAGGAGAAGGACGAAGAAGTAAATGCACTTTCTGCATTACATTGCAATTGATACGACCAACCTCCAGTATATGAGGCATCAATACTGTTTTGGTCATAATCATATGCAATGCTATCCTCATAAGTAGAGCCACATGCCGCATCTTCAATAGCAACCTCGATGATTACGGTAAGCTCAACCATAGTTTCAATACTTCCCCCGGATTCTTCATCCAGACTGTTTTCAACAAGAAGAACCGCCTCTTCAGGGGTAATGGCATCTTCTTGTACATTTGGGTCGTCATTGTCAGAGCATGAAAAGATCATTAATGGCAGTAGTGCCATAGTCATAATTTTAAAAACTGTTTTTACTGTTTTCATAACATTAAAGATTTATAGGTTATAATTAATGCTACAAATTTATAACGGACCTCTGGGGTAGGACGTTAACAAAAGATAAGAAAGAACAGCTGCTTGGTGCGAGGGTGATGTTAACTATTAAGGGCTTATTGTTTTTTTGCAATCCTTTTACGAATGCGGCTTAAAGAGACGGGCGTAATGCCCAAAACATTCGCAATGTATTTATCAGGGGCCCTGTTGACCAAGCCAGGATGGGATTTTAAAAAGTGAAGATACCGCTCTTCTGGGGTCTTTAAAGTAAAGGTGTCTATTCGTAAAAAAGCATTCTTCAAGAGATTTTGAAGAATAAATTTTCGATTTTTGTCTAGTTTAGGATTATTGTCCAGTACTTTTTGAAGCGTGTCGTAAGCCATGAAAAATGTTGTCGTTTTTTCCATAGCCTGAATATAAAATCGAGATGGTTGATTAAAAAAGATGACATCATAACTTGCAATTATTTCATTTTCACACCGTAGTTCAGTAGTAATCTCATCTCCTTTATCATTAATAGCATAAATACGAACCAATCCTTTTTGAATAAAATGGATAGCATTTTGATTGGTATCCGCTTCAATAAGATGCTCACCAGGGGCAAATGTCTTATACTTTGCCGACTTAATTAAGGTGCTTATATCACCAAAGCTAATTTCGTTACCTATTCTATAGATGCTTTTTATTTTATCGAAATCTATGACCATCACGTGATTAGTTTAACTTTATACGTTGTTTAAAAGAAAATATTGTTGATAGATTCTATAATTAGTCTACTAATCTAATAACAATTTAGTGTAACAAAACCCTAAAAGGACCAACTAACTACTGTCAACAAAAACTATAAAAAATGAACGCACACGAAATTGATTACGAAATTTATGGGGAAGAAATGCAGTATGTTGAGATTGAACTCGACCCCCAAGAGGCTGTGGTAGCAGAAGCTGGTAGCTTTATGATGATGAATACTGATATTAAAATGGATACCATTTTTGGTGATGGTTCTGGTCAAGATTCTGGTGTGTTGGGTAAGATATTTTCCGCAGGAAAAAGAATATTGACGGGTGAAAGTCTTTTTATGACTGCTTTTTTAAATATAGGTCAAGGAAAAAAGAAAGTAAGCTTTGCTTCGCCATACCCTGGTAAAATATTACCAATCGATTTATCTGAAAAAGGCGGAAAGTTCATTTGCCAAAAAGATGCTTTTTTATGTGCAGCGAAAGGGGTTTCCGTTGGTGTTGAATTTTCAAAACGATTAGGTCGTGGACTCTTTGGCGGTGAAGGTTTTATTATGCAAAAGTTAGAGGGTGATGGTATGGCTTTTGTACATGCAGGGGGTACCATGGCAAAAAAAGTGCTAGCCGCTGGCGAAGTTCTTAAAGTAGATACAGGTTGTATCGTTGGCTTTTCACATACGGTAGATTATAATATTGAATTTGTA
>CAZTLZ010000047.1:0-19976 GCA_964614665.1 uncultured Maribacter sp.
AAGAATACAAATCCAATGATTTGTCCGGTTTCCAACACTTTTTCACTGGGTGGTCGACCTGTAATCATTTCATATAAAAGAAACATCACATGACCCCCATCTAACGCAGGAATTGGCAATAGATTTATGAAAGCCAACCATACCGAGAACATGGCTAAAAAGCCCCAAAAGAAGCCCCAGTTCCATTTTGGTGGCATCATTTCAACAATTCCGATAGGGCCTTTCACTTGCTTGTAAGCGCCTGTATCGGTATTAAAGACAACTTTAAATTGCATTATCTGGTCTGTCAATACCTGAATGGTTCTTGAAAATCCTGCTGGAATGGCTTCGAAAAAACCGTAATTATCGGTAACCAATAAGTCTTCAGAATACGGCCGTACCCCTACAATACCCTCTGTCGGGATTTTCAGATTGATTTCTTTGATTGCTCCGCCCCTATTGATCTTTAGCGCAAGCTCTTTACCTCTGGATGATTCGATGACATTCATGAATTCGGACCAAAAGAAAACGCTTTTCCCGTCTACGGCAACGAGTTCATCCCCAATTTTGAGTCCAGCCTTATCAGCCTCTGAATCCACAACAACCTCATCTAAAACAGATTTTGTTCGATACCCTAGAAAGGACTTACCCTGCGTTTTAAATATCAACGCTTTGCCCTCATCAGAAATTGGAAATGATAATTCTTGTCCGTCCCTATTCACCGTTACCTCATCCCCCAAAAGAATGCGGAGCTGTGCATCGGTAAACTTTTTTGTTGGTTTTCCATCAACAGATAGTATCTGATCCCCTGATTTCAACCCCAATTTCTCACCCACGGAGTCTACCTGAATACCGTATTTCAATTTATCGGAAGGAATATAGGTATCGCCGTTAGTACCAAGTAATGCCGAGTAGACTATCCAGGCCAAAAGAAAGTTAACCGTCACACCGCCTAACATGATAATCAGTCGTTGCCATGCCGGCTTGCTTCTAAACTCCCATGGTTGTGGTTCTTTTTTCATCTGCTCGGTATCCATGCTCTCATCGATCATACCGGCGATCTTCACATAACCCCCAAGTGGAAGCCATCCGATGCCCCATTCGGTCTCCCCGATTTTCTTTTTGAAAAGGGAGAATTTCCAGTCAAAAAACAAATAGAATTTTTCAACTCTTGTGTTAAACCATTTGGCGGGGAGATAGTGACCAAACTCGTGTAATATCACGAGTATAGAAATAATCAAAACAAATGTCAATATCTTTATAAGCAGTTCCATGTAAAGGGATTCTCTTGTTAAAAACGCACAAAAATACACCTTTACAAGGTCTTATGAAAAGAAACTACTGCCAGCAACGAATTTTAAGAAAGTTTTGGCATCGCTCTTGCCGCTCAATTTGAAAGCCTCGGCCCGCTAACGTATCTTTGAAAAAAATAATATGCGTTCCTTTTTTGGCAAATACAAGCTTTTTTTCATTGTCCTTTTTTGTTTATCGGCAGTAATCATCTATTTGTTTTACAATGCCCTGCAGCCCAAGAAAACGCTGGCCATCTACCAGCCCTCAATGGTGAATCCTGAATTGGTTGACAGTACGCTTCAATATGTCAAAAAATACCATACCATAGCTGATTTCTCGTTGACCAACCAAAATGGTAAGACCATTACACAGAATGACTATGATGGTAAAATCTATATCGCGGATTTCTTCTTCACCACTTGCCCGACCATCTGCCCAATAATGACCAAGAATATGGCCGCTATTCAACATCGAATAGGCCATGATGTGTTATTACTGTCACATTCCGTAACCCCTCAAATCGATTCGGTGGAACAACTCAAGAAATATGCGTTGGAAAAGGGAGTAGATGACAGCAAATGGAATCTGGTCACGGGAGATAAAAAGCAAATCTATGCATTGGCCCGCAAATCATATTTGGCTGTTAAGACCGATGGCGATGGAGGCCCGTATGATATGATTCACACGGAGAATTTTATTCTGGTGGACAAAGAGCGTCGCATTCGCGGATTTTATGACGGCACCAAGGAAGAAGGTATTGAAAAACTAATAGAGGATTTGGAGGTTCTCAAGGCCTCATATCTTGAATAATGAGTGTACTCAGGTTGCAGTTGTTGTTAAGATAAAAAGGCAATCTCCAAATCTGTTCCAATTCTGCCAACTCTTACTACTACAATCAACTCATTTTTTTGAAATTTATACTGAAAACTTCAGCTTTTTCACCTATTTTTGTTCTCTTACTTATAATCAATCTAAATAAAAATTGAGTACAACGGTAGCACATCTGAAGCGTGGCCAAAAAGGCATTATTAAAGAATTTGCAGATGACCTACTACCTATTAAACTTCTAGAATTGGGGTGTTTACCGGGCAATGAGGTAGAACTGGTTCAAATAGCACCGCTTCAAGACCCCATTTATATTATTGTCAATGGATCCCATATTGCAATTCGAAAATCCATGGCCCTACAAATCGAATTGGAACTTATCGAAGAGACTACGGGATTATGAGCAAACAGATCAATGTCGTTCTCATAGGAAATCCGAATACGGGTAAGACCTCTGTTTTCAACCAACTCACAGGTCTGAATCAAAAAGTGGGCAACTACCCGGGCATTACTGTTGAAAAAAAAGAGGGTATCTGTAAATTACCTCGTGGGTTAAAGGCCCATATTCTCGATCTACCCGGCACATATAGTCTTAATACCACTTCTTTGGATGAAAGTGTAGCCGTTGAACTATTACTGAATAAAAAAGATAAGGATCACCCCGATGTGGCTTTGGTTATTTCGGACGTAGAGAACCTAAAACGGAATCTACTTTTATTCACACAGATCAAAGACCTGAAGATTCCGGCCATACTAGTTATCAATATGGCCGACCGGATGTCTCGAAAAGGTATTTCGGTAGACATTTCGTTATTGGAGGAAAAATTGAGCACCAAAATCGCCTTGGTGAGTACCCGAAAAGAAACTGGAATTGTATACTTAAAAGAACTCATAGCCGACTATAAGAATCTTTCCATCGCTCAAAATGTTGATACCTCTGTCATCGATCCTGAGTACTTCGAGAAGTTAAAGAATACTTTCCCAAAAGAAGATTTGTATAAATTATGGTTGGTCATTACTCAAGATGTCAACTTCATGCCCATTGAAAAGACATTGATCAAAGACCGTTCTTCTTTTGAGACCAAATCAAAATCTGAGCTTAAGAGATTACAACAGAAAGAAACTATTCTCCGATATCAATTCATTAATGGGGTTTTAAAAGAAACCTACAAAGTTGATGCAAGCGCGGCCAAAGGCTTTCGGGCGAATCTTGATAAACTGTTGACACACAAAGTATTTGGGTATCTCATTTTCTTCATCATTTTATTGACCATTTTTCAAGCAATTTTCGATTGGAGCGGTTATCCTTCCGAATTTCTTGACGAAAAACTGGCCATAGTTGGTGAATGGGTTAAAAATACAATGCCTCCTGGAATCTTTACTGACTTGCTGGTCGAAGGTGTATTTATGGGTATCGTAGGTATATTGGTATTCATTCCTCAGATAGCATTCCTTTTCTTTTTTATAGCCGTACTTGAAGAATCGGGCTATATGAGCCGCGTTGTTTTTCTTATGGATCGATTGATGCGACCCTTTGGGCTAAGTGGAAAAAGTGTAGTTCCCCTAATTTCAGGCACAGCCTGCGCCATACCGGCGATAATGGCAACTCGAAATATAGAAAACTGGAAAGAGCGTTTGATAACAATTTTGGTAACACCGTTTACGACCTGCTCTGCAAGATTGCCGGTTTACCTCATTATCATAGCTCTTGTTATTCCAAAAGGTCGGTTTCTTGGACTAAGCTATCAAGCTTTGACCTTGATGCTTTTATATTTAATTGGATTTGGAGCTGCCATTATTTCCGCAATGGTTTTAAACAAACTACTTAAAATCAGGAGCCGTTCTTTCTTTGTGGTCGAGATGCCTAACTACAAATTACCCTTATTGAAAAATGTAGCCTATACGGTTTGGGAAAAAACCAAAAGTTTTGTCTTCGGAGCGGGTAAAATTATTTTGGCCTTGTCGGTAATTTTGTGGTTTTTGGGCTCTTTCGGAATTTCTGATAATTTTAAAGATGCCGAGAACATTGTAGTAAAACGTATTGAGAATGAAGGCTTCTCGGCTTTTAACGAATCAAATATCGAAACGAAGCTGATAGATTACGAAAAGGCATTAAACGACAGTATTTCAAAAAATGCTTATCAAATAAGTTCCCTTTCACTGATAGATTCTATTCAAGCTAGAAAATCAGAGCTTTATGAAACTGCCCTAAGCCAAGAAATTGCCAGCTTTAAATTGGAAAACTCTTTTATGGGCTATGCCGGAAAAGTTATTGAACCTATTGTAAAACCATTGGGTTATGATTGGAAAATCGGTATTGCAGTACTAACCTCCTTTGCCGCTCGGGAAGTTTTTGTTGGAAACTTGGCAATTATTTATAGTGTGGGAAGTGGGGAGGAAAATACAGATACAATTACCCAACGAATGTCGGCGGAGGTTAACCCTAAGACGAAAGAACCTGTTTTCAATTTAGCTTCTGGTATTTCGCTGTTACTTTTCTACGCCTTTGCCATGCAATGTATGAGCACGCTGGCGATTGTCAAAAGGGAAACCAATACTTGGAAATGGCCCATTGCACAACTGGTTTTTATGAGTCTTTTTGCCTATATTGTAGCATTGATTACTTATCAAGTTTTAAAATAAATTATGGAAATTCTCCAACTTATTTTAGTCTACATTACCGTCGCAATAGCTTTCGGTTATATCATGAAGAAATTCTTCTTGCCAAAATCACTTTTTGCTACTAAAAAAGTAAGCACTAAAGCTTGTGGTCAAGACGACTGCGGTTGCCATTGAAAGTTGTTGACTATAGCCTGACAAAATATTCCTCGTTGCAAGTAACAAAACCCCCTGTAAAAACGTCTTCCCTATAGTAGCCGAATTTTTGTTACGTTAAAAAAAGAATAAATCGGTACTAAGAAAATCAAAAAATCAATGCTTAGTCGCACGGCTATGCTTTTTTTTGTTCAACTAATCAGCTTTAGAAACAGTTTATGGGCCATTTCAGTTTCCGATTATCAGGTATTGTATTTCTGTTTGTTACCTTTATTGGGCAAGCTCAGACCCTTACCTCGGTAATTGTTGATTCAGCTACCCAAAAACCTATTCCCTATGCCACGGTTCTTCTTAAAAATAGAGGTGCCATCACCAATGAAGAGGGACGTTTTTCATTTCAACTGAATGAGACGGTACAACCTACCGACTCCTTATCAATTTCATGCATCGGATATGCATCCATAAAAAAACCATTGAATAAGTTCTCAGAGAAGGTCATTGTATTGTCGGCCAAAGCCATTCAATTGAATCCGGTTATTGTCACCAATAAAAATTATACTCCTGAAGAGATTGTGGAAGAAGTGGAAAATAGTCTTTCAAAGAACTATAACCTAGGCTTCGCCAAAAAGCGGATCTTCCTTCGTGAAACCTATGAAAATCAAATATTAAAGGCAGACTATACCTTGAAGAAATCTACAATTGAGGCCTTCAATAAAAAGTTTATCGATAGCCTCATAAATCAGGTTCCGAAAAGCAACACGTATTACACCGAGGTTTTAGGAGACCTCTACGGTAACAGTCATGCCGACGAACAAAAACTTGATCTCATCAAAGCTTCTGAACTCTATGATAAGAGTATGGAGCTTGATTTTGAAGTGCTTGAAGAAAAATTCAATGAAATCATCAAAAAAAATGTAAAGACGGATTCTTATTTTAAAATCAAGTCAGGGCTCTTCGGGACAAAAGTGGACGGAGATGAGCTTTTTGAAGAAGATGTTGACTCTACGGATGTTGCCGCTCTCAACAAAAAACTAGAGGAGGAAAAAAAGAACAAGGAAGACCGTAAAAAGTTTTTTGCAAAATACAAGCGACAGACCTTAGGTAAACTTTATGAAAATCTTCCTGTTTTTGAAGATACTGACTACAATGTTCTTTTTAAACCCGGCAGGTATGAACTTGTTCTTGAAGATTTTACCTATTTAGGCGATGCAGCGGTTTATGTCATCAGTTTTATTCCAAAGCGATCCGAAGATTTTAGAGGAAAACTTTTTATAAATTCCGATGACTTTGCACTAATTCGAATGGACTTTGAAAATGTTAAGCCAATACGTGATTTCAGTCTTCTCGGTATTTCCATGAAAGAACACCTCGCCAAGGGCAAAGTCATTTTTTCAAAAGGAAATGACAATAAGTATCATCTGAGCTATTATGATGTTAATAAAGGTATTACGGCAGGTTTTCGTCGTCCTCTGAAAATTATTGAAAAGAACAAGAATGTAAAAGGGCGCAGAAAACAGAATGAGCTTTCTATGAAAATAGACGCTGCTTTTGGCAATCTCAACCGTTACGAATTGGTGGTATTCGACGAAGCGCCCATAAGCGAAACAAATTTTGAGTCCATCAAAGAGGATAATTCGGTCCTGCCAAAATATATGCCTAATTATGATGCGGAATTCTGGAAGGGGTATGATATCATTGAACCCAATCAAGCCATAAAAGAATTTACCTCTATTGGTGAGGCGGACAAATAAAATTTACACATTTCAATGATTAAATCGCATCAATTCACATTGTTGCGATTTTTTTTATCTCTTGGTGTAACCTTTTGTAATTTCCTGACTATATAGAATTGAACACCAACTAAAGAAGCACTTTTTGGAAAAGTCGACAGACGAAATTTTAATGTCAAAGGTGGCAAACGGAAACTTGGATTTGCTCAAGGTTCTTTTTGAAAGACACCATAAACATGTGTTTAACTTCTTGCACAAAATGTGTGGAGATCGAATGTTGAGTGAAGATTTAACACAAGAAGTTTTTTACAAATTGATGAAGTACAGAACCTCATATAATAACGGAAAGTTTGTTTCATGGCTCTTCACAATAGCGAGAAATAGTTTGAACACGCACTTTAGAAGAGCTTCATATAATACAAAAAATATGGATGTGATAAATGGTGAGCTAGTTGTGGAGGAGGAAGAGAAAAAAGATTATTCCGATTTGTATATGGCGATAAATAAATTAGATACCTCCGATCGTGAGTTAGTGATATTAAACCGATTTCATGAAATCAAATATGAGGAACTTTCGGAAATCGTAGGAAGTACTCCAGGAGCAGTTAAGACCAAGGTCAGCCGGGCATTAAAAAAATTAAAGACCATTTATTTTCAAAATTCATAAGAATGGAAAAGAATCATATAATAGAACTACTACCCGAATATGTGGACGGTCTTTTGAACGAAACACAAAAGAAAGTAGTAGAAACCCATCTCGTAGATTGCAAATCATGTTCTCAAGAGTTGAATGAATTAAAAGCCCTGTTCACGGCTCTTGAAAGTGAAAAAGAAGCACTTCCTTCAGACAAGGTGAGAACCAATTTCTTTGAACAAATCGAACTTGAGAAACAAAACCTTTCTAAGGTAGTTTCCTTGAACAGTTCATCCAGCCAAAGAAAAAGCAATTGGTCCAATAATTTATTGAAAATCGCAGCGAGTGTTGCTCTCTTAGTTGCTGTATATTTCTTCGGGAAACAGCACCAAGAGCAAATATCAGGGAAAGAAATCGCGCAACTGACGGATCAAACACGGGTGTTTAAGCAAACAGCAATGCTATCCCTCATGGGAAACAAATCAGCTAGCAAACGCATACAAGGTGTAAACTTCATTAATGAATTTACAGAACCAGATGAAGCAATAGTGGGTGCTCTCGCCGATCGCATGCTAAATGATGAAAATACGAATGTACGTAGCACGGCAGTTGAGGTTTTAAGTGAATTTACTACTTCTGAAACTGTAAAAGAAAGCTTCATCAAAGCATTGAAAACCGAAAAAGACCCCGGAATTCAAATTACAATAATTCAGGTATTGGGTAAAATGCAAGAAAAGAAAGCAGCTGCATCTATGCAATATCTTTTGGAGCAAGATGATACACAACCCTATGTAAAAGATGAACTCGAGTCAGTATTACCAAATATTATTTAAACGGCTGTACCAAGTACAGTTGAAACATCAATCGTGAATTTAAATCAGAATAAAAAACGTAAAACATGAAAACAATTAAAATAACTTTTTTAGCAATCCTATTTTGTTCGGCGCTCACCGCACAAGAAGATTACACGCAATCCCTTGACGGAATCGAGTGGGTGAAAGTAGAATCAAAAGCTGATATTATTGTAAAAACGCACAACGAAAAGTTGCTACGGATTAAGGGGAAGTCCTCACTTAAAACCCCAGAAAGGGCAAAAGGCTTAAAACTTTTAGGGGCAGGCGGCTCTGATAATACGGATGTCGGATTCTATGTAGTGAAAGAAGGCAACGAGCTCATCGTAAGGAACCTTAGAAAATGGAACAATGGCAGTGCCGAAATTTACTTGCCCGCCAGTCAAAATATTGCAGTCACCACAAATGGCACCAGTCAAGCTGATATAAGAATATATGGTTTTAAAGGTGAGATAGAAGCAAATGCAAGACTAAACGGAGGAATTAAAATTGAGGATGTTAGTGGACCTGTCACTGCTAATTCATTGAATGGGGGTATTGACATCACTTTTTCAGATGTGAGTCAAGATTCACCCATTACCGTTTACTCTACAAATGGTGCACTAGATATTCTATTGCCCGGAGATACTCCGGCAAACCTCTCCTTAGGCTCCATCAATGGCGAGATTTATACCAATTTCGAACTTAAATCTCCAGAAAAGAATGGGTTGAAGTCGATTTCTACCCAAAAAATCAAACAAGACATTAATGGCGGTGGGGTGCAGCTTCAACTAAAAACAACCAACGGTAATATTTACCTAAGAAAAGAATAACATCAAAAACGAATAATCATGAAAAATTTAGTAACCATTTTTTTGTTAGGCTTCATCAGTCTAACCGTGAATGCGCAGAAAATAATTGAAAAGAATATTGATTATAAAAATCAATTTATTGATGTCGAAGTGAAATTTGCTTCGCTTATTGAAGTAAAAACCTGGGACAAGTCAACAGTTTATTTTAAAGCCAGTATTTATACGGAGGATTCGAAATTTCAAGATTTGCATAAGATAAATATTGATGAAAACTCAAGTAGTATTAACATAGAATCTGAAGCTGAGCCCGTTTTTAAAGCTTATCGCAAAGATTGCCTCAAAAATAATCCCAATAGAAAAAGATACTGTTACAACACAGGAGATTTAACAGAATTCAACTATATCATCTATGTACCAAAAAATGCCAGGTTCAAAATCAGCAGTATTAATGGCGATCTAAAATCTGAGGTCATTGAAGGAGAGTTCGAGGCCGACCTTATCAATGGAGATATTGAGATAACTAAATATTCGGGCGAGCTTGACTTAAGCACCATAAATGGCGAAATTGATTTGAAAATGATCAATGCCAGTTTAGTTGCCGAAACCATTCATGGAGATATTTACGCAGATGAAAAGCTAAAATTCACTTCAACCGACCGCCATGTTGGCCAAAAAATAAGCGGCACTCTCGGAAAGGCTTCCAATCGATTACGATTGAACACCATTAATGGTAATATGTATTTAAGACTCTAAGAAGCTACTTCAATTAGTTACCCCTTGTTAAAAAAAGATTAAAATCAAATCTTACTGTAACTACTTTGTTTTTTGCCAGTCTTTATTTCATCAATCATAAATCGAAGACATGAGAACCAGCCTATTTACTGTTTGTGCAATGATCATTGCACAAACAGTTTTTTTTGCCCAAGATTCTACGGACGTTGTGGTGAAGAGGTCCTATACTACTAAATTCCTGAACGATACAGCGTCTCCAGATATAGATGGACTTCTTAACGACCCGGGGTGGGACATCGTCGAGTGGGAAAGTGACTTTATCGAACGAAGACCTGATGAAAATACAAAACCAGACCATCAAACAAAATTCAAGATTGTCTATGATGATAAGTTCTTATATGTAGGTATCCGAGCTTATGACAGTGATCCGGACAAAATTGAAATGCGCCTCTCTAGACGCGACGGATTTCAAGGTGATTGGGTAGGTATTTTTATTGATAGTTATCACGATAAGCGTAGCGCCTTTGGTTTTATTACCACAGCTGCCGGCGTAAAAGCAGATTTTTTTAGTTCAAATAACGGTAACAACGAAGATGAAAGTTGGAATCCTATTTGGTATACCAAAACAAATACAGATGCCGATGGGTGGACGGCGGAAATGAAAATTCCTTTTAGCCAACTGAAATTTGGCAAAGCCAAGGAACAAGTTTGGGGCATTCAGGTAGATAGACAATACTTTAGGGGAGCGGAACGATACGCTTGGCAACGTATTAAACAGGACACGCCAGGCTTTGTAAGTGAATTTGGTTTACTAAATGGATTGAATAATATTGAACCCCAAAAACAATTGGAAATTCAACCGTATACCGTGGCTAAATTGGAAACTTTTGAAGCTGAAGCAGGAAACCCTTTTCGTGATGGCAGCGATAATCAGCTCACCGGTGGGCTCGATGCTAAAATCGGCATTACCAATGATCTAACCTTAGATTTAACGGTGAATCCAGATTTTGGTCAAGTCGAGGCAGACCCCTCTGCAATTGCCCTTGATGGATTTCAAATTTTCTTTCGCGAGCAGCGTCCGTTCTTTGTAGAGAACAAGAATATTTTTGACTACCGTGTTAGTCAATCGGAGGCCGGTAATACCTTCGGGTTTGATAATGTCTTTTATTCTAGACGTATTGGAAGAAGCCCTCAAGGATACCCAGATACTGAAGATGGTGAGTTTGTAGATCAGCCTGAAAATACATCCATATTGGGCGCCGCCAAATTCAGTGGTAAAACAAAAGATGGGTGGTCAATTGGTGTTCTAGAAAGTGTAACCGCCAAAAAGTACGCGACCATCGACAACAATGGTGAGCGTAGAAAAGAGGTTGTAGAGCCATTGACCAACTACTTTGTCGGTCGGTTACAAAAGGACTTTAACGATAGGAATACTTTTATAGGAGGAATATTCACTGCTACCAATCGAGACCAATTGACACCAGAGCTCGATTTTCTTCACAAATCAGCTTTTACCGGCGGTATTGATTTCAAGCACCAATGGCATGAACGTGATTGGTACGTGGGTGGAAACCTAATTTTCAGTCATATTTCTGGAGGTGAAAATGCAATTTCAAATACACAACAATCCATCGCACACCTATTTCAACGTGTCGGAACCGACCATGTATCGTTAGATGAAAACCGTACATCTCTAACAGGTTCGGGCGGTAATTTACAACTAGGTAAAGTAGGTAATGGAAATTGGAAGTTTGAAACAGGTGCCACATGGCGTTCCCCAGAATTGGAATTAAACGATATTGGTTTTCAACGTCAGGCTGATGACATTCGTCATTACACATGGATTGGTTACCAAACCCTAAAACCTACCGAAACCTTCAGAAGAGTGGGCATCAATTATAACCATTGGAGTGTTTGGGATTTCGGTGGCAACCATAACAGCCTTAGATTCAACACCAACAGTTGGCAAAATTGGGACAACAACTGGTTCACCAATCTCGGTCTCACCTATGCCGCAAAACAGTACTCGAACTTTGCCTTGCGGGGTGGCCCCAGGCTTCGTCAAGCAAATGAAATAAGTTTTTTCAATGGATACAATACGGATCGGAGAAAAAAGGTACGTTTCAACGTTTTTCACAGAGGAAAAAAAGCAACGGACAACTCTTACAATTCATACAATATCGATTTTGGAGTTACCTATCAACCATTCAATTCATTGAGTATCTCAGCAAATCCTGAATATGGTATTAACATGGATAAGTTGCAGTACATTGACAATATCGATCTAAATGGAGAAACCACATATCTCAACGGAACAGTAGAGCAACGAACCTTGAGCATGTCATTACGTCTGAATTATACGATTAATCCCAACCTTACTATTCAATATTGGGGTCAGCCATTTATTTCTAGAGGAAGATATTCTAATTTCAAAGAAGTGGTAAATCCTATGGCGGCAACATTCAACGATCGTATCTCTTTGTATCCTGAAAGCCAAGTTTCTTTTGCCGATGGGACCTACTCCGTAGATCGAAACCTAGATGATATTGCTGATTTTACTTTTGACGATCCAAATTTTTCTTTTGTACAGTTCCGGTCAAATCTTGTTGTGCGTTGGGAATACATTCCCGGATCGGAAGTGTTTTTGGTTTGGTCGCAAGATGTATCCCAATCTGGCAATCCTCAAAATGAGCTTTTTAAAGATTTAGGTGATGGCATTTTCAATGACGAAAAACCACAGAACATATTTTTGATCAAGGCAACCTATCGATTCGTTCTGTAGAAATCAAATTATATTTCCTATAAAAAAGTACAAAAGCAAGCTCCAACCTACAACCAAAAGCAGACCTCCGACGGGTGTTATTGGGCCAAGAAACTTTAGTTTTTTTTCTTTTGATGCACTAAGGGTCAATCCATAAATGCTAAAAGAGAAGAGAAAAGTGCCCAAGATGAAAGCATAGATCATATACTTTTCCACAGCTGTATCCAGATTAAGATTGAACCCCAAAATCAACAATACCATAGCATGGTACATCTGATATTTAACCCCTGTTTCAAAGCTTTTCAATTGTGCTTCTGAAAGTGACTTTTTCAAGGCGTGTGCACCAAAAGCGCCAAAAACTACCGCCAGTAAGCCATAAAGAGCACCAATGAAATGTGTTAAAAGAACCATGTCTAGATTTTGGTTCTAAGATAGACATTCATATGAAAATGTAGCTTATTCCAATGAGAGAGATACTATTGGACCCTTAGGTTCCTTTGCCAAATAAACAGGTGATGTAGTAAATAAATTTTCGACCTGGTTATCCCAATCATTTGCAATATCAAAATAGCTCGTATTGATTACCGCCATGATCTCATTGCATTCTTGGCAGGTATGCTTATAGTCCAGAAAATGATGTGCAAACTCATGAAACGCAACCACTTTTAGAATCGCAGGGTCGAGCATGGCCGCCCAGTTAATCAAAATGTTCTCAACATCACCATTGGCGTCTCTAGTGACCATCCCCAAAACAGTATTATCCTCCTCAAGCGGCAACGAACTGGTAACATCTATGTTCTTTAGTTGAAAGAGTTTTTCATGGTAATCAATGTCGTATTTATCACATACTTTAAAAAACTCATCAAGAATGGGTTGTAAGCGCCCATCGATATCAACACTCTTTTGGGAATACATGGCGGAGGTCATGCCAAAAATGGCAAGCAAAAAGACCATAACAACTCTTTTCATGGCGGTAAAGTTTGTAGTTAGACTAAGATTTGGTTGACAAGGATATCAAAAAAATTGGGGGAGATGATATTTCGATATTCCTATGCCTTACAACGTATATTTAGGGTGTTTATTGAAAAAAAATTCTTTTTTAACAAAATCATTAACCTTTACCCTATTTTGATGCTTTTTTTCAATTTACCAAGCACATTAAATGGAAGTTCGAAATCAAAGACCAAAGTTTACACAAATGAAAAACCATTAGAAAAGGTAATTGATGAAAAAAACCGGCTAGCAATTTCTTTACTAGGTAGAATTCGTAAACTCCCCAGAATAGCCATTAGGATCGGCGTGCCTATCTTTATTAAAGGAAACAACGCTATTGGAGCCAACGTTGAACCTTTATACATAATAGATAATTATGCTGTAGGTAACTCTTTCAATTCAGCAAATGATTTAGTGGAAAGTGTTAATGTTAGAAAAATCGTTGCCCTATCCAGTTCGGATGCCTCCTTCTACGGGTCACGAGCTTCTAACGGGGTCATTCAAATTACGACTTACAAGTAATTACTTACTCTTCATCATAGAAAAATTGTTCCTTCACGATTTTACCGTCTTTTACTTGGTAAACACCAATTTCAGACATGGTAGAACGATGTCCTGATGGCTTGTGAGTGGTATCCATCTCAAACCGGACAGAAAACCAGTTATCGGCCACTATGGGTTCAGACACACTACTACTATGCATTTCGAAATTTTCTTGCCACCATTCACCTTTTTTCTGAAGACCTTCAAAACCCTCGACTCGAGCATTTTCTCCTTTTCCATCATTTTCGATGCTAACAATTTGGGAGCTATACAGTTCTTGATAAGGAGTTTCAAAATCTCCTTCTTTACACCATTGTACTAGTTTTTCTGCAATCTCTTTTGTTTCCATAAATGCTGATTTAATGATTAGAAAATCAAAATACAACTTAACAAAATGAAATACAAAGGATTAACAAAATCTTAAAGTAGACTATTCAATGGGAATCTTAATCTCCAAATCGGCTGTCAATTTAAAGGAACACTCTTCAAAACCAGGTGGTCCAAAAGTTTTCATTTTGGCTTTTGAAAAGGCTACTGGTTCTTTAGGAATGCCCATGAAGTTCTTATCCAACTTTTTGTTGCTATTCTTGTCATGAAACATTGAAACAGCATAAGTACCATCGGGTAAGTCATGAATAGTTATAGTAGTAGTTCCCTCTTTAGTGGGCTCAAAAACACCAGCAAAGGTTTCTTCTTCTTTTAGAAAAGTGACATCCGTATTGTAGACTCCGACGGCAATATATCCATCTGAGGATTGTATTCCTTCAGCTTCAATGGTTAAGGTATGTTGAGAGGAGCCAAGTAACGGGAGTAATAAAAAGAAGAAAATAAGATTTCTCATAAGTCGTTTTCAGTTTTTAGATAAACCTTATTATTTAGGGAGGTTTTCGATTTTTTCTTTGAAAAGCTCAAACATATCCACGGTTTCCAACGAATCTTTCAGGTTCAAAAACAATTGAGAAGAATCTTTTTGCACCAAACGTATTTTCTGCTGTTCAAAATTATCCACAAAAACATATACCTTTTTATCCGTCAGGGTATCCTTGAATTCTTGGTATACTCCTTTTCCTTTTTCAAATGCAGAAAAGCCATTGAGACGCACCATTGGCGGAATCTTCTCTACCCATTCCAGGTAGTCCAAATCCTCGTACTTTAGTTCGTGGTAATAGATGCCTGATAGAATGGTCATTTTATCAGGCTCGATGCGCGTCCAGTTTTTATAATGAGCGGCAAAAGCACATAGACATGCAATGACCGTAATTACAATCAAGATATTCCAAAGCCAATGCCTTTTTTTCACACCCATAAACAGGTAAAATTAATTTAGTTGCTACTTATCTCAAAGATAAGATTTCGCACTGTAACCATAACGTGCACTTTGCAACAACTATTGCCAATAGAAACCTATAAAAAAAGCCCGTACAAATTTCCACTAGTTTTAGTTGATTAAGCCCTATATTTAAACAGCTAAATTCACTTAACTTCATGAAAAAAATACTCTCGTTTTTACTGCTACTCCTTTCATTCTCCATTCACGGTCAAAAGCAAGTACTCGACCATTCAGATTATGACTTATGGAACACTGTTAAAGGTACTATGCTCTCGCCAGACGGAAAACACGTTTTGTTTTCGCTTGAAAAAGGTGAAAAAGACAACTTCCTTAAAATAAAGAACGTTAAGGGTACTTCTATTTTTGAAAATGAGCGAAGTTCAAAAGGAATGTTCAGCTACGATTCAAACTATGTTTTCTTCACGATCAAGCCATGGAAAGATAGCATTACGTCCATGAAAAGCAGAAAAGTGAAGAAGAAAGATTTACCCAAAGACTCCTTGGGCATTATAAATTTAGGCACTAAGGAACTTGTGAAAATCGCATCGGTCAAGTCTTACAAGATTCCCGAAGAGTGGTCAGGTTATATTGCATATGCTTTAGAGGAAATCAAAGGCGAAAAGAAAGAAGAAGAAAAGGATTCTCTTACTGATAAAAAAGAAAAGAAAAAGAAGCTGAAAAAAGTAGGCAAGAAAAATGGCCATCATGTGGTATTAAGAAATCTGGAAACTAAAAAAGAAGACACCCTAAAATTCGTCACTCATTTTACATTTGCCAAGAAAGGAAAGTTCTTTGCATATAGCAGTTCAGGAGTAGATAAAGAAAGTGATGCCGGCATGTTTGTTATGAATCTCGAAAATGGACAAACGCAGAACATTCATGGTGCAAAAAAGGCGAAGTACTTTCAACTTGAATTTAGTGAATCAGGTAAGAACCTAGGTTTTGTTGCGGATACCGACACTACAAAAATTCAAATACGACCTAATGAATTATTTCATTGGAAAGAAGGATTTACAAAAGCGGAAAAATTAGTGGATGCCCAAAATGCCCCAGGAGGTTATTTGGTTTCCTCAGATGGTGAAGTACGTTTTTCAAAAGACGAGTCAAAATTATTTTTCGGGTTGCGCCAACCTGCTATTTTAAAGGATACTACTTTGACAGAGGAAGAAATCGTCAATGTTGAGGTTTGGACGTATGATGAACCCCGATTGTATACCGTTCAAGAACTAGACATGAAAAAAGACACGATACGATCGTATCAAACCGCAATCCATTTAGAGAACAATAGTTTAGTTCAAATCGCTACCGTCAACTTCCCCAATAGTGAGCTTGGCAACGAAGGAAATGCCCTGTATGCCTTGACTAGTGCCTCTGACCCGTATAGGTTACAAAGCCAATGGACTGGTTACTCGGATTTTGACTATAACATAGTTAATACCCAGACAGGAGCTATACAAACAATAATAAAAAAATCAGAGCGACTGCGATTAAGCCCTAATGCCAAGTATGCCTTTGGGTATAGCAGAAAAGATACTACTTGGGTAACGTATGATGTGACTTCAGGTGCTCGTAAAGCACTGACAAAAAACAAAGGTTTTTATAGCGAGTGGCATGATTATCCTGATTATCCGCGTTCATATGGCCTGGCCGGTTTTACAAAAGATGACAAATCCATCGTACTATATGACCGTTACGATTTATGGGAATTCGACATGAAATCAGGAGAAGGAAATCGATTGACCAAAGGGCGAGAGACCAAAACCCGATATCGTTACGTCAAACTAGATGACAAAGAACGTTTCCTAAGCCCGAAAGACAATTGGTTGTTGACCACTTTTGATGAGGCAACAAAGACTTCAGGTTTTACGGGGTACAACCCAAAAACCACCAATTTGGTTTCACTGATTTCTGGGCCATTTCGTTTTGCTCGAGCCAAAAAGGCCAAATTGAGTGACCAATTGGTATTCACGAAGGAGTCATTTGAAGTATTCCCAGATGTGTATACTTCGGATAGGAGTCTTAAGAAGGTAACACGATTAAGCGATGCCAACCCGCAACAAGAATCATATAATTGGGGAACTAGTGAATTGGTAAATTGGACTTCCTTAGATGGAAAAAAGCTTACCGGAATGCTCGTGAAGCCCGAGAATTTTGATCCTAACAAAAAGTATCCTTTAATCGTTAATTTTTATGAACGTAGTTCTGACGGGCTTCACAGGCATAGAGCACCCAATGCTGTGAGATCGACCATCAACTACAGTTTTTATACGAGTCGTGGCTATGTGATTTTCAATCCTGATGTACACTATCGTGTTGGTTATCCTGGTGAAAGCGCTTACAATTGTGTAATTCCTGGAGTGACTTCTCTAATCGAAAAAGGTTTTATCGACAAGGATAATATCGGTGTACAAGGCCATAGTTGGGGTGGATATCAAATCGCGTATCTTGTTACGCGGACAGATATTTTCAAAGCCGCAGAAGCAGGTGCTCCCGTACCAAACATGATAAGCGCCTATGGCGGTATTCGTTGGTGGACAGGCTTGAGTCGTCAATTCCAATACGAACACACCCAAAGTAGAATTGGCGGCACTCCGTGGGAATATCCAGCACGTTATATAGAAAATTCCCCAATCTTCAATATCGACAAAATCAATACGCCATTACTAATCATGCATAATGATGCAGATGGACATGTGCCATGGTATCAGGGCATTGAATTTTTTGTCAGTTTGCGACGCTTGGGCAAACCTTCTTGGTTCTTAAACTATAATGGGGAACCCCACTGGCCATTGAAACTGCAAAACAGAACAGATTTCAGTATTCGAATGGCGCAGTTTTTCGACTACTATTTAAAGGGAGATAAAAAACCCATGTGGATGGAAAGAGGTGTTCCTGCCATGGAAAAAGGAGTCAATCAGGGATATGAATTGATGGATTCAAATGAGTAAAAACTAAATCATCTTAAATGAAGTATGTCTTAATTTTCATATCTTTAGCAGAAGTAAGATGCTTAAACTCACTTCCATAGCGGTTTCGTTGCTTATCCTTATACAAAGCTTTAATGTGCACATTGATGACATTGTAGAACTAGATGAGTTAATTGAGCATGCCCAGTTCCATGCAGAGGAATATGGAGATAACTTTTTTGTGTTTATTTCGAAACACTATGGTGAACTCAAAGCCGAGCATAGCAAAAAACATCAAGAAGAACAGGAAGACCACGAGCAATTGCCCTTTCAACATCAAGGTCAAACAGCCTTGTTTTCAGCTTTTGTCATGAATCAAACACCTGATTATCCTTTGGAAATTGGTCTAGTCTTTGACCGCGATTCCAATTATTTTTATCAAGCCTCTTACCACTCGCTAACTCAGGAAGGGCTCTTTCAACCGCCCCGGCAAGTATAACTCCACTTTTTTGATTTTTCTAATTGCACGCTACCTTACGTATCGTGTTTTCAGTAATTAGTATTTCTATGGATTATGCTCTCATACATCATCAATTTCAGTATACGTAACAAGTTTATCGTATTTCTATTTACCGCGTTTATTGCAGGCCTCGGTTTTTATTCGCTGACCCAGATTCCTATTGGTGCCGTACCCGATGTCACGAACAATCAAGTGCAAGTAATCACCACCTCACGCAACCTCTCCACACAAGATATGGAACAATTCATCACCTATCCTGTGGAGCTCGAAATGGCCAATTTACCAGGAGTTCAGGAAATTCGCTCCATTACGAAATTTGGGCTTTCAGTAGTGACCATCGTTTTTGATGACGACCTCGGCACGTATTTGCCACGTCAGCTCATCGCAGAGAAAATCAAAACAGCGTCTGAAAAAATTCCTAAAGGTTTCGGAACTCCTGAAATGGGGCCAATCACAACAGGATTAGGTGAAATCTATCAATACATTCTAGACGTAAAACCGGGTTACGAAAATCGCTACGATGCCTCCGATTTGCGCACCATTCAAGACTGGATTGTCAAACGCCAACTTTCTGGTATTCCTGGAGTGGTAGAAGTAAATACCTGGGGAGGTTTTCTAAAGCAATATGAAGTTGCTATCAAAACCGAAAAACTCAATGCGATGAATATCACAGCGCAACAGGTCTTTACAGCTTTGGAAAAGAACAACAATGTTGCCGGTGGCGGATATATCGAAAAGGTAAATCAGGCTTATTTTATTCGTGGCGAGGGTTTGGTCGAAAACCTAAACGATATCAAGAACATTGTTGTTGCGACCAAAGAAGGCATCCCTATTTATATCAAAGACTTGGCGAAAGTAGGTTATGGAAGCGCTATCCGTTTTGGGGCGATTACCGGAAATGGTGAGGGTGAAAAAGTACTCGGTCAGGTTATGATGCTAAAAGACGCCAACTCTAAAAAAGTCATCGATGCTGTGAACGAACGTGTGGAGTCCATATCAAAATCATTGCCAGAAGGAGTGTATATCAATCCGTTTTTAGACCGCAGCGAGCTTATTGCCAAAACCACTTTTACGGTTTCCGAAAATCTTATTTTGGGTTTTCTCATTGTAATTTTTGTGGTAGTCTTGTTGTTAGGGAACTTCCGCTCAGGGCTTGTTGTCGCTTCGGTTATTCCCTTGTGTTTGCTCTTTGCCCTTTCACTTATGTATATTTTTGGAGTGGATGCCAACCTCATGAGTTTGGGAGCTATTGATTTTGGTATCATCATTGACGGCGCAGTTATAATCGTTGAATTCATTGCCTTTCAAATTAC
>CAZTLZ010000048.1:0-19933 GCA_964614665.1 uncultured Maribacter sp.
TGTAAAGGTATGAGTGCCCGGAGTTCCTAATGGTTCCAATGCTTGCCCTACGATTCGGAAACGATGATCATTGAGATTTCCTGTTCCAACAGCGGAAAAGACTTCGATAGAGGCAAAACTACTTGCACTAAAACAACGATCAACAGTACCTTCGGTAATTGATGGTGCACCCAAAGAAACTAGGTTGAATGTATTGCTGGCAATACAACCCTCGGCATCTCGTACTTCAATGGTATATAGTCCTGTTTGGTTAAGTCCCCCGAAAAAGCGGCCATTTTTCCAACCAATAATGGTGGTTAAATCAGGATACGTAAGTCGATATTGTGCCTGGCCAGAAAAGCCACCTGACTTAATAGCCTGAAGCGACCCTACATTACCATTAGTACATGACATTGGCGTTACATTCGGGGTTACTGTCAAGAGCGGAGATCCTGAAATTACCAAATCGGCCGTATCCGTACAGTTAGTATCGTTGTCGGTAACAGTAATGGTGTATGTGCCGATACCTAATCCAGTTACTGGAATTTCCAAGTCACTACTACTACCACTCAAGCCTGTTCCAGAAATAGAATAATCGTAATCGGCACCTGGGGTATCAGGATTAAACCCGTCAATAATAAAGGCTCCAAAGCCATCCGTCGCTCCAGCACAAACATTGGTGTCACCACCTGCTTTGATTCTCGCTTGTATTGTACTGATACCTCCAGTAACAAAACTTGCAGGATGATCACATCCATTCACATCGGTGACAATAAAATCATGTCTTGTATCTAAAATTAGATTTGGGAAAATATTGCTTGCTTGTGGTGCAGTAACGGCACCTGCTGGGGCAACTATTTCATATGTGGCAACAGCAGCACCTCCAACAACAGTAACTGTGACCTCACTGGTACCGGTAGCACAATCAATATTACCTTGGGCAAAAGTAATGTCAGTCGGGGTCGCGGGGTCGTTAATAACCAATGGTGTACCAATGGACTGACGACAATTCGAATCATCCCGAATAAAAGGAGTATAGGTACCAGGCGTCAAACCTGAAAAGACTGTTCCTGTTTGATATGTGACGTTATCAACACTGTATTCATATCCAGTACCCGTTCCTCCCGCAGTCATACCTGGGTCAAAGGTAATGGTACCACCACCTGCTGCGCAGGTGTAATCTGCAGTTACGGCGGCCGAACCTGAAATACTAGAATCCGAGGTTACTACAACCGTATCCGAAATTTGTATTTCACAAGAAAAAGCTCCTTGTGTATAGCGTACCCACATATCATTATAGACTCCATCAGGAACGTTCACAATATTGTAATCGACCCAAGGATCAGCAGAGGTAACCCTAAACTCCAAATCGTAACCTGGGTTACTGACTACTTGAAAATCAATCTTGCCACCACCATTGGTACAAGTACCCGAAATGGGTTCAGGATCGATAATAGGAGGAGGTAAGTCATCAATATACACTGACAAGGGTTGATCTGGGCTACAGCCATTGGCATCGGTAAAAGTAAAGGTATAGGTATCAGAAGCCGATACGGTATAAATAGAAGTTTCTGTATCGGTATATGAAGCCGGAGAAGAACCGCTACCATTACTTGTACTGGTTACCGTATAAGTATAGGGTGGTGTACCCCCTGTAGTAGTAATGTCTATATCAATATCGGTAATAGTAGCACACCCAAAACTTTGCCCGTTCAAATTAGCGTCGGCAACAATGGATTGTAAGCCTTGCCCTATAACAATGGGGGCGCCATTGACATCTACATCTTGCCTTGGTGCCAAAGTACCACTTGAAAAATCATCGTGACACTGTGGGGTCTCAACCTTTACTATATAAGTTCCTGGGCTTTGATCTGGAAATGAGTCAAAGGGATCCGGTAAACTCAAATGCGTAATGATTTCAGTATTGGTAGAGGCATCGATTAACGTATATGAATAAGGACCGGGCACCTCTGCACCGTTTAACTGTACTGATATATCCCCATTCTGCCCCGGACAAGTGGCATCAACAACGGTAACTTGAATATCTAAATCCCTTTCTACGATGTTGAAGGGCGGATAGGGGTATTCACAGGCATTTGGGGTACCGCTAAGGCGAACTTCAACAGTGTAGTTACCAACTGCCAAATCATTAAACTCTTTAGAATTCTGCCATGGGCCGAAACCTCCACCGTTTGCGGCTATTCTTAGCTCATAGGCAGGGGAAAGTTCGGTAATACGAATACTTCCCAAGGTGCCACAAACAACATTTTTTACATCATAAGAATAATTGAAGGCACTTTTCGTTGCCTTGATATAGTAGGTAGTTCCCCCTACACGAACACGATATTCGGTACCAGCCGAAACCGGAACATTCGCCGGATCAATAGTGAAGTTTGCACCTGTAGCCACTTGGGTCCAATTCCCTGGACCATTGTTACAATTAGAACCTACAACTAAAAAAGAAGGACAAACCTCCCCAAAATCTTGAACACATGATCCAGTAGGAACATATTGCTCCCAAATCGCACCACCCGGATTTCCCGCTATCGATAAATCTTTGAAATCGTAATCACCACAAACGAAAACTTCCGCTACCAAGCTTCCATCTACACCACAATTTGATTCAATGTCTGCCCCTAATACAGTAGTTGGTGGTAAAAATGAAGTTGCTGCGTTCCTGAAAGAACTCGAAGCTTCAAAATCAATTGTAGTATTTAAATCAGAAGATGGATTAACTTCTTCATTTGAAAACTCGATTGTTTCTTCAATGGCGGTAGCCACCTCTGCCATAAATGTATAAACCTTCGAGTTCGCAAGAGCTGTAGTACATACCACTGAAAGGGTCAGTAGAAATAGTGCATACAGGAGATGCCTTTTTTTAGCTGGGAGCATAGGTTAAGTCAAGTTTGGGCAAGAACGATCATGATTTGGGGAATCAAAATATTCTCTGAGTGTAATTCTTTAAACTTATAAAATCTCTTTATATTTAACCCTTATGGGTTTACTTTAGTATTATTATCTAACGATCGATTATGAAAAATAGTGTACTACTTGTAGGTTTATTCATTACATGGCTCAATATGTCTTGCGCTCAAGACACTGAAAATAAGGTGAATACACCTAAAAACATCCCTTTTTCAGCAGAACTACTGATCGACGAAATGCAGGTTCCTTGGGGAATCGAGATACTTTCTGACGGAAGCATTTTGGCCACCGAAAAAGCTGGTGAAATCATCCATTTTAAGGATGGTAAAAAGACAAAAATTTTGAATGTGCCAGAAGTGTATGAAAGGGGCCAAGGAGGGCTTTTAGATATTAAAAAGCATCCGGATTATGAACGTAATGGTTGGCTCTATATTTCTTATTCTTCATCAGAGGGCGAAGAAAAGGGCGGACACACTGCATTGATGCGAGCAAAACTAAATGGTAATTCATTGACAGATAATGAATTACTATACAAAGCCGGACCTAATACTACAAAGGGGCAGCACTTTGGTTCGCGCATTGAATTCGACAACGATGGTTATCTATACCTATCAATTGGTGAACGTGGCGCTCGTGATGAAAATCCACAGGATATTACACGGGACGGTGGAAAAATTTACCGCTTTTTTGATGATGGTAGAATTCCTGAAGACAATCCGTTTGTCGGGACCAAAAACGCCAAAGAGGCCATATATAGCTATGGTCACAGAAATCCACAAGGTTTGATAAAGCACCCTGAAACAGGGAAAATTTGGGATAATGAACATGGCCCAAGAGGCGGTGATGAAATCAACATTGTAGAACCTGGAAAAAACTATGGCTGGCCTGTGATAACCTATGGAATCAACTACAGTGGCACAGAAATAACTGATAAAAGAGAGATGGAGGGTATGGAACAACCCATTCATTATTGGCTGCCCTCTATTGCACCTAGTGGAATGGCCTTTATTACCTCTGATGCTTATGGTGATTGGAAAGGAAGTCTCTTAGTAGGTTCCTTGAAGTTCCAATACTTGGAACGCCTTGTATTGAATGGTTCCGAAGTGGTAGATCGTCAGAAGCTAATGGCAGATATAGGGCGCGTTCGTGATGTGAAAGAAGGGCCTGACGGGTTAATTTATGTGGCCGTGGAAGGAAAGGGCATTTATAAGTTAGTTCCTAAAGGACAATAAATTCATGAAAATCTTTTCCCTCGCACTACTCTTTAGTTTTTTTGCATATTCCATGGCATTTGGACAGGATTCCGTCCTCAAAGAAAGTATGCAACGGGGAAGTGAGGTTTATTATGACTTTTGTGTTACCTGCCATATGGAAAAAGGAGAAGGGGTAGCTGGTACATTTCCTCCCCTCGCTAAATCGGATTATTTATTTCAAAATCGAGAAGCAAGTATTCGGGGTATTAAATATGGGCAAAGTGGTGAACTCACTGTCAATGGAGTCACTTATAACAGTATAATGACACCGATGGGATTGGAAGATGAGGAAATCGCGGATGTTATGAATTTCATACTTAATTCTTGGGGAAATTCCTCAGAGCATATTGTCACTACCGAAGAGGTCACTTCAATAAAGAAAAACTGAAATAAACCCAAGTCTAGCTCTTACCAGCCTCGATAGCCTTTTTTACCGAACCATGTTCTTTAAGTAATTTTTCGGCTTCGCTATAGTCAATTCCCAAACCTTCAACAACATAACGAACACCGCGATCGACCAATTTGTTGTTACTCAGTTGCATGTTTACCATTTTGTTGCCCTTTACCCGACCTATTTTGATCATTAGTGCGGTAGAAATCATATTCAAGGCCAATTTCTGAGAGGTACCACTTTTCATACGTGTGCTTCCCGTAACGAACTCAGGCCCTACATTCATTTCAATGGGAATATCCGCTGCCATCGCCAAGGGTGAACCAGGGTTATTGGTAATCCCTGCTGTGAGCAATCCATTTTTCTTGGCATCGTCAATTCCCCCTAAAACATAAGGGGTTGTTCCTGAAGCGGCAATACCCACAACAACATCTAAATCGGTAATATCATGAGTACTCAAATCTATCCAAGCCTGCAATGTATCGTCCTCGGCATTTTCAACAGACTTACGAATCGCGGTATCTCCACCAGCAATCAAGCCTACAACCCGTTCATGAGGCATACCGTAAGTTGGAGGAATCTCCGAGGCATCTAAAATCCCTAGACGCCCACTAGTACCTGCACCGATATAAAATAGACGACCTCCTTTTTCAAAACGTTCCGCCAAGGCATTAACCAATTTAGTAATCTGAGGAATGACAAGAGCAACCGCATCGGCCACCTTCTTATCTTCTTCATTCATTTTTTGGAGTATCGAAGTGGTATCCAATTGCTCCAAATGATCATGGTTCGATGGGGTTTCAGTAATTTTAATATAGTTCATATACTTATAAAATTCGAATATCGTGGTTTCTAAAAGAGTTAAGGAGCTGATCTTCTTGGGATAGCTCCGTTATCATCGTATTAATCGCATTTATGTCACAGGTTTTATAACGGTGCTGTGAGTTCAATTTCTCAGATATACATAAAAGTACTGTTTTCTTCGCCGCCTTGATGACCGCCTTTTTCAACTGTACAATATCCCAATCAAATTCAGTTAGACCATAAATCGAATCAACATATCCTGTACCGATAAAGCTGTAATCAACCTTAATTTCCGACAAATTATGGATGGCATTCGCGCCAATGGATATTTGTGAATCTTTCGCTATTTGCCCCCCAACAAAAATAACGGTTACATTTGGTTTTGAGGTAAGCTCCATTGCCACTGGCAGGCTCAAGGTGAAGCAAGTTAATTCTAGATTTTCAGGAATCATACGGGCGAGTTCCAAACAAGTTGTTCCGCCATCTATAAAAACAACCCCGCCATCCTTTAGAAGCGTACTCGCTTTCTCTGCAATTATTATTTTTTCATCAAGTGCATATATGTTGGTATTTCGAGTACTGTTAGTAGTAAACCCTAAAGAAATTGCTCCGCCATGTACTTTGCGCAGCTTGTGCTCTGCATCGAGCTCCTTAACATCACGCCGAATGGTGTCGATCGAGACGTCTAAGGTTTCGGCTATATCGGTAAGTAAGATACGGTTATGTAGCTCGACCTCATTTAATATGGTCTGTTGTCGTTCTTCTTTGAGCATAATTCTTCATTAAGGACACAAATATAGACAATATTTTATTTTGCCGTTTTTTTCTATTTTAAAATATAATATCATTTTATTAATATAAAAAAAGCATAAAACAGCAAAATATATTGCAAAAAACTGCAATTATTAAATTTATTGCATACATTTGCAGTGTTTAAATTTCATCTCAGCAACAAAATGATAGCAACCTCGACAATGAAATCAAGAGCAGGAAAATCAAGAAAAGGTATTGGCTTTAAGCCTGTGGGACAATTCGAAGAAACACGTTTCGAGAAAATCCACAATGTAATTTTTGAAGATTCGAACGAAGCCTCTATTAAAGTAGCTCAAGAAATTGCAGCATTAATCAGAAAGAAGCAAGACTCTAAGAAAAAGTGCGTGCTAGGTTTAGCTACGGGTTCCTCACCTATTCGAGTTTATGAGGAATTGGTACGAATGCACAGGGAAGAAAATCTCAGTTTCTCAAATGTCGTTACTTTCAACCTTGACGAATATTTACCAATGGACAGTGATAACCATCAAAGCTACTGGTACTTCATGCATGAGCACTTGTTCAATCATATTGACATCCCAAGAGAAAACATCCACATTCCCGATGGAACAATTGCTAGTGAATTTGTCATCGATTATTGCTTGGCATATGAAAAAGCCATCAAGCAATTTGGTGGTCTTGACTTTCAACTCTTGGGAATCGGTAGAACCGGGCACGTGGGTTTCAATGAGCCAGGATCTCATTATAATTCAGGTACGCGAGTTATTACTTTAGATCATATTACAAGGGTTGATGCGGCCACTGCTTTTTTAGGCATTGACAATGTACCAAGAAAGGCCATTACTATGGGAATTGCAACTGTACGAAGTGCCAAAAGGATCGTATTACTAGGCTGGGGTCAAAATAAGGCGGATATTATTAAAAAAACTGTGGAAGGAGGGATTTCGTCACATGTACCCGCAACCTATCTTCAACAACATAAGAATTGCACGTTTGTACTGGATACTGGTGCAGGAAGCGAACTTACGAGGAACAAGACTCCTTGGTTAGTTGATGAATCTTTGGAATGGAATGAAAGTCTTACCGCCAAGGCTATGGTATGGCTATGCGGAGAAACTGGTAAATCGATACTCAGCCTTACAGATAAAGATTATAACGATAACGGCATGTCAGGCCTGCTAACCGTTCAAGATTCATATGACTTGAATATCAAAATGTTCAATAGACTTCAACATTCAATTACAGGATGGCCAGGAGGTAAACCCAATGCAGATGATACAAGTAGACCCGAAAGAGCCGAACCTACCAAAAAACGTATTATTATTTTCAGTCCTCACCCCGATGATGATGTAATATCAATGGGAGGGACTTTTGACCGATTGGTTGAACAGGGCCATGAGGTGCATGTGGCCTACCAAACTTCTGGAAATATTGCGGTTTCAGATACCGATGCCTTACGCTACGCGGAAATTTCAAAAAGAATAAGCCCATCTGAGAAGGCACAGACGATTATTGATTCTATTAAAGATAAAAATGAAAGTAGTTTCGACACGCTGGAAGTTAGAAAACTAAAAGGAAACATAAGAAGAGGCGAATCATATGCTGCTACTCGTTATTTGGGGCTTAAAGATGCCAATGTGCATTTCTTAGACCTTCCATTTTACGAAACCGGAACCATCAAGAAAAATAACTTATCTGAGGACGACATTCAAATCGTGATGAACATCATTAACGAGATACAACCGCATCAAATATATGCCGCTGGAGATTTAGCGGATCCGCACGGTACCCATAAAGTATGTTTAGATGCTGTTTTCGAGGCAATGAAGCGTTTAAAATCAAAACCCTTTATGGATGATTGCTGGTTATGGCTATATCGGGGTGCATGGCACGAATGGGATGTCAACGAAATAGAAATGGCGGTACCTATGAGCCCTAGTCAAGTACTCAAAAAACGCCATGCGATTTTTGCCCACCAATCACAAAAGGATGGGGTGATGTTTCAAGGAAACGATTCAAGGGAATTCTGGATGCGTGCGGAAGAACGCAATAAAGATACCGCTGCAAGATACCGAGCTCTGGGACTATCAGACTACGCAGCAATGGAAGCTTTTGTTAGACACAAGTTCGATTAATTTTGGTAATACAATACTTAAAGGCCTATTTTTAAAATGAATAGGCCTTTTTAATATACATATGTTTAGAAATAGTAGCATTCTCTTCCTTTTCATACTTGTGAATTCATGTGCTATTTTCAATCCGATTCCACAACCGGAAAGGGAATTTAGGGGATTCTGGGTAGCCACAGTGGTCAACATCGATTGGCCGAAAAATGGTAACGATGCCATTGAAAAACAGAAAACCGATTTTTTACGCATACTCGACTTTTATCAAGACCTTAACTTCAATGCCGCAATCGTTCAGATTAGAACGGCCGGAGATGCTTTTTATAGCTCTGATTATGCTCCATGGTCTCGATTTTTGACAGGAGATGAAGGCAAAGCACCAAATACCGAGGAGAATATTTTGCAATGGATGATTGCCGAAACACATGACAGGGGTATGGAATTTCACGCTTGGCTCAACCCTTACCGAGCTACTTTTGACCTCAAAACCGAAGTTTTAAGTAGCGAACACGATTTCAACCGGCATCCTGAATGGATGTTGAAATACGGAAAGAAATATTACTACGATCCCGGGCTTCCTAAAGTACAGCAACACATGGTCTCCATTATTGACGAGGTTGTTTCCAATTATGCGATTGATGCCATACACTTTGATGACTATTTTTATCCGTATTCAATCAAAAATGAAGTTTTTAACGATTCTGTTTCATTCTACAACTGTGGATTGCCAAATCAAAGCTTAGCAGATTGGAGAAGGAGTAATATTGACTCCCTAATAAAAAAAAGTCACACCATTATCAAAAAACGAAAACCCTGGGTACAGTTTGGAGTGAGTCCGTTTGGAGTCTGGAAGAACAAATCGACAGATCCCAGAGGATCGGATACCAGAGCTGGCCAAACCACTTATGAAAACCTGTACGCAGATCCACTCTTATGGATGGAGCAAGGATGGCTAGACTATGTAGTACCCCAAGTATATTGGAGTATGGAGTTGCCAGTTGCCTCGCATCGGAAAATTGTGGATTGGTGGTCGAACAATAGTCAAAACACGAATCTCTATATTGGTAATGGTCCGTATAAGATCAGAAACAATAACGATGCGGCCTGGGATAAAAAAAAAGAGCTTCCTAATCAATTGACCTTTGCAAGGGAAAAAGAAAGCGTGAAGGGAAATGTATTCTTTAGTGCCAAAAGTTTAATGACAGACAACTACGATGTGGTCAAATATCTTAGGAAACGGTTTTATAAAAGACAGACCTTGCCCCCCATTCCAAATAATTCAAAGGCTTCCGAAAAACATAAGATAACTTTCGAGTCCATCAAAAAGAATCAAGATTATACTTTTTTGAATTTCAAATATTTAGACCGAATACACTACGTTTTGATCTATTCCTCTGGTAGGGGTAAAAAAAGTGGTTATCCTCTCAAAAAGTTTTTGACCAGAGCTTTTGTTCAAAACAAAACTCAAATCCGTTTAGATAACGAACTAATAAAACAGAAAAAAAGGGTAGCTCTTATTTTTGTTGACAAATTCGGTTCTGAAAGTGAGCCGAAAATCATACATTTAAATCAAACCAACTGATATGATCAAAAAAAACAAATGGGCTTGGGCATGGGTACCAACCCTATATTTTGCTCAGGGGCTCCCTTATGCATTAGTAGTGACCGTGTCGGTTATTATGTATAAAAGACTAGGTTTTAGTAATTCCGATTTAGGTTTATATACGAGTTTATTATACTTGCCTTGGGTCATAAAGCCTTTATGGAGTCCGTTTGTGGACTTAAAAAGCACAAAACGCAACTGGTTCTTAGCAATGCAATTGCTGGCATCCATTGCGCTTCTGGCAATAGGTTTCACCTTACCGACGAATATTTTTTTCGTAACCAGTTTAGCCTGTTTTTGGATGGTCGCCTTCGCTTCTGCCACAAATGATATTGCCACCGATGGTTATTACATGATTGGCCTAACGGAGGATAAACAATCTTTTTTCGTCGGAATGAGATCTGTGTTTTACAAACTGGCGAGTGTAACAGGTCAAGGCCTTTTGGTAGTATTGGCTGGATTTTTGGAAAACAAATATGGAGATAATACGAAAGCCTGGTCGTACACTATGATCTGTGCAGGTTCACTTATGCTGTTAATGACACTATCAAACTTTTTTGTAACACCAAAATTTGAAAGTTCACAAGCAATAGTCCTTGAAAAGCCGAAGGGTTTTTGGGAAGTTTTTACTTCCTTCTTTAAGAAACCGGGTATGGGTATGGCCATAACCTTTATCTTATTTTTTAGGTTGGGCGAATCGCAATTGGTAAAAATGGCATCCCCTTTCCTACTGGACCCCACCTCTGTTGGTGGCTTGGGCTATAGCACTGCTGAAGTAGGTACAATTTATGGGACTATTGGAGTCGTCTTTTTGACCATTGGTGGCATTTTAGGGGGAATATTGATCTCAAGGCACGGGTTGAAAAAATGGATGTTACCTATGCTCATTTCACTGAATGCCCCAAATGCACTCTACGCGCTGTTAGCACTTACCGGAACTACAGCGGCCTGGGCGGTAACAGGGACTGTGATAGTTGAACAATTCGGGTATGGTTTTGGAATCGCCGGTTTTATGGTCTATTTAATATATGTTGCCGAAGGAAATTCAAAAACCTCTCACTATGCCCTTGCTACCGGATTTATGGCGTTGGGCATGATGCTACCAGGTTTGATAAGTGGTTTCATGCAAGAATGGTTGGGTTATGACGGCTTTTTCATCTGGGTAGTTATCGCCGCCCTACCCGCATTTATTATCTTAAAATACATTAACTATCCAGCTGATTTTGGAAAAGCAAGAAACAAAGATGAACAAAGTTCTTAGCTACGACAAGACGACAGTTAAACTTTCGTATAAAGAAAAAGTAGGGCAACTATTCATGCCAGCGGCTTTTATAAATGATACCGAAGAGGAAATTCTTCAACTTGAAAAACTTATTGTTGAACAAGGAGTTGGTGGGCTTTGCTTCTTCCATTCGCGAGCAAGTGCCGCCACAAATTATGAAGGCAAAAAGGAAGTTCTTTACAACGAAAACAGTCTTGGCACGTTGCACAAACTGATACAGCGGTACCAGTCTATTGCTAAATATCCTCTGCTTATTGCCATAGATGCAGAATGGGGATTGGCCATGCGGGTCGAAAACACACCTCAGTACCCCTATGCAATTTCTCTAGGGGCTATTCAAGGGAAAAGCGATTTGATATTCAAAGTAGGGCGTAATATTGCCCGAGATTGTAAATCGGTAGGAATTCATTGGAATCTTGCCCCTGTTGTGGACATTAACAACAATCCGAACAACCCCGTTATCGGTTATCGTTCTTTTGGCGAAAACCGAAATGATGTGACCGAAAAAGCACTGGCCTATGTCAAGGGAACGCAAAGTGAAGGGGTTTTAACCAGTATCAAACATTTTCCAGGGCATGGCGATACCTCCGTAGATTCTCATTTGGGACTACCATTGATTGAAAAATCAAAAGAAGAATTAGTAGCAAATGAATTGTATCCTTTTCAAAAATTGATTGATGAAGGTGTTGATTCGGTCATGGTCGGCCATTTATCCGTTCCTGCCTTGGCCGGTGGGAAAAAGAATTCATCTAGCATTTCCAAAGAAATCATAAAAGGGGTATTAAGAGGGGAAATGGGTTTTGAGGGAGTTGTAATATCCGATGCATTAAATATGCATGCCGTTTCTAAAAACCATTCGACCAAAGGGGAATTGGAATGGCTGGCCTTCGATGCCGGCAATGATGTTTTGTGTTTCGCCGAACATGTCAGAGAGGGAATTGAGCTAATACTTGAAAATGCAGAAGAAGGACAAATAGAGGAAAGTTTTGAACGTATTTGGAAGCTCAAAGAAAAAGCATTGGCAATTCAAGCTTCAAATTTGAACTTAAAACTTGAAACCGATGTAGAACTCAATCGAAAAATTGCTGAAAATAGTCTGACCTTGCTTAAAGGGAGTGAAACGAACATTTCAACTTTTAGGCATAAAACTTTTTGTACCCTCACCATCAAGCGATCAATTCTCCATCAAGATACTCAGGAACTTAGAGATGATCTGAACGAAATGAAATCAGAGGTTAAGAGAGAAAAAGACATCTTACTTTTATTGACCCCTCCGCAGATAAAGCCGACTAATAACTTTGGCCTTATAACGGAAGAAATCGATTTTATAAATGAACTGATACAAACTAAAAATGTGGTTTTGTATCTTTTCGGAAATCCTTATGTTTTGAAGCATTTAAAGATTGACAAAGCAATTGCGGTTGTGATAGTATATCAAAGCTTTATCGAGTTTCAAGACGTTGCGACGGAGCATTTTTTAGGCAAAATCTCAGCCAAAGGAAAATTACCTGTAACCATAAACTAAGAGCCGATGAAAACATATAAAACTCTAGGTTTAATGTCAGGTACATCTTTAGACGGGCTTGATCTTTGCTATTGCCACATTATAAAAGTTGATGACAAGTGGTCCTTCGAAATAAAGAAAACCAAAAGCATTTCCTATTCTGAGGATATGCAATCGGAATTAAAAGATTCCATTTATTTAAAAGCGGATACCCTATTGCAACTCCATAACACCTATGGCACTTGGTTAGGAAAACAGGCAAGACAATTTATTTCAGAGGAAAAATTTGAGGTTGACTTCATCGCAAGTCACGGACACACTACACATCATCAACCTGAAAACGGACTAACGTTTCAACTGGGCTCGGGTCAACATTTGGCAAATGAAAGTGGGTGCAAGGTCATTTGTGATTTTAGAACAAACGATGTAGCCTTAGGCGGTCAAGGAGCCCCTTTGGTTCCCATTGGTGACCAGCTATTTTTTGGGGATTATGACTTTTGCTTGAACCTAGGGGGAATCAGTAATATTTCCCTAGAACAAAAGGGAAAACGAATCGCTTATGATATTGGTTTAGCAAATATGATTCTGAATTATATTACAAGAAAAATCGATTTGGCATATGACAAAGGTGGAGTACTAGCACGTTCGGGACGTATAAATCAAAATATGCTTGATAGACTAAATGGGTTAAAATACTATTTACTTCCACATCCCAAATCCATTGGGTACGAATGGTTTGTTGAAGAAGTAGTTCCTATTGTTGATAGTACCGTTGATACAACGGAGAACCTATTACATACATCCATTCATCATATTTGTGAAAAAGTGGCACAACAAGTGAAACAAAATAATTCAAAAAACAAAAGCACTTTGTTTGTAACAGGAGGTGGCGCCTTAAACCATTTTCTGATTGAAGTTCTTCAAGAAAAATTGGGGGAGGACACCCAAGTTGTTGTTCCTGAAAAAAAACTTATTGAGTTTAAAGAGGCGGTCGTTTTCGCTTTAATGGGGGCGCTTAGGGCTGAGCAAGAAATCAACGTACTAAAATCGGTCACCGGAGCCAAAAGAGATTCTTCAAGTGGAGTACTTTATCTGCCAACCTAAAGGTTAAGAGGAATTTGCTATCTTAGAAAACTCTTATAAGAATTATTCAACTATGATTGACAAACAACAAAAAGCAACTGCCTACTGGAAGGAAAACGTAAAATACCTTTTCATTCTATTAACCATCTGGTTTGCTGTTTCTTATGGAGCCGGAATCCTTTTTAAAGATGCTTTGGATACTTTTCAAGTGGGTGGGTTCAAGCTCGGCTTTTGGTTTGCTCAACAAGGTTCCATTTATGTGTTTGTCATTTTGATCTTCGTCTACGTGAGATTGATGAACAAGCTGGATAAGAAATATGGTTACAACGAATAAAACTACCAATCAAAACTTTTAGATTATGAGCGTTCAAACTTGGACCTATATTTTAGTTGGAATCACCTTTGCCCTTTATATCGGTATTGCCATATGGTCAAGAGCTGGTTCAACAAAAGAATTTTATGTCGCCGGTGGTGGCGTTTCCCCTCTTGCAAATGGAATGGCTACCGCAGCCGATTGGATGTCCGCTGCATCATTTATTTCCATGGCCGGAATCATTGCATTTGCCGGTTATGATGGTTCCGTTTATTTGATGGGATGGACAGGTGGATACGTACTCTTAGCCCTGCTGCTTGCCCCTTACTTGCGTAAATTCGGAAAGTTCACAGTACCCGATTTTATTGGGGACCGATATTATTCGAATACAGCCCGTATTGTCGCAGTAATCTGTGCCTTACTGGTTTCGTTTACTTATGTGGCAGGACAAATGCGTGGTGTTGGCGTCGTTTTTTCCCGTTTTCTAGAAGTGGACATTAACACAGGTGTGATCATCGGAATGGTTATCGTTCTATTCTATGCGGTTTTAGGGGGAATGAAAGGAATTACCTATACGCAGGTAGCGCAATATTGTGTTTTGATCTTTGCCTTTATGGTACCCGCAATTTTTATATCCATACAAATGACCGGAAACCCTATTCCACAATTAGGCATGGGCTCTACATTAAATGATGGATCAGGGGTATATTTGTTAGAAAAATTAAACGGTCTTTCACAAGAACTTGGCTTTGCGGAATATACTTCAGGTTCAAAAGCCGTAATTGATGTCTTTGCCATTACATTAGCGCTTATGGTGGGTACTGCCGGACTACCACATGTTATTGTCCGCTTCTTTACTGTTAAGCGTGTTAAAGATGCCCGAAAATCTGCTGGACTTGCACTATTGCTTATTGCAATTTTATACACCACCGCCCCAGCTATTTCTGTTTTTGCCCGTACTAATATGATTAATACCGTTAGCGAAAAAGAATATGCCAGTATGCCTGAATGGTTCAAAAATTGGGAAGAAACAGGATTGCTAAAATTCAATGATAAGAATCAAGATGGTAAAATTCAATACGTTGCCGACACCCAGGTGAACGAACTTACTGTTGACAGGGATATTATGGTTTTGGCCAACCCAGAAATTGCAAATCTGCCGGCGTGGGTAATTGCCCTAGTAGCTGCTGGTGGTCTGGCAGCTGCACTTTCGACAGCTGCAGGCCTGCTTCTGGTAATTTCTTCATCAGTTTCCCATGATTTGATAAAGAAAGTTTTTGTTCCCAATATTACCGAGAAAGGAGAGCTATGGGCAGCGAGAGGAGCGGCAACAGTGGCCGTAGTAATCGCAGGATATTTCGGTATCAATCCGCCAGGTTTTGTGGCAGCAGTCGTAGCCTTGGCATTCGGGCTCGCCGCTGCATCATTCTTCCCTGCAATTGTTTTGGGAATATTCTATAAAAAAATGAACAAAGAAGGTGCCATTGCCGGTATGATAGTCGGAATCTCCTTAATGCTTTTCTATATGCTCAAATTCAAATTCGGAATATTTGATGGAGGCAAAGAAGCTGTGGCTGGCTTGACTAAAGATTGGTGGTTTGGCATTTCACCCGAAGGGTTTGGAAGTGTGGCCATGCTGGTTAACTTTATAGTGTCGATTGTTGTAATGCGGTTTACACCTGCACCACCAGAAAATGTACAAGAGATTGTAGAAGATATTCGAATTCCGAGTGGCGCTGGAGAGGCCACTGGACATTAATTTTTTTCCTTAATTTTATTAGAAATCAAGAATACCCATGAGTAATTACCATATCAAACATTTAGAGGAATATTTTCAAGTCTACCGTAAGTCTGTTAGTAATCCAGAAGCTTTTTGGGAGGAAATTGCCGAGGAGCATTTTGTTTGGCGAAAGAAGTGGGACACCATTTTGGAATGGGATTTTTCAAAACCCGAAATCAAATGGTTTGAAGGAGCTAAACTCAACATCACTGAAAACTGTCTTGATAGGCATTTACCAACACGTGCTAATAAAACCGCGATACTTTTTGAACCCAACGATCCAAAGTCCGAAGCGGAACATATTACATATCGCGAACTGCACGAAAGGGTGTGTCGCATGGCCAATGTCCTATCGGATAACGGGGTTAAAAAAGGAGATAGGGTTTGTATCTATTTACCCATGATTCCCGAATTAGCTGTTTCCCTTTTGGCATGTGCTAGAATCGGTGCTATACATTCTGTTGTTTTTGCCGGGTTTTCGGCGAACGCGCTTTCTACCAGAATCAATGATTCCGATTGCAAAATGGTTATTTGCTCCGATGGTTCATATCGCGGCACCAAGACTATTGATTTAAAGGCAATTGTTGATAAAGCCTTAGAAGGTTGTCCCGGAGTAGAAAACGTTTTGGTGGCAAAACGTATCAATTCCGATATTGAAATGAAAGAAGGAAGGGACAAATGGTTGCAACCCCTTTTAGATGAGGCATACGCCGATTGCAATGCTGAAATCATGGATGCAGAAGACCCTCTTTTCATCTTGTATACTTCAGGTTCCACAGGAAAACCAAAGGGCATGGTTCATACTACAGCAGGGTATATGGTATATACCGCTTATACCTTTAAAAATGCTTTTCAATATAAAGAAGAGGATGTATACTGGTGTACCGCGGATATTGGATGGATCACTGGTCACTCCTATATTGTTTACGGGCCATTGGCCAACGGAGCAACGACGGTCATGTTCGAGGGCGTACCCTCCTACCCTGACTACGGTCGTTTTTGGGAGATTATTGAAAAACATAAGGTCAATCAATTCTATACGGCACCAACGGCCATTCGAGCCTTAGCAAAAGAAAATCTCGACTTTGTAGAAAAATATGATTTATCATCGCTAAAAGTGTTAGGCTCTGTTGGGGAACCTATTAATGAGGAAGCGTGGCATTGGTATAACAATAACATAGGCAAAAAGAAAAGCCCGATTATAGACACCTGGTGGCAAACAGAAACAGGCGGAATGATGATTACCCCTATTCCCTTTGTTACCCCTACTACACCAACCTATGCGACACTTCCATTCATAGGTATCCAACCTGCATTGATGGATGAAAAAGGAAAGGAAATAAAAGGCAATCAAGTGGATGGGCGTTTGTGCATCAAATTCCCTTGGCCCTCCATCGCCAGAACCATTTGGGGAAATCATGACAGGTATCGAGACACCTATTTCTCTGCCTATAAGAACATGTATTTCACTGGGGATGGGGCACTAAGAGATGCTGTAGGTTATTACAGAATTACGGGAAGAGTTGATGATGTCATTATTGTATCCGGACATAATTTAGGAACTGCCCCCATTGAAGATTCAGTTAACGAACATCCGGCTGTGGCGGAATCTGCGATAGTAGGCTTTCCACATGATGTAAAAGGCAATGCCCTATATGGATACGTGATTCTGAAAGAAACGGGCGAGGATAGAAATCGTGACAACCTCCGTAAGGAAATCAATCAACAAATTACAGAACAAATAGGCCCGATTGCGAAACTGGACAAAATTCAGTTTGTACCCGGGCTGCCCAAAACCCGTAGTGGTAAAATCATGCGGCGCATTTTGAGAAAAATCGCATCCAAGGACACCTCCAATTTAGGGGATACCAGTACATTGCTCAATCCTGAAGTGGTAAAGGATATCATGGATAATGCGTTGTAACCACAATAGTTTTCTATTTTTGTGACAAACAAAATCGGAAAATGCTCATAATAGGAATTGCAGGAGGCACGGGCTGTGGTAAAACAACGGTAGTCAATCAGATTATCAACGAATTGCCAGATGGAGAAGTGGTTGTAATTTCTCAAGATTCGTATTACAATGACCTTTCGCATTTAACACTAACCGAGCGACGTGAAACCAATTTTGATCATCCGAATTCAATAGACTTTAATCTTCTTGCTGAGCACTTAAAGGTGTTGAAAGAGGGAAAATCAATAAAGCAGCCTGTCTACTCCTTTTTGGAATGCAATAGAACCGACAAGACTATCGCCACCCATCCTACTAATGTGCTCATTGTAGAAGGAATCTTGATTCTGACCAACTCAGAAATTCGAGAAATGTGCGATATCAAAATATTCGTGCATGCCGATTCCGATGAACGACTTATCAGAAGATTAAAAAGAGATGTGAATGAAAGAGGTTGGGACTTGGATGAAACCTTAGAGAAATACCAGACTATTTTGAAACCCATGCATAATCAGTTTATAGAACCGACTAAGGAATATGCCGATATCATCATTCCCAATAACAGGTACAACACAGTCGCCGTTGATATTGTGCGCAGTATTATTAATGAAAAGCTTGGTCAGAAGTAATGGGTTGGAAAGAATTCAAGAAAAGTAAGTGGTTTCCGGTGGCAGCTTTATTCAGCAGTATTTATGTACTGGTACTTACCGCATTTGTTGTTTGGATGCTGTTTTTTGATACCAATTCACTACTTATTCACCTTGAACTGAAAAAGGAAATCGATAAGCTAGAAAAACAAAAAGAATTTCTGCAAGAAGAGATTTCCAAAGACAAGGAAATTATTGAAAAATTGTCAGACCCAAAAGAGCTGGAAAAGTTTGCCCGAGAACAATACTATCTGAAAAAGAAAAACGAAGAAATCTATTTGATTGAATACGAGGATAGTTTGAAATTAGAAGAACATGATCAATAGACAGCCCCTGTGTAACACCAAATAATTCAAAACTTTTGCATTCGCGAAACTTTCTTAAAAACCAATCAAAAACACAAAATAATAATCTACGAACACCTAAGCTGTTGAACTTTAACTCAATTTAACGCAAGCCACCCCAGTTATTCACTTTGTGTTAACAAAATTCATTCTATAGCATCGTAAATAATCGTATTTTTACCCCCTAACGTGATAGATGAATGGGTAAGATTATTGCTATTGCAAATCAAAAGGGCGGAGTAGGTAAAACCACGACCACGGTAAACTTGGCTGCTTCTCTCGGAGTACTCGAAAAAAAGGTGTTATTGATCGATGCGGATCCACAGGCAAATGCAACTTCCGGTTTGGGCATTGATGTTGAGGGTGTTGAAATGGGCACGTACCAACTTCTGGAACACACAAAAACTGCTAAGGAGACCATTGTAGAAACTTCCAGTCCGAATGTTGATTTAATTCCTTCGCATATCGATCTCGTTGCCATTGAAATTGAATTGGTCGATAAGGACCAACGTGAGTACATGATGAAAAAGGCAATTTTAGAGCTCAAGAACGAATACGATTACATTCTCATTGATTGTGCACCTTCGCTTGGTCTACTAACTTTGAATGCCTTAACTGCGGCAGATTCGGTTATTATACCCATTCAATGTGAATACTTTGCATTAGAGGGTCTTGGTAAATTGTTGAATACAATAAAAAGTGTTCAGAAAATACATAATCCCGATTTGGATATTGAAGGTATGCTGCTTACGATGTACGATTCTCGTTTAAGGCTTTCAAACCAAGTAGTTGAAGAGGTTAGGAAACATTTTGCCGATATGGTTTTTGATACCGTTATTCAACGCAACGTACGCTTGAGCGAAGCCCCTAGTTATGGTGAAAGCATCATAAAATATGATGCCAGTAGTAAAGGCGCGGCAAATTATCTCAATATGGCCAATGAAGTGGTCAAAAAAAATAAGCAGACAGCATAGATGGCGAAAGCAACCAGAAAACAAGCTTTAGGGCGTGGATTATCTGCGCTATTAAAAGACCCTGAAAATGATATTCAGTCGGCGTCTGACAAGAATGCTGACAAGGTTGTTGGCAATATAGTTGAGCTGGAATTGGAATCGATTGAGGTAAATCCGTTTCAACCGAGGTCAAATTTCAATGACGAGGCATTGCGCGAACTGGC
>CAZTLZ010000049.1:0-17925 GCA_964614665.1 uncultured Maribacter sp.
TTATATCCATTTTTAAAGAAAGATGTTCGACATACCAAACGTCATATTCGAATTTTTGATCCCAAGATATGGTGTTTCTTCCATTTACTTGTGCCCACCCCGTAATACCTGGTCGTACTAGATGTCTTTTACGCTGCTTTTGGCTATAAAGCGGAAGATATGAAACCAGTAGGGGCCTTGGACCGATAATACTCATATCTCCTCTTATGACATTCCATAATTGGGGCAGCTCATCTAAGGAACTTTTTCGAACGAATTTTCCAAATTTTGTTATGCGATCTCCATCAGGCAGTAGCTCTCCATCAGGACCCTTTTTGTCATTCATTGATTTGAATTTTACAATTTCAAAAATCGTTTCATTTTTTCCGGGACGTTTCTGAAAAAAGAAGGGTTTGCCATTGTTGGCAATACTCAAAACAATATAGGTAATAAGAAAAAAAGGACTTGATATTACTAAAATCAATAGAGCAAATAAAATATCGAAGAGGCGTTTAAAGAAGGATTTGTACATCGTTTTCTACTTTATGTCAACAGGTAAAATCTTAAATCAATAAGATAAAAGATACGATTTAGTTTAGAACGTGTTAAAGCATATTTTGGTATTCCTTTAAAAGCGCTGTCCACACAATATCTTGTTCGTATTTTTTGGCGATTATTTTTCTAAACTCCAGATTATGAGTTTTATACTTGATTGGCTTTTTAATGCAGTCTAGCATTGCACTTTCCAAAGCCAATTTATCTTTTACAGGAATAACGGTTCCATTCAATCCATTTTCGATTATTTCATTCGAACCGTTAATATCGGTTACAATGCTAAATTTACCCATGGCGCCAGCTTGCAAGACAACATTGGGAAAACCCTCTCGGTAACTAGGAAGGATAAAAACATTTGATAACATGAAAAAGGGTCTTACATCAGTTTGCCAACCTGCAAATACGATGTCTTCATTCTGTTCAATTTCATTACAAATGTCTTCAGGTAAAGGGTCATGTTCTTTTTCGAAAGTACCTACTAACATCAACTTGGCGCTAGCGAAATCTTTCTGTACTTCTAAGAAGGCACTGACTAATTCAATGATTCCCTTGTCCAAACCAATTCTACCCACGAAAAGAAAAACGAAGTCTTTAGGTGTAATACCGTAGCTTTGGCGTAAGTCATTTATATCTTCTTTTTTATATAATGAGGGGTCAAAATGTGACAGGTTAATGCCATTAACATTACCGTTTGCAATAATTTTAAGTTCCTTTCTTGTAATCTTATACTGAAGTAAATCCTTTTTGACTCCCTGACCTTCAGGATAGATATCAGTAGCAAAATAGCAAATGAGCTTATCAAAAAAAATTAATAGTTTTTTAAGTAATCCAGTGCTGGTAGGAAAAACCAAACCAGTGAAGGTATGTGCCCGATTCGGAACTCTGGCGAAATAAGCCGCGGTCATACTAAGTAGTCCTGCCTTTGGGGTAATGGAGTGAACGAGGTAAGGCTTTTCTTTTCTGAACAACCTGTATAATCCCCAAAGACTTTTGATATCCTTAAATGGGCTTATTCTGCGTTCAATGCGCAGGGGAATGGTTCTGACTCCTTCTTCTTCGGCCAGTTTTTGTGCACTTTTTTTGCCAGAACCTATTGCCAGTATATCAAAATGGTTATTAAGATATCTTAGCTGTCCTTTAAGAAGTACACGTAAAGAATCGGAAAGTGCCGCAACTCGAATTACTTTTTTCTTCTTTCCCATACTTTTTTTACCCTCGGTTTATGCGGATGCATTCTCAGCCTCCGATTTTATTTTAGATGTTAGGGAGGTCATGGTTTCACTTTCAAATCCATATGTTTTATTCAACATTTGAAAGTGTTTATATATAGCTCTTAAATCTTGGATGTTCTGCTCTAAATCCTTGCCAAAGTTATGAGGGTGCCACCAAAGATGATACAAATGGTTATTTTTGGCTGCATGGGTCATAGACTTTTTAATTCTTTTAATTTTAAGGCTATTGACCACCTTAAGCTTCCTATTGTATGGTCTCAAAAATCTTGATGAAGGAAGATTCAATGATTTATCGCTACTTCTTTCCAAGTCGGGCAGTGCTACCGTATGGTGCCCCATTATATTTAAATAACTGTCTAACATTCTCAAACCGCGTTTCATCAGGTTGGGCATTGGAATTGTTGGATTATATGCCCCGGCGGTTTCAGTTCCTCGATATGATGTGATACCATTTGTTGCACAAATCTCGAGATACTCCTCTTTTACTTGATTTCTAGGAAAGACAATACTATTTAGGGTTATGCCCTTTGCTTGTGCAATGGCGATTGCTGATTTTAAATCTGCATCGAATTCTTCCTTTGTTTGACCATCTTCTCTACAATAATAATGCGAAAACGTATGTGTGCCTATTTCGTGTCTTGAATCTTTACTCAATTCTAAGATACTTTTACTTGCATAGTGAAAAGGGGCTTCTTTTTTAGTCTTACCCACCGATTGCAAAAAAAGATAGGGTTCTAGTTTCTTGTTCGTATAAGAAGGTTTTCTAGACGGAATATAAGTCGAAAGTTCTTTTTTATCATTGGCGAATAAGAAACCAACAGTTGCAAATGTAAGCCTCACATCAAATTCGTTACTTAGTTCGACCATTTTATCAACCGCCTTTTCTGTATTTACAAGGTTTTCAAAATAGTCTTCTACGGACATAATATCAAATACACCCCAGTGCATTTCATAGTCCAATGATATTACAAATTTACCGTTCATATTCTATTTTACTCCGTGGATTAGTCGATTGTATAGATAGCCGTTAATCGTCGGATGATAATATAACCTACTCTCCGTGGCTCCTTTTTTTATTTGGATGGTATCAGTTTCAATTTGCGTTATGGCATCTTTTATACAATGCAATCCTTCCATAGTTTGAAAGAGGGGGTAGGTACAGTAATTATCATTCTTGTCGGGTTGAAAAGTTCTTTGGCTGATAACACCCCCGGTATCGATACCGGGATCAATTAAATGCACCGTAACGCCGAAATTTTCATTATCCTTATTAGCTAGGGCCCAATATCCACCGTGCACCCCTCTATATTTAGGGGTAATACCCACATGGATATTTATTAATGGAGCTACAAGTCCATTGATTATTTTCTTAAAGATGATTCCCGTCCCACATACGACAATGACATCGGGAGCAAGGTCATTTGTGAACGGTATCACCGCGGTATCGTTTATGGACTTAGGAAAAAAAATATTTTCGAATTGATCAATAGCGCCCATATCGATTTTAGACATTAATTCGTTTTCCCTGGCTTTACTCTCTCTTCGTAAGAATGGTACTAGGCCTTTTTGGAAGATTGCTTGTAGAAATACTTTGAACATACCAAGTTTTTTGATTCTACGCTTGATCAATTTTTTTCCTGCACCTGGTATGGGCGCATCTATTACGATGCCGGACAAGGTGTAGTTTTTTTTCAAAAACGCACAAACCATATTGCCGTAAGGGTTATTCTTCGTAAATAATACAACTTTAGTCGTCTTCATTGTTTTTGTTTCACCACCGAAATATCTGGTATCAGGCCTTCCTTATTGTACACAAAAAGTTGGGATTATAGAAATTAACCTGCCGATTTTAATGTGGTCTCATATTTTTTCAATACTTCGTCTTTGGCAAAGTCTTTGATTCGAATCTTGACCTTTTCTTTACATGAACGCATATAATCACGATTTTGTATAAAATAGGTCAGCCCTTTTACCATCAAATCTACATCGTTTACTGGTGTTAGAATACCATACGGGGTAATCATGATATCATTGATAACCTCGTCATTGAGAGCCATTATTTCATCAGGTCCTGACTTGCAATTAGTAGTAAGGATTGGAAGTCCACAACACATCGCTTCCAGCAATACGTTGGGAAAGCCTTCATGGTTTGAGCCGAAGATAAACAAATCGGCTTTTTTTAGGTATTTATACGGGTTGGAATCGTAACCGAGAAAAGTGATGCGGCCTTGAAGGTTTGTGTTTTTGACTTTCTCTTTTAATTCATTTTCTAATATTCCCTGTCCTAGAATATAGAGACGTACATTGGGTACTCGCGCTATGGTATCAAGTAGTAGATGATAGTTTTTTTGAGATTCAAGTCTGCCCACGGTTATAAGATTCATTGAAGCGGTATTGAAAAAATCGGTTTTCGCGGGAATCTCATCTATTGCCTCGATGTCAATGGGGTTTTGAATAACATGACTAAGATTTTTTTGTATGCCGTAATTGTCAATTAGGTCTTTTACATTCGCTACCGAATTTCCGATGACCAGATTGGCTTTAGGGTACAACCTCTTGACCAAGAAGTTGTTGATCTTTGATTGTAGATCATCGTATCCATATTGAAGACTTGGGTAGTTTCGTTCACTTATGATGATTTTGGCCTTGTGACCTATAAACAAAGACGACATCAGGTTAACATAGTTAGGCCTGGATAAAAGGCTAAATGAATGGGTGATTTTAAGCCGTTTTAAGAGTTTGCCATATTTGTAGCCTAAAAACGGAAGCTTTACAAATTTGAGAAAACCGTTTTCATTAGGTTTTGAATCTTCTAAATAATGTACTGGAATGTCATCTGGTATAGGATAACTTATTTTGCGATTCATAAGAACCAGATGTACATGATGCCCTTGTTCTTGTAAATAGGGCAACAAATACGAAACCACTCTTTCTGCTCCACCGTTGGATAAAGAATAAATGAAAATGACTATGTTCATATGTTCATATAGAATAGGGGGTTAGTAGTTAGTACATTTAATCCAGGAAGGTCACCCTGTGACCGTTTTTGGCAATGTTGAGAGTACGGACCATTTTAATTATCGATTGGGAGCTTGAGCATATTCCCGAATGTTGTATCCCATTCTTCAGGAATAAATTTTCCGTTCCCTGAATCAGAATGGAACGTCAGTTCACCAAAGTAAATATTACCTGAAACCACGTAAAAATCCACTCTCAAATAAATGAATTCCTTGGCTAGTTTTTCGGCGAGTTGAACCATTTTTTCATAAACCGAAGGTTTGGTTACTTCACGGCCATTTTTATATAACCATGATACCGGAATGTAATTCCAGTCCCTATCATACAGATTTCTGGTATGATTGGTTTGTCGATCAAGATCAACTTGGGTAAACTTAAGACTTCCATTGAAACAGTGCATTTTGAAATCAGCAGGAATACTGCCATCTTCGGTAATCAATAGTCTTTCTGCAATAATCATGGGTTTTATTGAGGCGTACTGCCATTCGCCCTTTCCAAATATGGCATAATTTGACTTCATTCTTTTTCTAAAGATTTCGCGCACCTCGTCCCAATTAACATCCTCTTTTTTCCATACAATGATTCCACCCGAGCTGTCATGGTTGGTTTTGATAATAAATGGGTAATCTGGGAATTTATCCGCTTTGATTTGCGCAGGGTCATCGGAATGAAAGACTAGTGATATAAGATATTCTTCTCCTATTTTTTGTTTTATATAATCCCTAACAGCATATTTATCCGCACATATTGGATGCAATTCTGTTCGGTCATATAGCTTTAACCATTGAATTTTTTCATTCAGGGTTACGGGCCTGTCGAGATCTAGAGAATAGCCCAGAATTCTCTTGAAGCGTCTTTCTAGCCGATACTTTTCAGGCAGTAAGGCGGTTCTTAGGGCTATTAATGGATTTAAAATCCCTGGTAGCCAAGGGTATTTGAAATATGCTCTAGTAATTAATTGACGCATACATGGGGTTTTATATTTGTTGAAGTTTAAAGTACGATAAACTTGACGAATGTTTTCTCATTAAAGTCAGAACCATAGTATCTTAAATAAGGCCAAACTCAACTAGTCATATACATTTGACAAAACAGCCATATCTTTAATGAACAATCATACCAGCCGCGACAGTTTCATTGGTACTTTCGTCGATTAAAATTAAACTTCCCGTGGCTCTATTTTCTCGGTAAGAATCAATCATAAGAGGTTTTGTGGTACGAATACGTACCTTACAAATGTCATTCATGCCCATCTCCTTGTCCTCGAGGTTACGGCCAAGAGTTTCTATATCTATTTTATAGATGACCTCCTTTATCATCGCTGTTTGCTCATTGGTCGTATGCCGAACCGTATATTTTGCACGGGGTTTGGCAGGAGCATTATTCATCCAACAAAGCATGACCTCCAAATCTTGAGCTGGTTCAGGCTTGTTATTGGATCGTACAATCATATCACCACGGCTGATGTCTATATCGTCCTCTAAGGTCATTGATATGGACATTGGAGCATAGGCCTCTTCCAATTCACCTTTGGCCCCCTCCACAGTTTTCACCTTAGATGTAAATCCTGATGGCATCACCGTCACTTCATCACCTGGTCTGAATATTCCACTTGAAATCCTACCTGCATAACCACGATAGTCAATAAAGCCATCACGTTGTGGTCTTAACACAGTCTGCACCGGAAAACGTGCATCAACACTGTTAAAATCACTGCTAATATGTATGGTTTCCAACGTATGCAAAAGTGGGGCGCCATTATACCAGCTCATATTTTCTGAACGGTTGACTACATTATCACCTAACAGGGCACTAATGGGAATAAAACGGACATCTTTCACTAAAAGTTTTGACGAAAAGTCCTGAAATTGTTTGACAATTTTGTTATACGCCTCCTCCTTAAAATCGACTAGATCCATTTTGTTGATACAAACCACCAAATGGGGAATTTGTAAAAGTGAGGCAATGAACGAATGTCTTTTGGTTTGTTCAATAACACCATGACGCGCATCTACTAAAATAATGGCCGCATTGGCTGTTGAAGCACCGGTTACCATATTTCTTGTGTATTGAATATGACCAGGTGTGTCCGCAATAATAAACTTTCGTTTTGGCGTGGTAAAATAGCGATAGGCTACATCGATTGTAATCCCTTGTTCACGTTCATCTTTTAGGCCGTCTGTAAAGAGTGCCAAGTCAACACCTTCGTGACCCTTTTTTTGACTCGTACTTTCAATAGCCTCTAATTGATCTTCGAAAATCGATTTCGAATCATACAAAAGCCTTCCGATTAAAGTACTCTTTCCGTCATCGACACTTCCGGCAGTCGTAAATCGCAATAATTGATTATTATTTAATTCCATGTTGTTTATATCTTTTAGAAGTAACCTTGTCTTTTTCTATCTTCCATTGCACTTTCCGAACGTTTGTCATCCGTTCTATTTCCCCTTTCCGTTTGTCGCATACCAGATACTTCATCGGCAATCTTTTCCAATGTATCTGCATCGGATTCTATACCTCCGGTGATGGTGATGTCACCAAGTGTACGAAACCTAATCTTTTTGGTGACGATTTCCTCTCCTTCTTCTAGTTTTAAGAATTCTGAATTTGGTATCCATGAATCACTTCTCCAGACCACTTCTCGCTCATGAGCATAGTACAGTGATGGAATAGCAATGTTTTCTCTACAGATATAGTTCCAAACATCCATTTCTGTCCAATTGCTTATGGGGAAAGCTCGAAAATGTTCGCCTTCAAAATGTTTTCCGTTAAAAAGGTTCCACAACTCAGGGCGTTGGTTTTTTGGATCCCATTGGCCAAAATCGTCACGATGTGAAAAAAACCGCTCTTTAGCTCTGGCTTTTTCCTCATCTCGTCTTCCACCGCCAATCGCACAGTCAACTTTGTTTGCTTCAATGGCATCTAGCAAAGTTGTAATCTGTAGGGAGTTTCTAGTCGCGTTTTTACCTTTCTCCTCGGCGACCCGACCTTGATCTATTGATTCCTGAACGGAGCCAACTATTAAGTTTACTCCTAATTCTTTCAAGGTATCATCTCTAAATTGTATCGTTTCGGGAAAGTTATGTCCGGTATCCACATGCATTAGAGGAAAAGGGATTTTTGCCGGATGAAAGGCTTTCTTTGCTAAATGAGCCACTAGAATTGAATCTTTACCTCCTGAGAAAAGGATAACAGGGTTTTCAAATTGCGCCCAGACCTCTCTAAGAATGTAAATGGCCTCTGATTCTAATTCATCAAGATAATTTAAATAGTATTTACTCATTTTTCGAGTCTTAAATGGTTTTCGATTTTATGATATATAATTTCTACAGATTCTTCGATTGTACTTTCCTGGGTTACTTCGGCATGAGGGTTTGCCGGAGCCTCGTAGGGCGCTGAAATTCCGGTCATGTTTTTGATTTCACCCTTTCTAGCTTTCGCATACAGTCCTTTTACATCACGCTGCTCACAAACTTCAAGACTTGTATTGACGAAAACCTCAATATAGTTTTCGGTGCCCACAGTTTTTTTGATAAGGTCACGGTCTTTTTTATAAGGAGCTACAAAGGCAGCCAATACAACCATGCCTGCATCTACAAACAATTTGGCAATTTCTCCGATTCTCCGATTATTCTCGGAACGATCTTCTGGACTAAAAGAGAGATCATTATTGATACCATGTCTAACGTTGTCACCGTCGAGACTAAATGTTTTTAAACCGTCTTCATGTAATTTCTCCTCCAATGCGTTTGCAATTGTAGATTTTCCAGAACCGGATAAGCCGGTAAAAAAAATTAACAATGAGTTATGTCCGTTGGCTTTTCGGCGATCATCACGATTGACTTTATAAGTATGTCTGACTATATTTTCCTCCATTTTTTTGATCTAATAATTTTGTCCAAACCAAAATTAATGCGATACCAAACACGCTCATGGCCATAATATAATATCATTTTGGTAATCACCTCGGCAGCCCCAATTTTAAGTCCCGTGAGCGGGTTTCCAGAAATAATCCAAGAAAGTAGTATTGTATCCAAAGTACCTACAATACGCCATGATACGGTTTTTAGTAAATGTCTTTTTCGACTTTCTGGGATTCCTACTCTTAACCAAGCTCTTTCATGTACATAATACAGTATCATTTTGGTTACCACTTCCGAAAAACCAATTTTTAGGCCTGTCATAGGGTTTCCAGTAATAATCCACGACAAAAGTACGGTATCCAATGTACCAATCATACGCCAGGTAATAGTCTTGGCGATATGTCTTTTGTGGGATATTTTACCCATCAGCCGTGATATTTTACCCATAGCTCCCATTATTTACTGACCAGAAAGAAGGGATTTAAAAGATTTTCTTTGTTGTAATTGAGTTCTTGCTTAGTGTCTTGCGAAATTACGGTTAAACCTACTGCGTTGCAAATGGCCTGACCTGCTGCAGTATCCCATTCCATGGTAGGGGCAAAACGAGGATAAACGTCAGCTTTGCCTTCTGCCACCAAACAAAACTTAAGAGAGCTGCCTTTTGAGACAATCTCAACTTCTTGGTAGTCTTTTTCTATAGAGGCGATATAATCTAAGGTATTTTGATTCATATGAGATCGACTACCTACTACCCGAATAATGTCGGTAGAAGGTTGACTGGGATTAATTAAGTCATTTGAACTGAAGAGGTCTTTGACGATCTCATGTTCTTGACTTAAGGTTGTTTTGTAGGCCTGTTTATTAAGTACATCTGCATAATACAATTCCCTAGTTACAGGTACATAAATGACCCCAAAGATAGGGCGACCCTTTTCACATAGGGCAATATTCACGGTAAACTCCCCATTTTTTTTGATAAATTCCTTGGTGCCGTCTAACGGATCGACGATCCAACAGCTTTCCCAGTTCTTTCGAACCTCAAAATCAATTTGTTTGTTCTCTTCACTGATAATGGGGTAGGAGGTTTTATCTAGAAAAGTGGCTATGACATCATTGGCCGCTTTGTCGGCAAGGGTTAAGGGTGAATTGTCTTCCTTCTGTTCAACTTTTATTTTTGGGCCATCGTAAATTTTAAGGATTTCAATGCCACCGGCGATGGCACCTTCAATCGCCAGTTGTAAATCTATGTTCATAGTTTAATTATTGGGGTTTTACGAAATTGTCAAAGATAATTTAAGTACACTAATGATAGTAACGCTTCATTTTTTCAAACAATATATTTTGAGGGGCTTTTTTTAAATAAAACAGAATGTATACTTCGTTATTCACATTTGACTACATCGCTCAAAAGTGCCTCCCATTTATTGCCTATATTTTCAACTGAAAATTTTTCTAAGGAAGAGGGGGCATTTTTTTGCAATTTTTTTCTTAATTCCTTGTTTTCCATTAGTTCTTGCAAGCCATTAGTCATCGCAATGATGTTTTGGTTTTCAATTAGCAGGCCATCGTGCCTATTTGTTACAATATCGGAAGGCCCTGAAACGCAATCATAGGCAATACAGGCCGTTCCTTGCGAATATGCTTCCAGTAAGGTCATGGGCAAGCCTTCAAAACGAGAAGGTAGTATGTAAATTTCCGCGTTGTACAGTATTTCTTTGATATCATCCCTGAACCCCAAAAACTCAACATTAGTAAGACGCAACTCATTAGCTTTTTTTTCCAAAAACCGTCTACCTTGTTCACCCGCACCAACGATCTTAAAAGTCCATTCTGTATTAACCTTGCCAACTTCACGGGCTATGTCCAATAAATTGTCAAAGCCTTTATGGTGATACCTGTCAAGTGAACCGATTGCAATGATTTCTTTTTTTCTAATATGATTTTCGACAACTTTTCTGTTTTCAAATGAACTTGGATTGGGCATTACAACTACCCTTTTATTTTTCTTTGAAAAGAATTCATAATCAAAATTGGTCAAAATGGTTACAGCATCGACTAGTGGATAAAGTCGTTTCCACAAAAACCGCTTACGGAACCTCATATCTACTTGATGGTTAATATGCTCAGAAACAATAATTTTAAGTCTGAAAATTTTTGCTATTGGAATAGTTAAATATCCCAATGAATTAATATGTGAACTTATGACATCAGGTCGATTACTTTTATTTCGGTAGAAATTAAATAATTGAAAATAACCATTGAAAACAACGGAATTCATCAATACTTTTTTATTGAAATATATCCGTTTAATGGATGGATCTAGGGGATATTCATCACCGCCACGAAAAGAAATTATCTTAATAATATGACCTTTTTGAGCCAAATGATTTGCAAGAACACTAATAACCCGTTGTGCACCTCCTCCTGTCATATTGCCGATAAGAAAATCTATTTTCATAAAATTTTAATTGAGAGTATTTAAATCAGATCTTTTCTTAATTTGATTTCTTTGGTAATCTCGATTGAAGACAATTCTTGGCTTCCTGCTAAATCAGTTTGATTTAACCAAAACAAGACTATCGATAACATGAAGGGGTATTCAAAAAAATCATGTAAGGTCAACAAATAGAGTGATAGTGTGATCGACATATATAAAAGAGTTTCGTCATGCTGAAATTTTCTCCATGCCAAGATCATATACTTAGCGATAATTATGAGGAATACTATGAGGGGAACAATGCCTGCTTCACCAATAATCAGTAGGTATGTATTATGTACCCCAACATTATGAAGCCCCCCCCCTTGAAACGAACCATAACCATTTCCTAATATTGGCGAGTCTAGCACGTCTTCATAGAAGAGCGACCAAGTTCCGCTCCTTGAGTCCTTATCTAAATTGTTTTTAGGTTTGTCGTTGCTAATGGCAGATTTGAAAGACTCAAATCGCTCACCGCCAAGGTTAAATAACTCCCCGGCAATAAAAAGGGTTGCGAAAACCCCTATGCCGAGGACAAATATCCGAATATTTTTACGACTCTTTTTTATAGATAAAAGATTTACTAACACCCAAACTATAATAAATGTTCTTGAAAAGGTTACTATTCCCCCTATAGTAAAGAAAATCTGTAAAACCTGGCGAAGTGCCTTGCTCTTTAAACCATAAGTCAATGTGTACCCAAACAAACATGCCAAACCAGCGGGGTTTGCATTATAATAAAAGCCACTGGCCCTACCGTAGTCGGACGGAATGAAAAACCCATTGGCAATTACACTAAGAGCTCCTAAGAATAAAAAGAAAACCATTTCTTTTTTCGTCACTTCCCGAAATAGGCTGTTCCCAAAGAGCATTAATACAAAAAACTTGAGCATACCTACGAACCAAGAATTTTCATCACCGGAAATATACATCTGCAGACCAGAAATAACAAAATAGGTACAGCCTAAATATAACAACCAATAATTTGGAGAGCGACCTACAGTAAACAAGATATAGTATAAGATTAATAAAAAGTAGCTAGTGTAGCTCAATATGGTCCCATAGGTTGCTCCAATACTATTTAGGGCGACCAAGGGAATGTTAACTATAAAGAGCAACAATATCACATATTTGAGTATTTTTCGAATCATGATTTATCTACTGTACTTTGTCAATTTCTTCAATTTAAGCGAATAATAATTCTTGGGTTAAGTACTACTTTTAGGTAGTAGCTCCTTCCATTTTTCGTATATACGTTGAATCTTATAATCGTCCAGGCTATATATCGCTTTAGAGCCAAGTTCAACTCGTTGTTCTTCATTTATAATTAGCAGCTTAAGCTGTTCAACCATTTCATTCATATCTTGATCCGTTACCAAAATACCATTGACTTGATGTGTGATCATATTAGAGGGGCCGGTAATACAATTAAAAGCGATACACGCCATGCCCTGCGACATTGCTTCTAAAAGGACCATGGGCAATCCCTCAAAACGTGATGACAACACATAGATACTTGATTTTCTCATCAATTCACGAACATTATCGCAATAACCAAGAAATTCAATTTGTTTTTCAAGGTTCCCCTTTTGAACCAAACCTTCTAGAATCTTGAGGTTGCTTTGGTCACCACCTCCCGCGATTTTCAGTTTCCATTCCGGATGCTGAGGTAAGACCTTTGCCATAATGGCAATTAAATTATCAAAACCTTTATGTTGTATTCTGTTTAAACTTCCCACAGCTAGAATAACGTTTTCCCTTGTATGCGTATTGGTGTCGATATTCTCAAACGAGGAAGGGTTGGGCATAACCACCACTTTTGCTTTCTTGTTTTTAAAGAAATCCAAATCAAAGTCGGTTAAGACAGTAACGTGTCTGGCTAATCGGTATACGTAGTTCCAGGTTATTTTAAGTAACCATGTAGGTTTAGGGGTATGAGTATGATTGTTATGTTCTGAAGCAATAATTGGAACCCCACGTAAAAAGCATGCCAAAATACTGATAAGGTTGGTGAAAGTTAAAAATGATATGGCAATATCTGGTTGCTTATTTTTTTTCTTGTAAAAGGAGAACAAACCTAATAATCTGTTGAGTTTAATATTGGAGATGCTTTTTTTTGTTAAACGAATCCGTTCAATATCCTCATGTAGTTCATAACCGTCTGGTTTATCATCGAAAGTGACAATACGAACTTGGTGCCCCATTTTTGAAAAATGATTGCTCAAAGTTGCCATAACTCTTTCTGCACCTCCCTTTCCTAAACGACCAATAATAAAATCAACTTTCATGCATTCGATTATAACTTAATATCAATTGAAACCCTATATGCTATACTTTACTATTAACGAACTTTTTATAGCTATTGTACGTATATGTGAAATATATTAGTGCAGATAAGATATATACTATGGTTGTACTCATTACCAAACCATATAGGCCGAATTTATTCACGAGCACGTAATTCATTATGATATTGACAATAAGATTACCAAAGGACACCCAGGCCATAAATTTATTTTCGTTAGCTGCGGTTAGAAATTTGACACATAACAGGGTGGATAAAAAAAAAGGTACGTATAAAAAGGCGATCCTTTGAATTTTACCCACTACCATGGTATCCTTAGCGGTAAACTCTCCACGCTCAAAAAGCAACTCGATAATTTCATGCGACCACAAGAAAAAGATAGTGGAAACAATAAGACTACCTAAAAATACCATTTTGATTACCCGGAAGAGTTTATTGTACGCCTCTTCCATGTTGTCAACAATTGCCCTAGAGAAGTAGGGTAAGAAGACTTTGCCAAGTGCTAGCATTAGAAGTGCCGTAAAAATAGTAGGTAATTTTACTCCGTATTTAATCGAGGCTACCGACCCAACTACTAACTGTGCTGCAAATAGCTGGTCCACAAAAGGGTTTATTCCAGTCAATATGGCCGAGGTTACCTTGGGAGGATATTGACGGATCATTTGACGGGTGTTGTCATTGATTTTAACCTCTGCGAGCTTTAATATTGAATACCTCTGGGTTATGAAAATGAGATAGCAAAAGGAGAAAAAAGTACCTATTAACATACTCCAGACTAAAATGGTTTCACCAAAAAAGTCTTTAAAAAACAGGACATTGATTATCGTTACAACCGGTGTGAATACCTGTATGATGGTCGAATGAAAAAACTTACTGTCAATTTCCAGCAAACCATCCAAAACACTTGAATAACCCCATAACAAAATACAAGGTAATACGATATACAGCTGCTTTCGTAACAATTCGTAGTACTCCACTGAATGCCCGGTAAATATCTCTTCGATAAAGAATGAAAAACCTAAGGCCAAACTCGATAGAATTATAAACAAAATACTTATTACCAAAAAAATAAAAGCCTGAAGACTTCCAACCTCTTTGGTTGTTTTCATTTCCAAAATATAGTTGGGAACAAAAAGGTTCTTAAGCGCCCGAAGCGCCATTAATTGAATGAAGGATGGTATTAAAATCGCTAGATGGAACGTGTCAAGCAGCATAGAAAGCCCAAATGAAGAACTTACTAAAGTCTCTTTGTAAAATGAGACTACTTTAATAAGAACTCCAAGTCCACCAATTAAAAGCAAACTTCGAAATATATTACTATTTACTTTTTGAAATATGGAAACAAGAAGTTTCTTAATCATAATCTGAAATCTGCATTACTACAATGTCGAATGTTGTTTTATAGAAGATATTATTAATCAAAGCAATGCATTGAGCCAACAAATATCTAAAAAGCAATCGTGCTTACCAATTAATTTGTTTTAAGAGTATTATTTATCGTTAAAAAGTTAGGAGCGAGCTTTTTATTCAAGACTTTATGGTTTTGGTACATTAACGGAACAATGATAAGAGATGTTGTAAGGAAACCAAAGTAAGATCCATGTTATTCTATTATTTGAAACAACCTCTGTGTTGCAAGAGATAACAACTACAGATAACAAAAAAATTAGTGGAAGGTGTTTCTTGTAAGAAATCTTGATTAAATTGAAGTTAGCGAAAATCGACGCGATGTTTTCATAAATAAACTGAACAAAACCGACAAAACGCCACCTTCCAAGTCTGATTTTAAATTAAACGAAATTTACTTTGATGCGCTTATGGAACTTAAAGAGTTTTGTGACCAAAATAATAAAAGGCTCATTTTATTTACGCCCCCAAAGTCTGCGAATGAATGCAATGATGATAGTATTGGATTAGAACAAAGCTTGGGTAAAATGGGGTCTGGTTATTATGATTATACCAATTTATTCCAAGAAAATTATTTGGATTATTGGAAAGATAGAATACATTTATCTGGAAAAGGTGCTGAAATTTTCAGCAAAAAATTTCAAAAACGATTGAGTGACGATAATGTACCCTATTTTTTTAGACTGTATTGACTTTTGACCAGTTGTATTCCTCGAAAATTATTGTAGGCTCCATTGCCAATAAAATAGTTTAGATGCAAAAATATATATCAGAAATTTAATAGTTATGCGTTTTACCAAGTTTTACCTTTTGAACATCTATTTGTTCCTTTTTATATCATCCGCAAATCTAGTGGGTCAAAAGAAAAGAATAGCTGACTATAATTCAGATGATATAAACCATGTTATCAAACAATTTGTTCATTCTTCAGCCGATACCCTTTTCATCCATAAAACCGAAAATCCATGGGTTTTAGAACCGGTTGTTTTTAGGAATATAAAGAATAAGGTTATTATTTTTGAAACCGGAGTGGAGGTTGTCGCCAAAACCAATGCTTTTCCTAGAACCATTGATGCTATGTGGAAGTTTGTGGATTGTGAAAATATTACAATGAATGGAAACCGTTCTATGATGAGAATGAACAAAGCGGAATATACCGATGGCGAATGGCGGCATGTAGTAAGTATTAGGGGAAGCAATAATATAAGAATTAGTAATTTGGAATTAATGGATAGTGGAGGGGATGGAGTAGCCATTGGCCGAAGTAATAAAACCTGGTATAGTAAGAACATTTATCTTGACAATATTCAATGTGTCAATAATAAACGTCAAGGTATATCCATTATGAGTGCAGAGAACGTTTGGGTTACCAATAGTTGTTTTGCGGAAACCATTGGTACCGCTCCAGGAGCTGGAGTAGATCTAGAGCCAAATGTCGAAGAAGAACGAATGGTGAATATTCATTTTACGAATTGTCAGTTTAAGAATAATTATTATGCAGGAATCAATATTGGATTACCCAAATTAACGAGCAGTTCAAAACCGGTCGATATTGTGTTTGATAATTGTTTAATTGAAAATAATTTCGCTGAGAAATTTCATAAAGTTCCAGCTGAGATAATTATTAGGTCACATCAGGTCGATCCGGTAAAAGGCAGTGTGATTTTTAGGAACTGCACTATAGCCAATTCTAATTGGCGCATGTTATATGCTAGAAAAAACGTGGAGGGGTTTTTTGTGACGTTTGAAAATTGTGTTGCAAAAAATATTTGTAATGACGAAAAATCTGGTGCCCCTATTTATATTGAAGTTCCGCATTACACCAAAAATTCGGATTTTGGAGGATATCATTTTGAAAATTTAATACTTCAATATGATTCAAATAAGCCTTCGTTTTTGATACGAGGTACAAGAAAAAACCCGTTAAATAATTTAAGAAATGTCAGTGGAGTGATTTTGGTGAAAAACCCTAACATAGCCAGAAAACCAACTTTAGAATATTTGGGTTACTTACCGGTTTTCAACGAAAACGTAACCTTAGAGTTAAAACAACAACTACCTTGATATCTATGCTTTAATCAATATGGGTGTAGTTAATATTGACATTAAACCGATTAGCTGGGGTCGAATTAAGGTATCGAATATCATTATCATAGGGCTCGTCGATTATAAAAGAACCTGTAATATTTCTTACCTCCTTTTGATCTGGTAACCGAATGAACATAAATGGCATGTTCCTATTGTATTGTATTCTAAAATTTTGAAAGCTAAACCCACCAATATTAGGAGCATCCGTGCGACCTTCAAGTAGTATTGGATGTTCGTTTCTTTTGGTGAGCAGGTTTTTAGCGACACAGTCTTTGAAGGTTACAAAATAGCCCGTACTGGGTTTAGGGCTCTGAATTATTTTTCCCAAGCTACCGTCAAATGTGATTCGGGTAAAATTCACATTACCCTTAACAGTGCTAGAAGCATTTTCTCCAGCACTTAATCTAATTTCGGTAAGTTCATAAGGATGATTATCCCGTTTAGCATTATTAGAAAAAAGACAATCTGAAACACTTATGGATAGGGGGAACGAACTGCTGTTTAATTTTGGTACACCTAACATTATTCCAGCATAATTGTTGTTTTTAAAGGTACAGTTGGTAATATTGATATTTTGCAGTCGGTCGGTAGAAAAATCAGGTTCTAAATCAATTCCAGCCTCGGGTGCAGCACCGTTAGTATTGGAAAAAGTACAGTTTCTAATAAAAATATCCTTTCCAGAGATTATTGATAGTCCTTGTCTCGTGTTATTGTGACTAACTACATCTTCAACGGTTATATCTTCTGCATAATTTCCAGTTCCCCGTTGAATGGTAATACCATCACCGCCACTATCGATGATTTTTAGTCCTTTTATTTCTATATTCTTTCCACCATCGATTTTTAAAGCATGCCTGAACTCACTATTACCGTATTCATTTCGGTTCATTTTAAAGGTCGCTCCATAGCCTTTGATCGTTAAATTCCTAGCGGTACGAAAATCCACCATTATTGCATTTGGACTTGAATATGCTCCTGATTTAGAGCGGAGTATCACTCCTG
>CAZTLZ010000049.1:17935-19892 GCA_964614665.1 uncultured Maribacter sp.
TTCAAAAACTATGGTCTTATTAGCAATGTCAAAGAAACGAGAGGGTTGGATAATCCAATCACTAGACTGTTTGTCGATGACTATATAACTATTACTTGAATTAATCGCATCTTGAAAGGCTTCAGTAGCGTCGCCAGCCTTAAAACCAAAAGAGGAGGCAAAAACAGCATTGGGAGGGTGGTTTCCATTATTACCTCCACCATTATTGTTGTTGTTCGTTTCGGTTACTGTAATGGTATCTGTATCTGTATTTTTAGCGCCATCCGAGTCGGTTACGGTGAGTTCTACATTATAGGTTCCTGGTGTATCAAAAGTATGTGTAGGGTTGATATTATTACTTGTAGAGCCATCCTTGAAATTCCATATATAAGAGACAATAGCATCATCATCCGTAGACTGATCACCTTTGAAATTAACGGTCAGCGGTGCTTCACCGGAGGTAACATTTGGTACCCCTTTGGCCACCGGCGCCTGATTTTGAATTGTTGGTTCATTAACTCTTATCGTTGTACTTACCGTATGGGAAAGTCCCTCTTCATCTTTTACTGTTAGTTTTACCGTGTAAGTACCAGGTTGCGTAAAGGTCCGCTGGACTACTTTGTCAATTGCCGGCTGGTTAATTCCGAAATTCCATGCATAACTAATTATTTCTTTATCATCCGAGGCATTATTGGCATTAAAATGAACAGTTAATGGTGCGTCACCTGATGTTTTATCCTTACCTATTACGGCTTTCGGAGCTTCATTTTTGGGTTGTGTCACGGTAATAGTCAGGCTTGCTTTATCTTCTAAGCCATTTTCATCTTTTACCGTCAATACTACTGGGTATGTGCCTGCTTCAGTGAAGGAATAGCTTGGATTTACTTCATTTGAAATTTCACCTTGCGCAAAACGCCAACTGAAACTGGCAATATTCATGTCGTCCTCCGATTTGTCACCAGTGAATTTTACCTCTAGCGGTGCTTCACCGGATAGGGGACTGGCGGAAGCTTTTGCCGTAGGTTTCTGATTCTCCTCTTCGGTGACATTGATTGTTATAACATCTATATCAGTAAGGCCTTCAGCATCTTTGACCGTTAGTTCAACATCATATGTACCCACTTCCTCAAATGTGTATGTTGGGTTAGCATTAGTTCGTGTAATACCATTCCTGATTTTCCATGAGTAGACCTGAATACCATTGTCATCAGAGGAATTAATACCAGAAAAATTAACTTGTAAAGGCGCTTGCCCTGATTTAGGGGTAGCATCTGCGACAGCAATGGGCGATTCATTTTCTACAACGTCGACCGGCTCTTCTTCCTCCTCAATTATGATTTCAGTAGCATCAGGAGGACTATCATAGGTGACCACCAGTTTTGGGCCATCTACTGTGGGGTGTTCCTTGGAAGCAAAAGATAGGTCGTCACCGTTTTCATGACTTAAGATCAGTGTCTTTATTTCCTCGCTTAACTCATCTGCATTTAAGGTTATTGATTCAACGGAGCCTATTTCATACTCTTTGGTGACACTCCCTAGCAATACTTCTGTATCTGGAGTTGTAGCATCGGACAAACTAGATTCACTCCATTCATTCGAATCTCCTTTAAAGACATTTACGACACCGTTCCCTTTATCACTTACTATAGTGAACTGTAACTCAACTTCCGTAATTTCTGCTTTAATATCCGCTATAGGGCTTAAATCAAACATTAAATAGCTAGTTCGATTTCCTTCCTCAAGTCTCACGATTTGTTGATTAAAGCCTTTGCCACTTTGAATATGTGCATCCTGTATGGAGGGGAATGTAGTGGTACGACTTTCCAGTACTATTTCCGGTTCTACGATTTCTTCTTCCACTGCTTCCTCTTCCTCTACTTCAAGGTCCGGTTCTTTAGTATTCTCGAGGGTAACAACCTCTTGTGTAGTCTCTTCCAAAACAGAATCCAACAGTAAATCCGTATCCCGACTACATGAA
>CAZTLZ010000050.1:0-19794 GCA_964614665.1 uncultured Maribacter sp.
TTTGTAGTTGTACAGTTCATCTTTGCGATGCCAAACGGAATCAGTAAACATGTTCGTAGAAATATGGCTATTGTCCTTAACTATAAAATCCGCTTCAGGAGTACCAGAAGGGTGACTTAAAAATTGAGCGCCCACCAATTTATTGTACCAGCCCCAGTCATACTCTGTATCAGTCGCTGCATGAATACCTACATAGCCTCCGCCAGCTTGAATATAACGCTCGAAGGCTGCCTCTTGCTTGGCATCAAGAACATTCATTGTTGTACTCAAGAAGATTATGGAAGAATATTGTTTGAGATTTTCTTCGTTAAAAAGTTCTCCATTTTTAGTCGTATCGACTTCAAAACCATTTTCAGTTCCTAATTTTTGTATAGCGGCTATACCCACGGGAATCGAGGCATGTTTAAAGCCCATGGTCTTTGAAAAGACCAATACTTTTGGTTTTCCTTCTCTTTTGTTATCCCCGCAACTAGTAAGCACCAATGCAAAAATCGCGACTAATCCTAGCACTATTTTTTTCATAAAAAAGTTTGTTTAATGTATTTCCTCTGTCAAATGGAAATCTTTGGTTTGAGTTAAGTTAAGCTTCTAAAAATACACATTAAGTGAATAATTCTTAGAAAAACTTTGATTTGAAAACGTTAATTTTAATTAAAACCAACAAAATTCTCTAATTCGGTGAAAGAAATTCAAGAATACTATTTTAATAATGATACCGAATGGAGAATATGGCTTCATGACAACCATACCCAAGAAAAGGGTATATATCTTATTTTTTATGCTGTTTCCCATCCGAACGAAAGCATGCGATGGGAGGAAGCCGTGCGCGTTGCTCTATGCTATGGATGGATTGACAGTACGGTAAAAAATATTGGCCCGGGAAAACGCAGGCAATATTTTTGCCCCAGAAAACCAAAAAGTGTTTGGAGCAAGATAAATAAAGACCATATCAAAGAGCTTAAAAAGAATGGATTGATGCATGACAATGGATTGAAGGCCATAAAAGTGGCCAAAGGAAATGGCTCTTGGACCGCTTTGGACAATGTTGAAAAAGGAGTAATCCCGAAAGAGCTACAAATCGCATTTGATAAAAAACCAATGGCCTTTACCAACTTTCAGAACTTTACCCGAGGTCAACGAAAGAGTTATTTGTATTACCTAAATCAGGCCAAACGAGAAGAAACACGTCAAAAAAGAATTGCTGAAATCATTCAACTTTGTGCCAAAAACATCAAAACCCGAAACAATGGTAGGTAGCAAATTCTTTGTACCTAGGCCCCATCTTTTCTTCCATACAACCAATAGTAAATAATCGAGGCTATTCCTCCTACGACGGCAAACCCCGTTAACATCCAGAAGACATTTTGATGACCAATTTCTTGGCCAGGATGCGCATCCAGCAAATAACCATATGCGGGGCCTGCAAAAATATCGGGCGTATACCCAACCAAAGAAATCAACCCAACTGCGGTACCTGTAAGCACCAAAGGAATTTTTCCTTCTTGCATCACGGCAAAATATAAGGCCCTCCCTGAATAAACACCTACTGCAATAATAATGACGGATATGAAAAATAAAGAGGTGGTCGATGGTTCTATGATTCCAGTAGCAAACAAAACCCCTCCGACAATTGAAGCTATAAAGCTAAAAACCAACCAAAGCGTAATTCTAAATCTATCCACTAGCAATCCTACCAAAATACCTGTAGTAGGACGCAAGAATTGTAAAAACGTACCTACTTGAGCAGATTTCACTTCATCATAAAGCATTACTTCTCGCGCATACAGGGATAAAACATCTGTTATTTTATACCCAACATAAGCACAAAGAATTATTACCATTAACAACCAAACCGCAGGAAACTTCATCACAGCACTAATCTGCTTAACGGTTATTTTTTGCAATGAAATTTCCTTTTCATCTGCCCCAGACTTCATAAAAGCCCAGGTTAAAACTCCTATAACAGTTATAATCATAGAAGAATAATAAATGACATATTTGAAAGCGTCCTGCCGTTCCATAAGTGTAGCCGCCTCGATATTTGAAGAAATGAAAAGCGAAAAAATAAGTACTCCCAACAAGCCAAAGAGCGCACCCGTCAACCCTCGCCCACCGTCTAAAAGTCCGAATGCCCTCCCTTGCGAAGCGGTGCCGCCCCAAACTCGGGTCGCTTTTATCATAGGTGACCAGAACAAAAAAATTGTTGTAAAGCCCCAATAACCATATAAGATTTGTAGTGTTATAAAATCTGGAAAAGAAGCAAAAACCAATCCACCTATGGCCGTCATCCACAAGGCAATAGCCATTAGTTTCCTAGGTGGGTATTTATCGGCCAAGGGTCCTCCGATCAAATAGGAAGCCACAGCGACAATTCCATAAACCGAAAAGCATAGACCAAGTTGGGTGTTGTCAAGCGAAAAAACCTCCAATACCGTAGGTCTAAAAATTCTGGGAAGTACAAAGGGTAGTACAAATACTGCTTCCCCTGCTAAAATAAGCAAGACCAGATAGTACCATGAGGCGGTTTTCTGCATATGTTCGAAAGGTACTAAGATCCAATGAAATGCAAAAAATGGTTCTGTCTCAAATTCGGCATTGCGTATGTATCCTAAGCGGAGCCCTAAAACAAGTTGCCCTGAAGAAGTAATCTCTCTTGCCATTTCCAAATAACCAGTACTTTGGTCTGGATTTTCAATTGCTACTTTTCGTTGTTAATTTGCCCCTTGGTTTCAACCATGATGTCATTATTTTTTTCCATCTTCATACTTACATTTATTAGCATTCGTAGACTGATAAATCGTTAATATTGGTTACTTTTCAGGTAAAGAAAACCCAATGCGACTTATTTTTTTTTCAATGCTTCTTGTTTTCAGTGTGAGTAACTGCACCGAAGCTGAAAAAGAGCATTTTGATATTGCAATCTTAAATGGAAATGTCATTGACCTAGAAACTGGAAAGGTTGAAATAAATGATATTTTCATTTCCAATGGAAGAATCAAAAAAGTACTTCCATCAACAACCGGCTTTTCTTTTCAGGCTATTCAGTCCATTGATGCCTCCAAAAAATATATCTTACCTGGTTTTTGGGACAACCATGTCCACTTTAGGGGTGGCGATTCTTTAATTGAAGCCAATAAGAACTTCCTAAATTTATTTATAGCAAATGGAATAACAACAGTTCGCGATGCCGGAGGAGATTTGACCGGGTCGGTTTTAGATTGGAGAAAACAAATTGCTGAAGGAGGTCTAGTGGGACCAACAATATTTACTTCAGGTCCAAAAATAGATGGTATAGCAGGTACTTGGCCCGGTTCTTTGGAAGTAGAAAATGAAATCGACGTCATTAACGCCTTAGACATGTTACAACGGTTACCTAGTGATTACGTCAAACTATATGATAGCAAAATTTCGGGAGAAATATACCTAAAAACCATAGCAGAAGCAGAAAACCGTAATCTGATTACTTCGGGCCATATGCCTTTTACCGTTGAACTTGATGATACCATTGGTGCGGGCATCGACGCCATTGAGCATTTGTATTATATCATGAAAGGGTGCTCTTCAGAAGAAGCTGAAATTACACAACAATTGGTGGACAAGAAAATTGACTTTTGGGATGCCATGCCAGCACTGATGAGTACATATCAAGATTCAACAGCTCAAAAGACCTTCAATAATTTAAAAAAGAACAATGTGTTTGTTGTGCCCACTTTGCATATAGGCAAAGTTCTAAGCTATCTTGATGAAGTAGACCACACCCATGATGACTATTTAAAATATATGACCGAGGGGATTCAAACCACCTACCAGGGTCGAATCAATAGAGCAATGAATTCCTCTAAAAAAGCAAGGCAAGATCGAAAGGACCTGGATGCATTTTTTGGCCAACTTGCAAAAGCCCTAAATGATGCAGAGGTAGGTTTATTAGCCGGTTCTGACAGTGGTGCATATAATTCATATACTTATCCAGGTATTTCATTACACCATGAAATGGAAGCAATGGTTGCTTCTGGAATACCCCCCCTTAACGTTTTACGTACCTCGGCCTACAATGGCTCGGACTTTCTCAGAAAGTCAAAGGATTTCGGTAGTGTCAGCGAAGGAAAAATTTCAGATATCGTGATTTTAGAAGCGAATCCTTTGACGGATATTTCAAATACCAAACGTATTTTCAGTTTGATTCAAGGCACAAGGGTTTTTGATAAAAGAGCCCTCGATTCATTACTTGTATCAGCCGTTGTAAATAAAAATACGGAGCAATGAAAAAACTAAATTTACTCCTAGTTATAGGAATATTTATTTCCTGTGGACGATCCGAAGAAAAAATCAGTCCTACAGCGATTTTAATTTCCAATGTCAATAGCATCGATGTTCGGAATGGTTCAGTTTTTGAAAATCAACAAATTGTAATTGATTCTGGTAGGATCAAGCAAATAAGTGGTGAAATTCGAAATGTGGATGCGTATAACGTTCAAATTGATGGGAGTGGAAAATATCTCATCCCGGGCCTCGCAGAAATGCATGCACACATTCCCCCTCCGAGCACTCATGCAGATCGGGTTGAAGAAGTTCTTTTTCTTTATGTAGCCAATGGCATCACTACTATACGAGGTATGCTAGGGCACCCGGGGCATCTGACACTTCGAGAAGTAGCCAAAGAAGGCAAAATTATAAGTCCACGAATTTTTACTTCAAGCCCATCTTTAAATGGTAACTCTGTAAAAACAAAAGAAGAGGCAATCGAAAAAGTCACGGCGTATCAAAAAGCTGGATATGATTTTTTGAAAATCCACCCAGGTATTCAACGTGAGGTTTTTGATCAAGTCGTAACTACCGCAGATGAAGTAGGTATACCATTTGCAGGGCACGTGCCAGTTGATGTAGGTATACGTCATGCTTTAGAGAGCAGGTATACTTCTATCGACCATGTGGATGGTTTTTTGGAAGGTCTAGTTCCTGAATCCGCCAACGTTGAACCAACAGATAATGGTTTTTTCGGATATGCCTTCACTCCCCTGGCTGATACTTCAAAAATAGATGAACTTGTTAGTCTCGCTAAAAAAAACAAGGTATGGATCGTTTCTACACAAAGTCTTTTCGAGCGTTGGTTTGCGCCCGTATCCTCTGATGAATTATTGAAACAACCTGAAATGAAGTACATGCCCAAGGCTACCCTAGCGAATTGGAAAAGACGAAAAGACGAATCAATCAACGACCCAAGTTTTAATGAAAAACAATGGACTACTTTCGATAGTATTCGCAAGTTGCTTATCAAAGCTTTAAACGAAAACGGTTATGGTATGCTATTAGGTTCTGACGCACCGCAATTATTCAATGTGCCAGGGTTTTCAATACACCATGAGGTCCAAGGAATGTTAGGGGCAGGTATGACTCCTGCAGAAATTATCAAATCGGGCACAATAAATCCGGCAAAGTATTTTGATATGGAAAATACATTTGGAGAAATCAAAGAAGGTCTAGTTGCCGACTTGGTATTATTGGATTCCAATCCGTTGGAAGATATCAAGGCCTTAAAGCAAATTTCAGGAGTAATACTCCAAGGCCGCTGGATTCCGAAAGCAGAAATTGAAGAAAAACTGGAGATTGTAGCGAAGCATGCTGCACAAAACTAAACGAATGATGACCAAATATTTAGTAGTATTCTTATGCTTGTACACTGTATTCATTGATGCTCAAACGCTCGTCATAGCGGACCGTGTTTTTGATGGAGAAGAAATGCATGAAAATTGGGTCGTTCTAGTCGAAGGAAACACGATTTCCTACGTGGGAGAAGCTGAAGGAGTAGAATTACCAAAGAGCACAACAACAATAGAATTAAAGGGCGCGACGTTGATGCCAGGGCTTATAGAAGGGCATTCACATTTGCTTTTGCATCCATATAATGAAACCACATGGAATGACCAAGTCCTTAAAGAATCTCCCGTTGAGCGTGCAATCCGAGGTACAGTACATGCGGAAAAATCATTGATGGCCGGTATTACTTCAACTCGTGATTTAGGTGCCGAAGGCGCTGGCTATACCGATGTTTATCTAAAAAAAACAATAGATGAGGGTATCGTTCCAGGTCCACGAATGTTGGTGGCAGGACCAGCAATTGTAGCCACTGGGGCTTATGGGCCAAAAGGATTTCATGATGGTGTACAGGTGCCATTGGGAGCTGAACCGGCGAGTGGTGTTCCAGAAGTTATCAAAACGGTAAGGAGGCAATTGGGCAATGGAGCTAATTTCATAAAAGTGTACGCCGATTATCGCTGGACACCAGGAGCGCCTTCTCAACCTACTTTTTTGCAGGAAGAAATTGAAGCGATGGTTGCCACCGCTACAAGTGCCGGTAGTTATGTAGTTGCACATGCAAGTACACCTGAAGGTATGCTCCGTGCTATAAACTCGGGTGTAGAAACCATCGAGCACGGTGATGGCGGCACTTTAGAAATATTCAAGTTAATGAAGGAAAAGGGAATAGGCTTTTGCCCAACACTCGCTGCAGGATATGCTATTACGCAATACCGAGGATGGAATAAAGAAACCGACCCAGAACCAGAACGAATTGGAAACAAGAAATGGACCTTCAAATTGGCCTTGGAATCAGAAGTTGATATTGTTTTCGGCGGAGATGTAGGTGTTTTTACCCATGGCGAAAATTATCGGGAATTAGAATTAATGGTCGATTATGGAATGCAGCCACTAGCTGCGTTAAAAGCAGCTACCTCAACAAATGCAGAAGTTTTTCACTTGGATAATCTGGGAAGGGTCAAAAAAGGATTTCTAGCCGATATCATAGCTGTTGAGGGAAATCCAGTTAAGGATATAACAAAAATGCGAGCGGTGAAATTTGTTATGAAAGATGGTAAAGTTTATAAGAATGTGAACCCTAGAGGAGTTAAGGGGCAATGAAGACAAAAGCTGAAAATACGGGATGAGCAAAGCAAATGAGCAGCAATATTGGACAAAACGCTATCAAGAAGGAAGTACAGGGTGGGACATTGGGTACCCTTCCACCCCACTCAAAGAATACATCGACCAACTTACGGATAAGAACATTTCAATCTTGATTCCAGGAGCGGGAAATGCCTATGAAGCAGAATACCTTTGGAAACAGGGGGTTCAAAATGTATATATACTAGATATCTCGGAATTTCCTTTGAAACAATTTCATGAACGAAATCCTGATTTTCCAAAAACACAATTAGTATTGGAAGATTTCTTTGAGCACGAAACTCAATATGACCTCGTCTTAGAACAGACTTTTTTCTGTTCGTTTGTGCCTACCAATGAAAATAGAAATGGATATGTGAAGCACATGGCCAAACTCTTAAAACCTAATGGAAAACTTGTCGGGGTTTGGTTTGACATTCCGCTTACCAGCACTGTGGAAAAGCGCCCTTTTGGTGGAGATAAAAATCTATATATGAGTTATTTATCATCCTTTTTCAAAACAATAACTTTTGAAAAATGTTACAATTCAATTCCACCAAGAATGGGAAGTGAATTATTCGGTATTTTTCAAAAAAAGTAAACTTATCTGTTACCATTTTTGGATCTGAAATAGTTAATGGTACCACTAGAAATCTTATGAAATATATAAAACAATAAGGCAAGTATACTTCCAAAACCTATGGGTATCATAGCTCCAAAAGTAAAGGCCGAACCCAAGACCCACCCCAATAAATATTCAGATTTGTACAATGGAAAAATAAAAGCAAGAATAAAAATGGATAGCATTATATAGCCTGTTACATCAATCCCATGGGTAAATAAAATAGAAATAGTAATAGCAATTCCCATCGCCAGAAGAAATCTGACACAAACACTTCGTAAATTCTCGGAAGCTATTGGCACTTCTCCTCCATCTATCCGTTTATGAATACGATACAGTAAGAACCACGTGAAAAATGGTAGAACTATCCCTCCCAACCAATTGGGTATCCCTGGTAAATCTTGATTACGTAAAAGATAGTGTGTTGGTATGCCCCCATTAAAATAGTCCCATGCAATGTGCCCCCAAATTAAAATGGCTACAATAGCAGTAATTATGATACGAAGTCTTAAGGTTAATTTATCACTCATCGTATTTGTTTATATTCTCTTCGCAAAGAGAGGTTGGTTATCACACAGTCAATGTCAAAGGATAGTTTTGAAGGAGTTTATCCTGAACTCCTAATAGGACGAGGAGCAAGCTAGATTGTTACAAACATCAGATAAATCAGTTGACCATATCTTCAGTTCAAAGGCTTCTTGAGGAAAAAGTATTTACCTTCATTTATTCCATTTTCATCAAAATCAACCCAACCGTTATTAACACCTCATTAAGAATTCTCCTTAAAGTTTTTGGTATATTTAATACGACTAATTAATTCAATCTAAGATGACCAAAAAACTACTCTCTCTTGCACTTTTTTTTGCAACCCTTTCGCTTTTCTCCCAAGATTTTGACATGAAATTACTTCAAGACTTAAAACCCCGAAACATCGGTCCTGGCGGAATGAGCGGGCGTGTTACTGCAATTGATGTGGTAAACTCGAATCCTGATGTGATGTATGTAGGTACTGCCTCAGGGGGGCTTTGGAAATCGACCTCTGGTGGAATTAAATGGGAGCCGATTTTCGATGAGGAGGTCACCTCCTCTGTCGGTGCTGTTACTATACAACAATCGAATCCATCCGTAATTTGGGTTGGTACTGGAGAAGGTAACCCTAGAAATAGTTTGAACGGTGGCTTTGGTATTTTTAAATCATTGGATGGGGGTAAGAATTGGAAAGCCATGGGGCTTGAAAATACGCGCCATATTCATCGGGTTGTTATTGACCCAACTAATCCAGATGTGGTATATGCTGCAGCTATCGGCTCACCTTGGGGAGTTCACCCTGAGCGCGGAATTTTCAAAACTACCGACGGTGGGGAGACTTGGGAGAAAATCCTATTCGTAAATAATAAAACCGGAGCAGCCGATTTGGTCATGGACCCGAGTAATCCGAACAAGTTGATCGCTGCAATGTGGGAGCACAAAAGAGACCCCTGGTTCTTTAAGTCGGGCGGTACGGGTAGCGGTCTCCATATCACCCATGACGGTGGAAAAAATTGGAAAAAGGTGACGCCTGAGGATGGATTCCCAAAGGGAAACTTAGGCAGAATGGGCATCGCCATAGCAAAGAACAAGCCCAATGTAGTTTATGCTCTGGTGGAAGCAAAAAAGAATGCCCTATACCGTTCCGATGACGGAGGCTTTAAATGGAAAAAGGTGAATGACAAGGCCGATATCGGCAATAGACCTTTCTACTATTGCGAAATATATGTAGATCCAGAAAATGAAAATAGAGTATACTCCGTATTCACTTTTGTCAACGTCTCTGAGGATGGTGGGAAAAATTTCAAACAACTAATGAACGCCTATGGTGGCGATGTGACCAATGGGGTTCACCCTGACCATCATGCCCTATGGATCCACCCGGAGAACGGACAGTTTATGATCGACGGCAATGATGGAGGAATGAACATCTCAAGGGATGGGGGAAAGACCTGGCGGTTTATCGGCAATTTACCGGTTGCGCAATTTTATCATATCAATACTGACAACGATTATCCGTACAATGTATATGGTGGCATGCAAGACAATGGTTCATGGCGTGGTCCTGCATATGTATGGCGTGCTCAAGGTATTCGCAATAGTTATTGGCAAGAAATATCATTTGGTGATGGTTTTGATGTCATCCCTGATAGGGATGATTCACGGTATGGTTATACACAAAGCCAACAAGGCTATGTGCAGCGCTACGATTGGCAAACAGGAAACAATTATTTGGTACGCCCTACCCCACCAGACGCAACAACAAAGCTTCGTTTTAATTGGAATGCAGCTATCGGGCAAGATCCTTTTGATAATAGTACAGCTTACTTCGGAAGTCAATTTGTGCATAAGACAACCGATAAAGGATTGACCTGGGAAGTTATTTCTCCAGATTTGACAACCAATGACCCCGAAAAACAAAAACAAACTGAGAGTGGTGGCCTGAATATCGATGCCACTGGGGCTGAAAATTATACAACTATCCTAGTCATCGAACCTTCTCCAGTTGAAAAAGATATGCTTTGGGTAGGTACCGATGATGGCCAAGTACATTACACCCAGAATGGTGGTACAGATTGGGTTGACGTAACCAAAAACATCAAGGGAATGGCTCCAGGAAGTTGGATTCCACAGATCAAAGCTTCCAACAAGAATAAAGGGGAAGCCTTATTGATTGCCAACGATTACAGGAGATTCAATTATACGCCCTATGCCTTCAGGACCAGAAATTATGGGAAGACCTGGGAGCGAATCGTTGATCAAAATGATGTCAAAAGCTTCACCTTGAGCATCACCGAGGATATCGAAAACCCGAATCTAATGTTCTTGGGTACTGATGACGGACTTTATATTTCATTTGATGCCGGATCCAAATGGCAAAAGTGGTCTGACGGTTATCCAACAGTACCCACTATGGATTTGGTAGTTCACCCAAGAGAGCATGATCTGATCATTGGCACTTTTGGGCGTGCTGCCTGGGTTCTAGATGATATTCGTCCATTGAGGGTCTTGGCTTCCGATAAGACCTTCCTTCAGAAAGAAGTTGCATTATTTCCATCACCAACCGCTTATCAGGCAGCCTATCAGCAACCGACAGGCAGTCGATTTGGTGGTGATGCCCTCTACAATGCGGAAAATAGAAAAGGTGGGGCGATGATCACCTATTATCTCAAGGAAGGAAAAGATCCTTTGAAGAAACCGGAAAAGAAGGAAGACGACCAAAAGGACGAAATGGCAACTGAAAACAAAGTTGAAAAAGACGGAGTTGTTAAAAAAGATTCCGTACAGTTTCAATTTTATGATGGGGACCGACTCATCCGAACGCTAAAATATAAAACTCCCGAAAAAGCGGGTTTCCATAGAATCTATTGGAATATGGATGAAAAAGGAGCAGATAGACCATCACGAAAGATAAGCAAAGGCAAGAATGAGCGTGGCGGTGTATATGTAAAACCGGGTACCTATAACGTAAAGATAACACATGGTACTACAACAGATGAAACCACTATCGAGGTAAAAACGGACCCAAGACTTGAAGTATCAACTGCATCCATCAATGAAATTTATGATGCAGGGCAAAAACTGAATGGCTATCAGCAAAAGGCCGCCGATGCGGTAAAGCAATTGGTGGAGAGTAAAAAGGTAGCCAATAGGTTTTCGAAAGAACTAAAAGAAATGGATAAGGAGAAATACAAAGATCAGATCAAGGCTTCTAAGGACATTGTGAAGGCCATTGATTCTGTAATCGCCATATATCTCGGAAAAGAAGATAAAAGACAAGGCTTAACACGAAGTACCGATGTAAACGTGGTACGTCGTATACAAATGGCGGGTGGATACGTCGGTGGTAGACAATCAGGTCTTACAGAAACGGAGAAAAGATTGATTCGTTTCGTTGAACAAGATCTGAAAGATGCATTGAACAAGACGAATAGTTTTTTTACGGATAAGTGGAAAGCATATCGGGAGTCCATTGAAGAATTGGAGGTTTCACCTTTTAAAGAAACCGAGAGTTTCAGTATGAATTAAAAAGAGCTGGATGTTGGGGGCATGAAGCATTGTGTTTTGTTTCATCGAACACTGAGCATCCTACAACCATCGAATAGCAATCAATAAAAACTAACAATCATGAAGAAACTAGCAGTAGTATTCGCAATTACCCTCATCTGGGGTTGCAAAGAACAGAAACCCGCTGAGCCCAGTATAGCGGAAACAATGAAAACCTACACCATCGAACAAATGATGGATAACGAAGCCATTGGCGGCGGTAGCTTTTCTCCCGATAAATCAAAAATGTTGATTTCTAGCAATCGTTCGGGTATTTATAATATGTATACCGTGCCGACTTCTGGTGGTGAGATGATGCCAATTACCCAATCAGATAGTGCTTCGGTTTTTGGAATCTCTTATTTTCCCAAAGATGAGCGCATGCTTTTCAGAATGGATGGCAATGGAGATGAAATCTATCATATCTATTTACGTGACACCGATGGGAGTCATAAAGACTTGACTCCTGACGAAGGAAAGAGAGCAAGTTTTTACGGATGGTCTGATGACAAGAAGGGCTTTTACTTTACTTCTAATAAAAGAGATGAACGTTTTACCGATCTCTATGAAATGGATTTAGAGACCTTCACCCCAAAATTATTATACCAAAACAATGATGGTTATTTTTTAGGTGGCCTATCAAATGATAAAAAGTATTTACCTCTTATTAAACCGATAAATACAAACGATTCAGATTTGTACCTCTATGGAATGGAAGACAAATCAATCACAAAGATCAACACCAATCAAAGTGGAAATAATCCTGAAGACTTTTCTCCGGACGGCACGTCATTTTATTACACCTCCGATGATGGTAATGAATTTTCACAGTTGATGAAGTATAATATAGCGGACAAAACAAGTGAAAAAGTGATGACGAAAAGCTGGGACATTTTTGCCTCTTTTTTTACTGAAAATGGCACGTACCAGATTACTTACATCAACGAAGATGCTAAAAATACCATCGAAGTGATGGATGTCGCTACAGGTAAAAACATTGATTTGCCTTCTTTTGATGGAATGGACATTACCAACGTGGGCTTTTCAAGAGATGAAAAATTGATGCGTTTTTATGCCGGTGGTTCTCACACTCCTTCCAACTTATATGTGTATAATTTAGAAACCAAGGTACAGACCAAATTGACCGATGTGCTAAACGATGAAATCCAAGCTCAGGACATGGTCAACGCTGAAGTCGTAAGATATAAATCTTTTGACGGCCTAGAAATTCCGGCCATTTATTACAAACCGCACCAAGCATCTGCAGAAACTAAGGTGCCGGCAATGGTTTGGGTACATGGGGGGCCTGGCGGGCAATCGCGTCAAGGTTTCAGTTCGATGATTCAATACATGGTAAATCATGGTTATGCGGTACTTGCGGTAAATAATAGAGGAAGCAGTGGGTATGGCAAAACATTTTATAAAATGGATGATTTGAATCACGGCGACAAAGACCTTAAGGATTGTGTTGAGGGAAAAAATTGGTTGGCACAACAACCAGAAATAGATGCCGAAAAAATCGGGATTATTGGAGGGTCTTACGGAGGTTATATGACCATGGCCGCTTTGACTTTTACCCCGGAAGAATTTGATGTGGGTGTAAATCTATTTGGTGTTACCAATTGGATTCGTACACTTCGCAGCATTCCACCTTGGTGGGAAGCTCAGAAGGAAGCTTTGTATTTGGAATTGGGTGACCCGAATAGCGCGGATTCTGTACGTCTAAAGAAGATTTCCCCATTATTCCATACGGAGAAGGTAACGAAGCCTTTGATCGTATTGCAAGGATCAAAAGATCCGCGGGTACTTCAGGTAGAATCAGATGAGATCGTTGCCGGTGTTCGTAAAAATGGAGTCCCTGTGGAATATGTTTTGTTTGAAGATGAAGGACATGGATTTGTAAAGAAAGAAAACCAAATAAAAGCCTATAGTGAGGCCTTAAAATTTTTGGACATACATTTAAAAGGAGATAAAGGCACCCCTATTGAAGATGGGGATAGTATGACAAAAGAAACCGATATCTAAAATCTCTGTCAGATCAGGCGAAGTCGAGACGGAATTTACCAACTTCTCGGCTTCGCCCCAATTGACGGAATACTAATTCCATTGTCAATTTATGAAAGCAATACTAGTACCACTTGCCCTCTTTTTCACTATGGCAAATTTTGCCCAACAAATCGGTGATGACAAGCTTGGCTCATGGCATATGTATTTTGGTACCAATAAAATCTCAGAGAAACTGAGTATCCATACGGAAGCACAATTGCGTTACTATGAAAATGGCACAAATTTCAACCAGTTGCTGCTACGTACAGGGCTGAATTACCATATCAACCCCAACGCCATAGCCACCTTTGGTTATGGTCATATAACTACCGATGGCACTTTTGATGAAAATCCAAGTGAAATAAATAGCAAAGAAAACCGCATTTTCCAACAGTTTATTTTAAAGAATACAGTAGGTAAATTTAAATTTGAGCATCGTTATCGACTAGAACAACGTTTTATCAAATTTACCGATCGAAATGACACCCAGCATAGAGCGAGGTACCGACTGCAGGTAACACTACCTTTGAGCGATATATTTTTCTTGAATTTCTATGATGAGATTTTCCTGAATTTACAAGATAATGTATACGGTCAAAATCGATTGTATGGTGCGATTGGCGCCAATGTTTTTAAGAATACAAGCGTTCAAGTAGGGTTTTTAAAAAATCATTTCCCGACTGCGAATTTCGATCGTCTACAGATAGGCGTGTTCTATAATCCCGACTTAAGGGGTATCTTTAAAAAAGATAAAGAGTAAAATGTCCAAATTAAAATTAAAAAGCAAACCTTTCGAAATCTCTGTTACAGGAAGCTACCTTTCTTTAGTACTTCCAGAGGATATCATTGGTCCTTTTCTTGATAAAAATCTCAAAAGAGTAAAAGCAAAAGCCTCTTTTGAAGGCAAAACATTGAATTTTCACGGGGCTTTTCAAAAAAGAAACGGCAAATACTATATGATGTTCGGTAAACGCTATCAGAAAGAACTGGGTATTTTTCCAAATGATTATTTTCAATTGCAATTCTTCGAGGACGATTCAAAATACGGGGTAGATATGCCAGAAGAACTTGAGGCCGTTCTTTTGAGCGATCAAGAGGCTTTCCAAATCTTTGAATCATTCACTCCTGGAAAGCAGCGCGGGATTATTTATGGAGTTTTAGGCTATAAAAATTCACAAACCCGTATTGACAAGTCTATTTTGATTTGTGAAAACCTAAAAAGAGGTATCCGGCATAATCTCGATTTATTAAAATCATTTTGAAACAGGTTTGACATCACCTTATATATTTATTAACTTTCACGAGTACTAATTGACTAATTCTTGCCTTTACTGAACCGAATTTTGTACGGGTGAGGGACTAAAACTAAAAATGATATTTATGAAAAAGGTAAAATTGGCCTTACTGGGTCTAATACTGGTAGTTTCTTACAACTGTAAGGACGCCAAAAAAGAAAACAAAGAGGCTGTTAAGGAGGTTTCTTCCGAGCAGTTCAACTTGGTAAAGGATTCGACAAAAGTTAGTTTTACCGCCTATAAGACGACGGACAAATTACCTGTTGGTGGCAAATTCAAGAAAATAAATATCACCAGTAGCAATTCAGGTGCTACGGCATCAGAGGCACTGAACGGCATCGAATTTTCTATACCTGTAAGTAGCCTGTTCACCAATGACGCCACTGGCGTTAGAGACCCTAAAATAGTTGAATTCTTTTTTGGGGTTATGGAAAATACGGAATTGATATCTGGAGTTTTCAAGATGTCATCAGATGATAAGGCTTCCATTGATGTGACCTTGAATGGCAAAACAGAAAATATTGCATTGGATACGGAAAAAACGGGCGAAAACACCTATACATTCAAGGGCGTAATGAACCTTGAAAATTGGGACGCTCTAGCCGCCGTTGAATCGATTAACAAAGCCTGTGAAATTTTACATACGGGCCCGGACGGTGTCAGCAAAACATGGAGCGAAGTGGCTGTTCAAGCGGAGGTTTTACTGGCGAAAGAATAACGAGCGACCAAAGGGTGTCGTGGGTGCTAGAGTCAGTTCTTCAGGCGTGATCGTTCAATAGACAATAAACCTTATACTAAAAAAAGCCACCTTCTGGTGGCTTTATTGTTTAAGAACACCTGCCGTTATAAAAGATATATAGTAACTTGTTACTATATACAATTGTTGGCAATAATTATGAAAAAGTTTAAGCAATCATCACTTTTAATACTTTTAATGACTTTCTCGTATTGCACATATGGACAGCAAACAGAAAAGTCAGAGTATGTGTTTAAAATGGACGAAATAGCTGCTAAATTTGAGGCTAATCTAAAAGAAAAAAAGGTGGACACTCTAATGCAAGCCTATTATTTCTTTGATAACGGACGCGGAGCGAAAGCAACTAAACTATTTTTTTGGACTCACGACGGGAAAAGTTACGTTAAAGCAATAAGAAATAATAAAACAAAAAAGGCAAAAGAATTTGATTTAAAAGAGTGTCCTCAGTTTCCTAATATTGTTGACTACTATTTTAAAAACTCAAAAGCTATGTTTAGCAGCCTGCCTAAGCCTTCTATATTGGTAAGTCATAATTATGGCTATATAATAGATATGAAAATAAGCGATTCTGAATATCAGGCATATCTTAGAGATGAAAAACGAATTAACAATAAACATCCATTATCTGAATGGATTAATATGATTGCGGAGGTTGCTGAACCATATATTATGGAAAAATAACTATTGCCAACACAACCTATAAACAATACGGGCTAAGGGTTTAAACGCCAAGTTCTGCGTATATTTATAATGTCACGAAATCTTTGGCCCCGAAGCGTCGGGGTCGCTTTGGACAAGAATAAAACAAAACCAAAAGATTTCGCTTTGTGCGTGGCGGAAAGCAAACGCTAGTTTGCACCCTTACTGTTCATAGCTAAACCGTTAGCTGTAATTTTAAACAACCTTATAAACTAAATGAAGAATAGCCTAAAGGGGCATAGAAAACTTAAAAACCTAACTCAAGAAGAGTTGTCAAAATCTTCTGGAATATCCATTAGAACTATTCAACGAATCGAGAAAGGATTGTCATCGGGAGGTTCCCATACTCTCAAAACTTTGGCGAGAACTTTATCAATTGAAAGTACAGATATATTAAAAGATGAAAGTATTCCCAGACTACTTGATAAAAACAACATAAGAACATTGAAACTTATGAATTTTAGTGTTCTAACAATGTTCATAATTCCATTTGGTAATATCATCTTTCCAGCAATTATATATTTAAATAATAATGGCGACGAAAAGATAAAAACCATTGGGAAGAAAATTTTAAATTTTCAAATATTAAGCATGTTAATACTGCCTTTTGTCTTGATTATTTTATTCCTATTCATCGGAAGAGGGTATGCTTCGGGATTACCGATAACACTTATATCCGCATATTTAACCTATGGGTTAGTAAATATCATCATTACAATACATACATCTATCCAAATAAATGAAGGAAAGGAAGTGCTTGGCTTCGTCCCAAAAATTCTTTAAACCCTGTATTTGTCATACAAATGGCGTTAAAATGACATATGCCATTTTCAACCTTCCATTATTTATTCCAATAATTTTGCCCCAAAACATATAAAATGTTAAATATAATTTGGAATAAACACAAACCACATATGAGAAGTACGAATAAACTAATTCTAAGTATTTTATTTCTAATTGCTTTTAATCCATCAAATTATGCCCAAAATAACGATGACAAATTAGTTGTTGTCGATGGCAAAAAAATAGCATATAAATCCTTCAATATTGAAAATAGAAAGGAGGGAGAACCAATTCTTATTTTCGAGACTGGATTAGGGGGCGGAACTTTTGACCCAATCCTTCCATTTCTTCCAAGTAATATCTCGGGCATTCAATATGCGAGAAACGGAGTTGGAAAATCCGAGCTTGATATGGAACTTACTTCCGATTCACAAATTGTAGAACGCCTACACAACTTGCTGGAAATATTAAATATTGACCCACCATATTTATTGATTGGCCATTCAATGGGCGGACCATACATAAGATTATTTGCCGCCAAGTATCCCGAAAAAGTTTGCGGGCTTGTTTTTTCCGACCCAACTGACTTTATGCTATCTTCCAAGGAGAATGAAGAAGCAAGAATAAGGTCTGAAAGTACTACTGGATATCAAGAGGTTTCTTTGTTAATTCAGAAAATGATGTCTGAAAATGAAGGTTTTAGCCAGGGAGCCAAGAACGACGCAACAAGGGCTTTAAAAACTAGTGAATTAGGTTATTTCCACGAATATCGGAATTTGCCACGATTGAACCATAGAATTGCGACAACTGTAATTATCTCGTATAACAAGCATATTGAAAAACCAGATAAAGAACTGAACAAAAACTATAATCTTGGAATCAACTTTAAATCTTGGTGGAAAGAATACGATAATTTGAGAATACAGCATTATTCGGACTTGATAAAGGACAATGACAACAGTATGATTATTTTACTTCCAAAATATAGTCACGGAATTCATTATCAAAATCCGGAATTAGTTGCTAAACTGATAAAGGAAAATTACGATAGTTTTAAAGAAACTGAAGAATAAAAACTACAGCTAACATTGCCTATAACAAATAGGGCAAAAAGTGTTAAATTTAATGGTTTGAGTTTATTTACCAAGTCCGCCAAACCTTTTGGATTTGGCTTTTAAAATGAAAAAGATAAAAACAAAATAAAAAGCTTTGGCTACGAGCGCAGACGGAAACAAAAAGGTTTCCTTACCGCCCTACTTGCCATTGCCGATCCGTTGTAGCAAATTTCTTGACATTTTGTGTTTCATATTGGACGCTGATTCGTCTATTTAAGTATGAAGCAATTAATTCTCATTTTCCTTTATTGTAGTACTAGTATTCTGCATGCTCAGGAGATAGAACCTAATATGTTAATTGGAAAATGGACAGTCGAAAGTGCTCAAATTGGTAATAGTATTACCTTCTGTAGGTCCTCAAAAGAACAAATTGAAGAGGTACAAAGAAACCTGGAGAATAATTTCTTAGAAGCAAACTTCACCTTATATACTACCAACAGAATAAAGTATCATGCAAAAAATGATGAGACGGACTATTCAGCAATGGATCTAAGCAAAGTAGGTTGGAAAATCAATATGCAAAATAAGATTGACCTTATCTACGAAAATGTGGTGTTAACTAATTCAAAATTGGAATACTTAAATGGGAAACTCATTTTTGATTACTTAGGAATCGTATTTGTCCTGAAAAGATAAAACTTGCTACAACACAACCTATAAACAATACGGGCTTTCGGGCTTATCGAATGGTTTGCGTATTTTTATAAAGTCGCGAAATCATTGGCCCCGAAGCGTCGGGGTCGCTTTTGACACAAAAAAGAAAAAACAAAACCAAAAGATTTTGCTACTTGCGTGGCGGAAAGCTGCCAGCGCTACAACTCGCCCGCTGCTATGCAGACGGCGTCACAAAGAAATCATAGGCTAACCCTTACAGCACATTTAAAAATTTGGAATACTTAAAGAACAATTATCAAATACTAGCCGTCAAATTCTTGATATTGATTCTTTTTATATGGACCATATACAACGGATTGAATGATTTGAATAGTAGATGGTATTATGAAATTGTAACCTCGGACACTAAAACATTGTTTCAGAATAGAGAGTTCTTGTATTCAATAAAAACATTTTTTAGACCCTCATATCTCGCTCTAATACCAACAATAGGAATTTTTATAAATAAACAGATTGGATGGTTTCTTATTACCTCATTCATGTATTTTATGATTTCCAGTTCCGCATTCCTTTTGATGAACTCAAGCGAGCTGGACTCTATGGACATTGTGGTTAGACTAATGTTTATTATTTTTTTTGTTCTTATTATTCTCATAATGAATAAAGAAAAAAATCGTAAAAGAATATATAACATAAAGAAGAAGGACTTGTTAATGAAAAATATAATTGCTTCAATAATCGGAATGGGAATTACCATAGTCGTCGCATATCTGAAACAATAAAAGAAAAACACGCTGTAACAAAGAACTGAGCTAAAAAACAAGTAAAATTTAGCTCAATCTACCAACGTAT
>CAZTLZ010000051.1:0-13334 GCA_964614665.1 uncultured Maribacter sp.
CTTTAAAAAAGGACAAACAGACTCCACAATATATTCGAATCGATAAGACCCAAATTGATGATGAAGGTGAAGCAGCTATTCCCAGGGCTTCAATACCAAAAGCCATATTCGGTGATATTGAATTTGAGGCGAGCACAAGGCAATTACTCAATGATTTAGAAGAAATGGGTAATCATCGGGAGATACCGTTTCTGAAGGAGCTTTTGGCCCATGAAAAATATGATTTGTTCAAAGAAAGAATCAATGGCTTGATAGACACCTTCAATCACAGTGAGGAAAAGGAGCAACTAGAGAACCCTCTTCAACCCTTTAGCGTGTTCAAAGACTTATTCAGGACCTGTGACACGGAAGCAAAACTTATTCTCCTAGATGAGGTGGTTGGAGTAGGTGATGAAAAAGAATTACATTTTTTAGAAGACTTGACCAAGGATGATTCTCCAGAAATCAGAAGAAAAGCCCAACTAGTATTAAAAGAACTAAAAATCAAATTGGGTAGAAATACAGAAGATGAACTGAATCATAACCCTAGCAATAATAAGGTTTTGCAGTCTATTGATTTTTCTGAATCAATTGAAGTACCAGGTTCAAAACCATCAAACAATCCGGATGACATTTTTGATTTAAACTTTGAGCTTAAAGTGGACTCCGATTCAGATGATGATGAAAAAAAAAAGGGACGATGAGGAACAAAGGGACGTTAAATTCCAATCCTTATTGGAACAGATTTGCACATTTTCTTATAAAATTATGGAAAAGATAGATGGATAGTGAAGTTTGGAATATCATTCTTGAATACATAAACGTAGTTTTCTTTCTATTCACGTTTGTGCTATTTACCCTATTTACAATCATGGGGTATCTATCTACTCGTAACTCTATTCATTACAAGCACAAGAATAGCTTCAACGATCTTTCAAAGGTAATGGCCTCACCGCTGGCACCAAGCATTACCATAATTGCACCTGCCTATAATGAGGGTTTGACCATTGTTGATAATATACGCTCTTTGCTCTCCTTACGCTATGTGAACTATGAGGTCATGGTAGTCAATGATGGCAGTAAAGATGACACGCTTCAAAAAATGATCGACGCCTACGATTTGGAGAAAGTTGAACAAGAAATCGACCCTAATTGGAAGTCAAAACCAATACGCGGTATCTATAAGAGTAAACAACGCTCATTCTCCAAGTTGACTGTCATCGACAAGGAAAATGGTGGTAAGTCCGATGCCTTGAATACCGGTATGGCCCTGTCGGAAAACAGGTATGTGGGCTGTATTGATGTCGACTGCCTGCTCTTGCCAGATGCCTTGTTGCATGTGGTGAAGTCTTTTTATCGACGGTCTGAAAAACGTGTTATTGCCGTAGGGGGTGTTATCCGTGTTGCGAACTCTTGTATTATCGAAGGTGGAAAACTTGAAGAAATACGTCTACCGAAAAATTGGTTGGCACGTTTTCAGCTCTTGGAATATACACGTTCGTTTATTCTAGGCCGTATGGCTTGGGGTCGAATAGATAGCTTACTCATTATCTCAGGTGCATTTGGCTTCTTTGATCGTGAAATTGCACTGGCCGTAGGTGGGTATGATACGAACACAGTAGGGGAAGACATGGAGATAGTTTTCAAAATGCGAAGGTATATGCATGACCAACGTTCGCCCTATACCATTGAATACATTCCAGATCCTTTATGTTGGACAGAAGTGCCAGAAGATTTGAAAATACTCGTAAACCAGCGAGATCGTTGGGCTAGGGGCAATCTTGAGACCTTGAACACCCATAAAGACATGTTCTTTAATTCGAAGTATGGTCGTTTGGGGTTACTCAGCTATCCTTACTGGTTCTTCTATGAATGGTTGGCCCCACTTTTAGAGTTCTTCGGGTTTTTTACAGTTGTTCTTTTCTGGTACCTGGGCATTTTGAACTTTGAGTTTTTCGGGGCCATAACAGCCGCAGTATATCTGTATTCCATAATGTTTTCGTTCTATGCTATTTTATGGGATGTGTACTCTTATAATGAATACAATAAAACAAAAGACATTCTCATTCTGATGTTTTGCGCGATTATTGAACCCATCATTTTCCATCCGGTTGTTGTTTGGGCAGCTATTCGTGGGAATTTTAAAAAACTATTTAAAGTGAAATCAGGTTGGGGATCTCAAGTACGAAAAGGATTTGCAAAGGCAACTTAAAATTTAGGTATGAATACAAGTAAAATCGATCGGTATAGTCTGAAGCATTACACTAGATTAATGATCTCATTCTTCGGGTGTTTGCTAGTGCTATGCATTTTCCAGTATACAGTACTCTATTTCAAGGGAGTACTTGATAGTATTTTAAATATTAGTTTTTTGATATCCGTTGTACACCAAATAGGTTTTACCTCTATCATAGGTATAATCTTGGTATTTCCTTTTAATTTTTGGGAGAATCTCAGACCAAAATACGGTTTCAACCTACTTTTTGTCAGTTTGATCTTACTGTTGATAATAGAGGCTATGCTTATCTCTTATTACTGCACTACGTTGGTTCCTTTGGGGGCAGATCTTTTAGGCTATAGTTTTTCTGACATTAAAATGACCATATCCAACTCTGGTAGTTGGGCCATGGCACTTTATTTGCTCGCAGGCGTTTTGATTATCATAGGGCTGTTTTTCGGATTTTATCGTGTCACCTCAAGATTCTATCACAAGATCAGCAGAATGTACCCCTTTACGATTATTCTTCTAAGTCTTTTTGTAGCGACTCTTTTCACAGACGGAAAACCCATTAATCAGAACAAATCACAATACCTAGCGATTAACCTTTATACTAGTTCCACAGAAGATCACTCTTACACCGCTGATGTGGAATACCCTTTAATCAAGAGACCCGGAAACAAAGATGTAATTGGAAAGTATTTTGATTTAAAGGAAGAAAAGCCCAACATAGTATTCCTTATGGTCGAAGGTCTCGGAAGGGATTTTGTTGGTGAAGGAGCGGAATACGAAGGCTTTACACCATACCTGGATTCCCTGAGCACCAAATCACTGTTTTGGGAAAATTGTCTGAGCAATACGGGTAGGACCTTTGGTGTTATTCCATCGCTTTTTGGGTCACTTCCCTTTGGTACAAGTGGTTTTATGGAACTTGAAGATTATCCCAACAAACTGACTTTGTTCAGTATTCTTAAAAACAACGACTATCATACATCTTTCTATCAAGGAACCGCTGGGTCGTTTGATAACGTGGAAAAGTTTCTACGAAGTGAGAACATAGATTTTTTGTTGGATAAATCAGGGTTTGGTAAAAATTACAAATTGGCAGAAGAAACTAGCAGCGGCTTTACTTGGGGCTATCCTGACAAAGAATTATTTAAGAAGAGTATGAGTCTGACCCGTGAAAAAGAGCAACCTAGACTAGAGGTGTATATGACTATTAGTACCCATGAGCCCTTTACACCACCAAATCAAAAATTCTATGAAGAGAAAGTAGAAAAAATACTTTCCAAAAGAAGTTATGACTCCAAAAGGAAGAAGGTCATAGAAAAAAACGACAATGTTTTTGCTTCCTTACTATATACTGATGAGTCACTAAAATGGGTTATGGATTCATATAAAAAACAACCAAATTATGATAATACCATTTTTATAATTACCGGTGACCATAGATTGATTCCCATACCAATGCGTACCGAATTAAGTAGGTTTCATGTACCATTAATAATTTATAGCCCTATGCTAAAAGGCCCTCGTAAAATGAGCGCTATTGCTTCACATTTTGATGTTACACCTACGATTTTGGCCATGCTAAATGGTACTTATGAAATGAAAATGCCAAAAAAAGTGGCATGGGTGGGTGGCACCTTAGATGATAATCAGGAATTCAGAGGTACAAAGGATATCCCGTTGATGCGGAATAAAAATCAACTCCAAGATTTTATCAGCGGGGATAAATTCTTAAGTAATGGAAATACTTTTGAAATAGACGAAAATATGGATTTATCTTCATCGTTCAGCGGGGGAAGCAAACTAGAGGCTAAGCTAGAAGGTTTTACAGCAATGAATAACTATGTTACCACCAACAATAAAATCATACCGGATAGTTTGGCCATCTTCTCCATTCAAAAAGAAAAATTTACCGATAGTGAAATTGTATGGATCAATAGTGTTTATAATGGTAAAAATTCCGATAAGGCGTATATAACTGCTAGAGATTTGGCATTTAAAAAGGAGTATGAGAGATCTTTACTTTTATGTCGTTATATACTTTCTGAAGTTCCTGGAAACATCGACGCGCGAATACTCACGGGAAGGGTCAATGCCTGGAGCGGGAATTATGATAAATCGATTGAAATACTAGAAAAATGTATTAAGGAGAATCCCGAATATATTGATTCGTATTCAGCTTTGTTCGATATTTTTTACTGGTCGGGCAAGTATAGAAAGGCCTTAGACCTTATTGAAATTGTCGAAAAGAATAGTTCTGATGCAGCGGCGATTAGTGGTAAAATCTCGAGGGCGAGGGCACTTGCAAGTAAGAACGGTATTATAGCTTCCAATCAAAAATAATGACACAAAAAAGTTTCTTTTCGGCTATAATCTTCTGCCTGCTCTTTTTTATGGGTAGGTCGCAAGATGTAGCATATAATGATGTTGATGAAATTTCTTATGTAAAGGCTTATAGTTTTGCATATGATGGTAATCATAAGTCAGCCCAAGAAGTACTTGTACATGTGCTTGAATCGGAACCGGATAATATCGAGGCGCAGTCCCTATTGGCAAGTACACTGAGCTGGAGTGGCAAATATGCTGCTGCGCGAGAGCAATTCAATAAAATAACATCTATAAAGCGAAGTAACAGAGAAATATGGATTTCAGCTATAAAAAACGAGTTGTACGCAAAGAACTATACAACTGCCCTGGGGTTGTCGAATAAATCATTGTACTATTTAAAGAAGGATAAGGAAGTCGAACGTCTAAGGCAAATTGCCTTGAAGCGCATTGAAGATAAAAAGTACCCCGAACAGGGTTGGTTCAATCAAACCAATAGTTTGAAAACGTCTTTTGCTGCAGAAAAGAAACAAAAAAAGAATAAAACGCAGGTAAAAAAGGAGAAGAAAGGAGAAGAAGTCAAAAAAGATAAGGAAACGAAGAAATCAACCTCCGAGGAAGTCCCTAAAAACAGATTTTCAATAAGAAATTCCTTTACTCTTTTCGACCAGCGATACGATCCAATAGTTAATTCATCTATTTCTTTTAAACACCAGACAAAGTATGGAAGCATCATACCAAAAATAAACTACAGTAGCCGAGTTGGAAAGCAAGGTTTACAATATGATATTTCACTCTATCCTAAACTTGCTAAACGCATGTATGCGTTTTTAAATTACGGGTATTCAAGTGCACAGATTTACCCAAATCATCGATTTGCCGGTGATGTGTACAAAGGCCTTCCGGGGGCCATTGAAATATCTGCTGGAAGTAGATATATTATGACCGATACAAGGAATGTATTCTCAATCACCAATTCGCTGGGTCATTACAGAGGCAACTATTACTTCTCTTTACGGTCATATATAACGCCACGACCAGGGGGGTTAACCCGATTTTCTGGCAACCTGTTGGTGCGGAAATACTTAAGGGACAGCGAGAATTATTTTGGAGGTAGTATTGGATATGGGTTTTCGCCTGAATTAAGACAATTATTCGCTGGTGATGAGCTTTTGGCCGAAACCTTGCTCTATGTTGAGTCTCAGCGTTTGAGTTTAGCGTATCAGTTTACACCTAAAAAAAGTCCGAATATTTATAAAACCAACATTAGTTTACGTAGACAAGAAATAGCATCCGATTCAGGAAATTTCTTTTGGGCAGTTGCTGCGGGTCTCACTTATAGTACAAAATTTTAGCCCAGAAGTGAACCAGGCTAGGTGTTCTATTTTGATAACTTCTGATTATAAGAATCAAACACCCACTTATCGGCGTACATTCCATATATAATGCCGATTTCGTTTTCTTGAACATATTTCTCGTCCTTACCTTCGTCAAAATTGACATGGTAAACATATACTTTGACTCCTTGCTTTTTTAATTGAAGCATCAAGTCTTTATTTTTTGAGATCGCCCTGCGCGAAATGGCAGCATATTTGACATTATTGACTTTTAGAAAATTTAGTTTGTCCCCTTTTAGTTTGAAAAATGGCTTATGGGAAATCATTGCATTGATGCCATGCTCTGATGCCTTCTCTACTGCCATAACGCTGAAGAGTTCCATAATCAATCTATTTTTATCTATAAATGCATCCGCGAATGCTATTGGGTCATTCACCTTGTCGGTCACTAAGGTGGCATCAGGGTGTTCGGCAAACCATTTGTTTATCCCAGCCATATCCAAAGTCTCATAATCACCATAGATATTTTCTTTTTTAAATTCCGCAAGAGTAGGAGGCAAAGTTCCTTTGTATTCCGTAAAACGAGACCACATTCCCCAATCGTGTGCTGCTACCAGTTTACCGTCAGATGTCTCGATGATATCCAATTCGAAAAGGCGAAATCCCTTAGCATAATTTTGATCTAGAGCTGTTTTCGTATTGGTAGATTTATGACCGTCTACCTCACCACCGGCATGGGCAATATAACGGTTGTTGTTTGGTTTGAAATCGTAAGTAACCTTAGGGAAATGAATTTTGCCGTCGGATATTTTTTTTGGAATCGGTGCACTTAAGGAAGTTGAAAGGTCATCTACTTTTTCAACTATCTTACCTTCAAAGTTATGCATTGCATAAGACTGTCTGCTTTTCAAAGAACTCAATTCAATGAACCCCATTTTTGCCAGTTTCGAAGATTGACTTAACAAACTTTTAGCGGCGGAATCATGGGCTAGAACAGCGAAAACCGCCTTATCTTCCAGTAAGCTTGACAAAACCGCTACCAACCGTTTAGAATCTTCCTCACTTCCATGTGTATCGAAGGTCCTATATTCGAATTTTTTGGTGGTATTGAAATGAATAATGGTCAGACCACGATTTATCTGTTCTTTTTCCCCTCCAATAGTGAAACTGCTTCTTTTTTTGGCATTAAAACTATGGCTGTTCAGTACCATACGTTGTTCTTCTGCTAAAAAATCAAGTACGGAACCCAATTCGTCCTTCGCAATGGCAGTTTCCATAAGACCAACGGGCAGACCTATAAAAAAGAGGCCTACCATCAATATTCGTATTGAAAATTTATTTCTAGCTTTCATTGTTCGAACCAATTAAGTCGTTCTATTGAAGTCATAATGCTACATAATCAACGATTTTTAGAGGTTGTTATTGCAAATGATTACTATACTTAAAGAACGGTATTGCTAGGAATACATAAAAGATCGATGAACTACATAGGTAAGTTTCGGCCAGAAAAGCGATGGTGTCGTACATAGCACATTTCACAACAAAAAAAAGCGACTACACCACAATTAATTGTTTTCGCTGTACGTTATAAATATGTTTACAATGTAATATCAAAACCCAAATCAACATTAACATAAAACCCGAATCAAAATGCTTTACGACACCTATGGAGAGGAATACCTAACCTTTCTTCAAGAACTAAACGAAATTTTGAGCGTAAACGAATTGGCCGAATTAGACTATATGTAGTCTGAAGGGCACCCACTTCTAAAACCTACTATTATGTCAAAACAAAACCCAGACAACGCAGCGTACATGAACTTCATAGAAAGTTTGAATGAGATATTGTCCGATGTTGAAATCAACAAATTGAATTTTTCATAACGTTGGTCAAAACAAACGCTAAAATAAAACGCCATGATTTGATAATCATGGCGTTTTATTTTTGTACTACTTGAAGACTTACCCTAAATAGGTCTTTAAGAGTTTACTTCTAGAGTTATGGCGTAGCTTCCGTATTGCCTTTTCGCGGATCTGACGTACACGTTCACGGGTTAAATCAAATGTTTGGCCAATTTCCGCCAAGGTCATCGACTGTTGATCCCCAATACCATAATATAACTTCACGACATCAGCCTCACGTGGCGAAAGAGTTTCCAAGGCACGATTGATTTCGGTGTTGAGTGACTGCTGCATTAAAATTTTATCAGGCTTAGGTGATTCACCTGCGCGCAACACGTCATAAAGGTTTGAATCTTCACCTTCACGTAAAGGCGCATCCATAGAGACGTGCCTACCGGAATTCTTCATAGACTGCTTTACTTCACTAACGGTCATTTCCAATTCTTTGGCAATCTCTTCGGCCGAAGGAGGACGCTCGTGAGCTTGCTCCAAATACGAAAAGGTTTTTTTGATTTTATTGATCGAACCAATTTTGTTCAAAGGTAGACGAACTACTCTTGACTGTTCGGCCAATGCTTGTAGAATCGATTGTCTAATCCACCATACCGCGTAAGAAATGAACTTAAAGCCTCTGGTTTCGTCGAAACGCTTTGCAGCCTTTACGAGCCCTAAATTGCCTTCATTGATCAAATCCGGTAATTTTAACCCCTGATTTTGATATTGTTTGGCGACTGAAACTACGAATCGAAGATTCGCTGTTGTTAATTTTTCCAATGCCCTTTGATCTCCCTCGCGAATACGTTGGGCTAATTCTACTTCCTCACTCGCGGTTATCAAGTCTATTTTACTGATATCTTGCAAGTATTTGTCCAATGATTTTGATTCCCGATTGGTTACCTGCTTGATAATCTTAAGTTGCCTCATATATGATTTTTGGTTTTCATTATTTTACAAGTTCTTATGATACATTATTATTGCGTCTTTTCCAAAGGTATTGCGATATTCTTATACAGAATTTATAATGATTTTAACTATATCTGGGCTAGAAGCAAGTATTTCAAGTTCAAACCGTATTTTTGAAGACAAATTTGGGCAATGAGCAAGAGAGCGCTTCAAAAATATATTAGTGATTTAAAAAAGAAGGAATTGGAAGCGCAGATCTTGGATCTGTATCTCCGCTTTCCGGTGGTAAAAGAATATTATGACTTTGTTTTCAATCCTAAAGAAGACAAGATGGTGCAGGATGCGAAAACCAGGATTTCAAACGAATACTTTCCGGTAAAAAGAAGAAAGCCAAAGGCCAGAAGGTCGGTGGCACAGAAATTTATCAAACATTTTATAAAATTAGGCGTGGAAGCGCATTTAGTAGCCGACGTCATGTTATACAACTTGGAAATTGCACAGACATTTTCTTTAGAAAAAAATGTTCCTGATGCTTTCTATAAGAGCATGTCGAATTCTTTCAAAGAAGCAGTACATCACATTTCGATAAACGGATTGGTATACGATTTTAAGGATAGAATCGTGAAAATCTATCAATTTATCCAGGACGAGGAATGGCTTTTTCAAGAAGAGTTCTCAAGGGCATTGGATATTTTGGATTAGAAATCGAGTTTTACATTTTTTAATAACGAACACCGTATGAGCATAGTTATTATCAGGCAAGATGACAAAATTGAATTGTGGAAGAATGCACTCAAAGCAGCTGATTCCTCCTTGGAAGTATTTAGTTATTTGGAACCTCATGACAAAGAAGCGGTTGAAGTCGCCTTGGTTTGGAAACATCCCGAAGGTACTTTGAGCCAATATCCCAATTTGAAATACATTGCTTCCAGTGGGGCAGGGGTAGATTATATTTTCGCTGATGAAACTACACCTAAACATCTTCCTGTGACCAGAGTGATAGATACGATGTTGGCCAGTGATATGTCAGAGTATGTAATCGCAGTTATTTTCAGCTTCTTGAAACATCTTAACAGGTATAGGGTCGACCAGTATGATAAAGTCTGGAAACCAAGGCAATATCATCGTATTTCTGATTTCACCGTAGGTATCATGGGTTTGGGTGCCTTAGGAACTGTGCTTGCCAAGGATTTACTCCACTTCGGTTTCAAAACCCAAGGATGGTCCAATTCTAAAAAAGTTTTACCGGGCTTGACTTCCTTTGAAGGTAAAACCGAATTCAATAGTTTTTTATCTTCAAGTCAAATTTTGGTTTGCTTACTGCCCCTGACCAGCGAAACCAATGGAATTCTTAATTCTACCTTGTTCGCTCAGCTACCAAAAGGTGCCTATGTAATAAATGCTGCTAGGGGAGGTCACCTTGTAGATCAAGATCTTATTGACGCAATAGATAACGGGCATATTTCAGGTGCTACTTTAGATGTTTTCCATCAAGAGCCTTTATCAACTGAGCATCCTTTCTGGGCACATGAAAAAATCCATATAACTCCTCATTATGCCAGTGTTTCTGATACTAATTCCGTTGTACCTCAAATTTTGGAGAATTATCGCCGCATGCAGCAGGGGGAGCCGTTATTGAATTTGGTTTCGCAAATGAAAGGCTATTAAAACCTGAAATGAGGAAAATAAAATTCATTTTTGAAGCTATTGTTTCGTCCAAGGACAAAAATCCGTTAGTTTTGCAAAATTAGCTTTTTAACAAAGCTGCGGACGAAATTTAAAATTCACTTACCGCTTGGAGGTACAAAAAAACACAAAAGAAAAGACGCTTTACGACTACCAACTGGAAGATTTGAACACTATCTTCAAATGTCTTGATGAGTCGGATGACACTACAAATATATTGTATCAACTGCCGACTGGTGGTGGTAAAACAGTCGTTTTCTCTGAAATCGCCAAACGATATATAGAAAAAACCCAGAAAAAAGTCGTTGTACTTACGCACCGCATCGAATTGAGTTCCCAAACTTCAAAAATGCTGGGTGGTTTCGGGGTTCAGAATAAAATCATCAACAGCGAGGTCAAAGAATTAAAGGACCAAGATGACTACATGTGTTTCGTGGCGATGGTGGAGACTTTGAACAATAGGCTTCAAGAAGAAAAAGTTGAAATCAATAATATTGGCTTGGTTATCATTGACGAAGCACACTATAATTCTTTCCGGAAATTATTCAAGTACTTTGAGAAGGCTACCATACTGGGAGTTACGGCAACACCATTGAGTTCGAATATCAAACTCCCCATGAAAGACAACTATCAGAAGTTGATTGTGGGCGAATCCATCGAATCTTTGATCAATAAAAAATTCTTGGCAAAGGCGAATATGTATAATTATGACGTAAGCCTTCAAAGTCTGAAATTAGGCATAAGTGGTGATTATACCGTAAAGTCATCCGATGAGCTGTATGGCAATCAAAGTATGCTTAGCAAACTTTTGACGGCCTATACTGAAATTGCAAAAGGCACCAAGACCCTTATTTTCAACAACGGCATCAATACCTCTAGGTATGTGTATGAGATCTTTAACAAGGCCGGTTACAACATTAGGCACCTCGACAATAAGAACAATGCCTCAGAGCGTCGAGAGATTCTACAATGGTTTTCTGAAACTCCCGATGCAATTCTGACATCCGTAAGTATTTTGACCACAGGTTTTGATGAACCCACTGTTGAGACTATCATGTTGAACAGGGCAACACGATCTTTAACCCTTTATTTTCAAATGATAGGTCGGGGTTCGAGGATAATGGCCAACAAAAAGGAGTTCACCGTGGTAGACTTGGGTAATAATGTCGCACGATTCGGATTATGGAATGCCCCGGTTGACTGGCAAGAGATTTTTCATTTTCCAGATTTCTATCTGGAAAATATAAAGAATGATGAGGAAATCGAGCGAGAGTTCGTTTATGAAATGCCTAAAGCGTTACGAGAACAATTTGCAAAATCAGAGACTATCGAATTTGACATCAAAGCAGAGTATAAAAAGGTTTTTGCAAAGGGACTCAAATCAAAAATAGTATTGGAAAAAAGTATTGAGCAACATGCACAGATTTGTGTTGAAAATTCGGAAGATGTTTTTGATGCGCGTATTTTGGCAAAGCAACTGAAGGAGGAAATTGCGTACCGTGTTCGCCAGTATTCATATTGTATTATGAACAATACCAAGAACTACAAAGAGTGGTTAGAAGAGGATTATGAGCGAAAACTACGCTCAAGTATTTCACGGAAGTTTGCCGCCATGATGTAATTCATGAAAATCAGGAGCAATGAAAAATAAACGTCTCCTTGTCATAGGCTTTACCTGGCCCGAACCAACTACCACCGCCGCCGGAAACCGGATGCTACAATTGTTGCATTTCTTTTTAGGCCAAGAATATCAAATCACATTTTCAAGTACCGCAAGTGGGTCTTCTTTGTCACTGGATTTAGAGGAAATAGGCATACAAAAAGTTCCCATTAAATTAAACGACTCCGGTTTCGATGATTTCATCAAAAAACTGCAGCCTGACATGGTCCTGTTCGACCGTTTTCTGACTGAAGAACAGTTTGGGTGGCGAGTTGCCGAATTCGCTCCGCAAGCACTTCGGGTTTTGGATACGGAGGATTTACACTCTTTGCGCCATGCTCGGGAAAAGGCCTTTAAGGCCAATATTGAATTTACTACGGACTATTGGTTGCAAACGGATTTGTGTAAACGGGAGCTGGCAAGTATTTTTCGTTCAGATTTGGCGTTGATTATTTCTTCCTATGAGATGAAGTTACTGCAGGAAAGCGTAGGGATGGATGAGTCTATTTTACTGCACCTCCCATTTATGTTACAACCCATAGAATCAAAGGCCGCAAATAGTTGGAAGTCTTTTGAAGAACGAACGGATTTCATTTGCATCGGAAATGGGAAACATGCTCCCAATGTAGACGCTGTAGTTTGGTTGAAAAAGGAGATTTGGCCACTTATTCATAAAAGACTCCCAGAAGCAAAACTGAATATTTATGGAGCCTACTTACCTGAGCCTATTTTGCAAATGCACAGTGAAAAAGAAGGCTTCATAGTTCGTGGGTGGGCCTCAGATATCAAAACTGTAATGGAAAACGCCAAGGTCAATCTTGCTCCTTTACGATTTGGGGCAGGACTCAAGGGAAAACTGATTGACGCCATGCAAAATGGAACACCTAGTATTACAACAGCCGCAGGAGCAGAGGGTATTCATGATGGCCATGATTTTTCAGGATTCATTGCAAATGACGTCCAATCCATTGCCGAAAGGTCTGTTGAGTTATTTTTAAATGAGGATACTTGGAAAATTGCCCAAAAGAACGGACTTGAAATCATCAACGCTAATTACGATTCAGGCGAATTGGAAAAATTATTGCTTTCTAAAATCGAAGGAATCATGGCAGATTTAGAACAGCACCGTACCAAAAATCTTATTGGGCAACTATTGCTGCATCAAAGTATGGCCAGCACCAAATACATGTCCAGATGGATTGAGGAGAAGAATAAAGCCTAACCCTTTATTCTTTTTTTGTTTTTATTGGTTGGTACTTTTTCATAATATCAAGCACTTCTTCGATCGGCAAGGCCTTGATTTCATGTCCATCCC
>CAZTLZ010000051.1:13434-19730 GCA_964614665.1 uncultured Maribacter sp.
TTTCTGGAACTCAATGGCGCATCGGTTAACACGACTATCATACAGGAACCGTCTACGTCATAAGTATATTGTCTGGGATAATTATCAAGTTCTTTGGCAATAGGTACGCCATTCAGCTCGAAAATGCCCCCAAAATTCGTTTGGACTAGAACACCAACGGTAAATCCACCAAATACTTCGGGTAGTATACGTGAGGACGTGCCTATGCCCCCTTTGTAGTTAAAACAAATAGTGCCCGTACCTGCACCTACATTACCTTCAGCAACCTCGCCACTTTTTGCATTCTTGATAGCATCAAGTACATGCTGTTCTTTTACATGACGGCCTCGAATGTCATTGAGCCAGCCATCATTGGTTTCTCCCACTATGGAATTCACGGAACGCACTTCACTGTTTTCAGCTTGTTTCAATGTATAGCTAATCAATCCATCGGAGGCCGCTGGTATGCTCAGGGTGTTCGTAAGGATTATGGGCGTCTCGATATTACCCAATTCCTTTACCTGGCTGTAACCTGCCAATTTTCCAAAACCATTGCCCAAATAAATTGCAGCGGGTACTTTCTGCTGAAAGATATTCCCGGAGTGCGGCAGTATGGCCGTTACGCCAGTACGTATGCTATCACCTTCAATCAAGGTGGTATGACCAACTTTGACGCCGGCTACATCGGTAATGGCATTTAAATTGCCCGTTTTCAATACGCCGATTTCGATACCATGGTCACGTACTCGCCTGGTTTGGGCAAATAGCTGTGTTGAGACTAGTAGAAACAGTAGTAGTATTTTTGGCATGTTTTTCTTCTAAGCCTTTGAAGGTATACTTTTTAAAAGAAATGGGAGGGCTTTTGAATAGAAAAGGAAGTTGCGCTTATCTACTAAGATATGGTTTCGTTTTAATGAACTATATCATTCGATAAGCGAAGTTCGTAGATTATTCCTACAATTTCAAGAGGTTGATCATCTAAGCTATCAGAATTTATGAACAACACATACCTACCGGTAACATTCTGAAATTGCGTTACTTTGTACCAACATAAATCTTTTAACATGAAAACGCCCAACTGGAAAACCGCCAAAGAATACGAAGACATCACCTATCAAAAGAGTGATGGCGTTGCCCGTATCGCTTTTAATCGCCCAAATGTTCGAAATGCCTTTCGCCCAAAAACCACAAGTGAACTCTATGATGCTTTTTATGATGCGCAGGAGGATACCTCTATTGGCGTGATTTTACTTTCTGCAGAAGGCCCTTCTACCAAAGATGGGGTATATTCCTTTTGTAGCGGTGGTGATCAAAAGGCTAGGGGAGACCAGGGTTATGTAGGTGAAGATGGCTATCATCGTTTGAACATTCTTGAAGTGCAGCGTTTGATCCGTTTTATGCCCAAAGTAGTGATTGCCGTAGTACCGGGTTGGGCCGTTGGTGGCGGTCATAGCCTACATGTGGTCTGCGATATGACCTTGGCCAGTAAAGAACATGCCATTTTCAAACAAACTGATGCCGATGTCACCAGTTTTGACGGTGGCTACGGTTCCGCCTACCTCGCCAAAATGGTAGGGCAAAAGAAAGCCCGTGAGATTTTCTTTTTGGGGCGTAACTATTCCGCACAAGAAGCCTATGAAATGGGCATGGTGAATGCTGTAGTGCCCCATGATGAATTAGAGGCAACTGCGTACCAATGGGCACAAGAAGTATTAGAGAAGTCCCCAACATCTATTAAAATGCTGAAATTCGCTATGAACCTTACTGATGATGGTATGGTCGGGCAACAAGTATTCGCTGGTGAGGCGACTCGTTTGGCCTATGGTACAGAGGAAGCAAAAGAGGGGCGCAATGCCTTTTTAGAGAAAAGGAAGCCCGATTTCGGTAAGGATAAGTGGATACCTTGAGATTGTTGTTGGTTGCTGACGGAAACCTTTCAAGAAATATCACTTTCCCCGTATCCTAAAAACATGATAAATGATAAGAAAAAGGAGGGGAGCTATATCAAAACCGTCATAAACTAGAAAGAGTCCGATCTGAAGACCGGACTCTTTCACGAGAACACTATATGAAAATGAAAAAATTTATTTAATTATTACACTACAAACCTACCATCATGGTTGAGTTTCTCTAAATTATTGTTGTGAAACACCGTTTTTTTGTGGTAAGGTGACATTTTTGTGATACTTAGGGCTTATAATATGTCTAATTTTGAGTAGAATAGTAGCTAATCAATGTATATGCAAGCCTTCAAAATTACACTGGTATTTGTACTTATACTCTCCGGATGTTCAACTTCTACCGATGAATCCTTAATCGATGATTCCCAAGCCGATACCAATTCTTTACCTGATCTTGTTGGGGAATTTGTTTCCAGTGAACATTATACTACAATGGGAGAGGTATTATTGAGTGAAGAAAATACAAGTCTTGAGCTTACTAATTTTAAAACAGATGAGGGCCCTCAATTGGAACTCTATTTAGCAACAAGCCGGGAAGCCACAGATTTCATAAACCTAGGGGCACTTCAAGGAATACAGGGTGATTTCTCTTATAGCATTCCAGACGCCGAAAACATTGATTTTTTAAAATACAATTACGTAGTGGTTTGGTGTGTTGCAGCCGCGGCCGAATTTGGTCATGCGATTTTAGAAGAACAGTAACTTATTTTATTGCCTCGACCACCTCTTTTAAAAAGGTAGCATCCTCAAAATCAGGGGCTTCAGCAAGTCCTGTTCGGACGACTACCAAATCTTTTGAGGGAATAATAAATACACGTTGTCCCTGAAAACCATTCGCCGAATATAAATCCGTAGGTACATCGGGATACTTGCCACCAGCATTCAACCACCAATGAGCCCCATAGGTGCCATTCGAGCCTTCTGTAACTTTGGTGATATAGTCGATCCATTCAGGAGCGAATAGTTGTTCACCGTTCCAGTTGCCTTTATTCAGGTGTAGGATCCCAAATTTGGCCCAATCACGGGTTGAGGCCCATCCGTAGGAGGAACCAACGAAATTTCCTGTCATGTCGGTTTCGATAAGCATTGAATGCATCCCGATTTTATCGATTAAAGCTGAATACGGAAAATCCAAATATTCTTGATGGGTTTTGAACTGTTTTCGAAGCACTCCAGAAAGAAAATTGGAAGTTCCTGAAGAATAGTTCCATACCTTCTGATTGTCCATATTATAATCGGTGTTTATCTGTGATTTGGTCATGTCCGCTTCCAAAAAGAGCATTTTGGTCACATCTGAAATTGAGGCATAATCTTCATTCCAGCCTAATCCACTAGACATCCTTAGAAAATCGTTCAGCGAAATAGATTCTCGGGGATCCTTAGCTGTCAACCCGGTCAAATCAAGTTCTTTGAAAGGGCGATATTCCATACCTATTTTTCCCTGATATTCAAGTATTCCGTACAATGTTGCCAATACACTTTTGGTCATCGACCAACCCAAAATTGGGGTGTCAGGTGAAAAACCCTCAATGTAGTTTTCAGTTATGATATGCCCTTTATACGCAACTAGAACTGTTCGTGTTCTCTGCGTCTCATAGTGGTCAAAAGCATGTTCTACGGCCGTGTTCAATTGATTGTAGTCGATATTCGCAAAAACAGTATCCTTTGTTCCATTATTGCCATAAGGAAAAGGCAAATCATTTTCAAGTAGTGTGCGATTCGGTTTTAATAAGTGTTGATTCCTATCATAATCTTCATTTACCAGCACACATCCCAAGCCGTCGCGACAAATTGTTTCACGCTCCATTAATCCGAAAACCGAGGTGATCACACTTTTTTCATTAGCACTTTCAAGTTCTGCCAATTTTATTAGGGGAACATTATTATCGCTTTCAACAACATCGGAATACAATCTTTCTGAAATGAAATTAGTAGATGCCAGGTTTTTTGATGCGTAGCCCGATATAATATTGAGTTTTGGGTAATTGTATATCGCTGCAATTGAAATAAGGATGAGAAGGACTAAGAGAATACGCTTGAAAAGTTTCAAAATAGAGAGGAATTTATAAGTTGTACATTTAAAAACGAATATAGGAAATCAATGAGGAATAGTTTTAGAACATTTTCAATTGTTTTTGGCACGTTGCTTTTATCATGTGCAGAAGAGGTTGACCCCTATGTTTGGATGCCCGTTGAAGTTACTGCAACAGCCTATAATTCGGTGCCATCACAAACGCAAGGTAGCCCTGCAATTGCGGCTTGGGGAGATTCTTTAAAACCCGAAATACGGTCTATTGCCGTTTCCAGAAATTTGATTGCATTGGGACTCAAGCACAATACACCAGTTAAAATCGAGGGTTTTGACAGTATCTTTTTGGTGAAGGATAAAATGCACCGGCGATGGCAAAATAGTATCGATATTTACATGGGTACTGATATTCAAAGGGCAAAGGCTTGGGGAAGAAAAAAGTTGACCATTCATTATGGAATTCCAAGAGATAGTGTCGAACTTGAAATGGAAGGCCGTTGATTTCGTAATTTTCCACTAAAATTTTTGGGTAAATGAAACATTCCATTCTTTTTCTTTTTTTAGTTGTGCTAACTTCTTGTACACGGCAAAATCAGATAATTGACAGACCCATAACTTTTAACGAAGAACGGAAGGCATTGACCCTACAGTATCTTTCGGATAGATATGGTTTGGAACAAAAGGAGCCTACTATCAGTCCTAAAATGATTGTTTTACATTGGACGGTCATTCCCACTTTTGAAGAGTCTTTTGAGTTCTTCAAAGGTTCCATTTTGGCGGGTTCTAGAGGCGATATCAGTAGTGCGGGACAATTAAATGTTTCTTCGCAATTCATGGTAGATAGAGATGGTACTATTTATCGATTGTTGCCCGAAACGACCATGGCCAGGCACGTAATCGGGTTAAACCACTGTGCCATAGGCATCGAGAATGTAGGTGGTACAGAAGATTTACCATTAACAGAAGCGCAGCTGCAATCAAATATTTTTTTGGTTAATTATTTAGGGGATAAATATGATATCGACTATTTGATCGGTCATTACGAATACACTAAATTTGAAGGTCACCCCCTTTGGTTGGAGAAAGATGATGGCTACCGAACGGAAAAAACCGATCCAGGTACATACTTTATGAATCAAGTTAGGGCCGCAACCAAAGACCAAAATTTTAAATCAATACCAGATTAATTGAAAACAGTATGAAATATCGTTTATTACTTCTGAGTCTAGTCTTTTCCTTTGCGGGATGGAGCCAAGCTCAAGACATTACCGAATCACTTTACGAAACCTATGAAAAGTATAAGGAGAGTTCTTTGGATAAGCGACGTATCAAGCACCATCAATTGCAGCCATTGGTCAATATGTATGATGCAAAAGCTGATTTTACGGTAAAAGTAGTTGGGCGTTCCATCGAGGGACGAGCCTTGAATCTTTTTAGTATTGGAAACGGAGAAACGGATGTTTTTCTCTGGTCACAAATGCATGGTAATGAACCGACTGCAACCCAGGCAATATTCGATATTTTTAATTTCTTGGCAAGTGATGATTTCAAGAAAGAAAAAGCAGATATATTAAGTAATCTCACCTTACACTTTCTGCCAATGTTGAATCCTGATGGGGCGGAAAGATTTCAGCGTAGAAATATGCTTGGGGTCGACATTAATCGTGATGCCCTTCGATTACAATCTCCAGAAAGCCAAACACTTAAAAGAGTTCGCGATAGCGTAGAAGCCGATTTCGGATTCAATCTTCACGATCAGAGTACCTATTACAACGCTGAACGAACTGATAAACCGGCAACGATTTCCTATTTGGCTCCTGCCTATAATTACGAAAAGGAGATCAATGAAAAACGCGGCAATGCCATGAAGATCATCGTTTTTATGAACAACATAATTCAAAAATATGCACCCGGACAAGTAGGGCGCTACAATGATGATTTTGAACCACGGGCATTCGGAGATAATATTCAAAAGTGGGGAACAAGTACCATTTTGATAGAGTCTGGAGGATATGCAAATGACGTGGAGAAACAAGAAATCAGAAAATTGAACTATGTTTCAATACTGTCCGCCATTTACACCATTGCCAAGGGCAATTATAAAGATATCCCTTTGGAGGATTATGAAAAGATTCCTGAGAACGATAGAAAACTGTTCGATTTGAAAGTCGTGAATGCCAACTATGAACTATTAGGTAAAAAATATGTTTTGGACATTGGCATGAACCGTCTGGAAGTCGAGATAGAAGGAAACAATGATTTCTGGTATAGTAGTAGAATCATCGACCAAGGGGACCTTTCTACCTACTACGGCTATGAAACTTTTG
>CAZTLZ010000052.1:0-13839 GCA_964614665.1 uncultured Maribacter sp.
AAATGCCCGAGATGTCCTGGTCACCCGTATTGGTGCCCGAGGTGTTCGCTATGATAGCCGCCTGTGCAGCCGTGATACCGTCCTTCGCCGTGTTCAACGCTATCGCAGCGTCCTGCACGGACTGTTCCGTTTGCAGATTCGTGATGTCGGTTGCGTTCGTGGTGATATTGGTATCCTGGGTGGTCTGTTCCGTTTGAAGGTTCGTGATGTCCTCTGAATTGGTACTAATCGAATTCAGTAAACCTCCAAACTGGGTATCTACGTAGGTTTTTATCGCTTTCTGGGTAGGATACTTTTCGTCCGAATTGGAAGCTAAAGTTATATCAGTATCTCTATTTGCTAAATCCTCTTTCGTATCCAAAGCAGACTGCATGGCATCACTTATAGGTTTATCCAAATCCGAAGTATTATCTACATTGGCCAACCCTACTTTTGATTTTGCTATCCCACCTGCAATTTTTTCATCGGTCACTGAGGCATCACTAAGATGAGCCGTATCTATTCCATTATCCATAACTCTGTATGGATTCGATTCAGATCCAACCCCGATAATGGTCATACCATCAGAAGTTCCATTTACCCCAGTTGCCCGTAATGATATTAAGAAATCTGCCTCCGAACCAGTATTGCCTTCATCCAACCAAATTTGATAAGCCGATTTGCCATCATCTCCCTTAACCCCATTTTTAGCATACAAAGCATATGGCACACTCATTAACTGAGAGGTTCCCGAAATGCTGCGGGCCGTACCTTCAACTTCAATTTCCGTTTTTATAAAAAAAGGATCATTAGTCCAATCAATAGCATCCAAGCTTGCTAATATTGGCACCCCTCCACCTATTTCCAAAGTCAACAAGCCATTAACGTTCGTGATCTTCGAATGACTTTCTGAAAAAACAGTAGTACCACTTTCAGAACCTTGTAGAATACTAATAATCACATTGATGTCAGCATTACTTTCAAGACTTCCATCAGCATTGCGAATAACTGCCTGATAGCTAAAATTATTTGTTGACTGTGCCCCTACAAAAGTACTGACAAGTCCAAATAATGTGAATAGGGCTATGCCAAGAATCCTTATTCGAGCTCCCCTTCCTATCTTCATAACATCTCCTATCTTATATTCTTAATTATCTTAAACCCAGTAACGTTCTTATTGTACTTTATAACATTTAAGATATAAGTGCCTTCTGCATAGGGTTCCATTGAAAAGGACAATTTTGGTAATTTGACGGGTTCTGACAATAGTATACGACCTACCATATCCCTTACTTCATAATACATATCTGTAATATCTTCGTCAATGAACTCGAGATAGATAATATCTACAGTAGGGTTGGGGTATATAAGTACGTCGATTGGCGATTTAGAATCACCATTTGGTACTAATTCATAGGTGTGCTGGATTCCTTCTGAAACTGAAAGATCTTCGGACTCAACATAATTAATCCCAACTAAACCTAATGAGAATGACAACGAACCATCTTCACTGTCAAAATCATCTCCACTGGAAACAATGCTAGACTGGGAATAGCTAAACAAAGGAAATTGAATCCAAACTAAAACAACGAACAGGGAAAACCTCATCTCATAAAAATTAATTCTAAAGTTGGTGAGAAATAAACTATCACTCTAATTTTTGCTGTCAAAAGGGTCGTGGCTGTTGTCTAATAGGCTTTTTATGTAGATAATACTTTTTAAGAGGTGATGTCTTTTTGTCTAATCTAAGTGGGTTCAAGGCATTATCATACCATTTCGAACCTTAATTTTTAAAAAGAATACACCTCCTTGAATCCCTTGGGGGAGCTTTATTTAGAGGTATCTTCATTGCCCGAATTTCTATAGAGGATCCTTGAATAATTCGAGATGGGATCTAGGGCTGAAAATTGTCAATTATTCTGACAAAAAAGAAGTTACTATCTTGGTAGCGTATTTTATGGTTGTTATTCTTTTTTGCATTTTCCTATTAAAACTGTTGAGCTAATCTGATTAAATGAAGGTTGTACTTGCCCCTGATAAATTTAAAGGTTCCCTAACTGGCTTTGAATTTTGCGATGCTGTTGAAAAAGGCTTGAATCAAGTTTTCAAAAATATTGAAATCGTAAAAATGCCTTTGGCAGATGGCGGTGACGGTACAATTGATGTTGTTAGGCACTATATTCAAGGTGAAAGAACAAATATAATGGCCACCAATCCGTTTTTTAAACCTATTCAATCTTCTTATATTCTTTCAAAGGCAACCAATGTCGCTTTTATCGAAATGGCCGAAACATCGGGGTTAAAACTGCTTACTCAAGATGAACTCGATTGTATGAATGGAACTTCTCTGGGCTTTGGTGAATTGATCTTCGACGCGATTGAAAGGGGGACCAAAGAACTGATTTTGGGCATTGGAGGAAGTGCAACCAATGACGGCGGTATGGGAATGGCTCAAGCTTTGGGGTTTCGTTTTTTGGATTATAATGACGAGCAACTTAAACCAATAGGCAGCAGTCTTATTAAAGTAAGAAAAATAGATACTTCAAATGTTCATCCCAAAATAAATAACATAAAAATAAAGGTGGCTTGTGATGTGTCAAATCCATTCTATGGATCAGAGGGTGCTGCATATATTTATGCAGCTCAAAAAGGAGCCTCTGAAGAAGAAATAGAACTTTTGGACAAGGGGCTTCAGAATTACGCAAAGATTATTCAAAAAGAATTTGGAGTCAATGTTCAGGATTTAAAAGGAGCCGGCGCAGCTGGCGGAATGGGTGCTGCAGCTTCTGTTTTTCTAAAGGGTGAATTGGTCTCAGGAATTGACTTGATAAAAGACCTAGCCGATTTTGACTCAGCAATAAATGATGCGGATTGGATTATTACCGGGGAAGGTCAATTAGATACTCAAACCCTTTCTGGAAAAACCATAGCGGGGGTGTTGACCTCCGCAAAGAAAAGGAATATTCCGGTTGCAGCTTTGTGCGGTTCAATAGCAATATCAAAAAAAGAGTCTAGTTCTTTTGGGTTGAACTATATCGCGTCCATAAGCGAAGGTTGCAACGACTTGGAGGAATCTATTTTGAATGCCTATTCAAACTTGGCAAAAGCTTCTGAAAAATTTGCAAAAACCCTAAAATAATTAATACTTCATTTAGTTTAATCAGCTCTGGGCAAAAAAACCTCCGCCATCATGCAGCGTGCACTTCCACCGCCACAAGCTTCAATGGTATCTAACGGATTATGAATGATATCACAGTGCTTCTCAATTGCACTAATTTGACCTGCATCAAGGCTATGATAAGCAACGGAACTCATTACCATATAGCGTTTGTCATTACCACCAATAACTTGGAGCATATTTCCTGCAAAAGAGTGCATTTGGTCTTCGGTAATGGAAATGATTTCTTTGCCATCATTTTTTAAATGGGCAATTACATTTTTACGTTCTTTTTTATCATCAATACTGTCCAAACAAATAACCGCAAAGGTTTCAGCCATGGCCATCATTACGTTGGTATGATAGATTGGCTTTCGCTCTCCATTGACGGTTTGGTTTGCTATAAAAACAACAGGAAAACAATCAAAGTCCTCACAAAACTCAATGAACAATTCTTCATGTGCTCGTTCCGAAAGTGCACAATACGCTTTTTGGTGGACACGGTCTTTTAATATACTGCCCGTACCTTCTAAAAAAACACCATCTTCTTCGGCCGAGGTGTAATCAATAATTTCTTTGATTTCAAATCCATTTTCCTCTAGAACATCAAAAATGTCCTCACGGCGCTCTCTTCTTCGGTTCTCCGCAAACATTGGATATACCGCTACAGTTCCACTGCTATGAAATGACACCCAATTGTTAGGAAAAATCGAATCAGGGGTGTCGGTTTCCTTTCGATCATCAATTACGATAACATTTACCCCATTTAATCTAAGCTTAGAAACAAACTCATCAAATTCCTGTTGGGCTTTTAAATTAATCTCGCTATTTTTTATGCCAAGATCTTCTTGAAAATAGTTATTGACCGCAGTCTGTTCGTTCATGCGAAAAGCTACAGGCCTAATCATTAAAATAGTATTGGTAATCTGCATTTTTACAATTATTCTCTTATTAAAGGTAATGTACTACATCTCAAAAGGCCCTCTTGTTTTGATATTTCCGAATACGGAATTTCCTCAACGGTAAAACCCTGCTCTCTTAACCATGCATTCAATCTTGTAAAATTTTGTTCAGAAACTATAACTTCAGGGGATATTGAAAAAACATTACTGCACATACTATACATCTCGTCTGCTGTAATTTCGAAGATATTTTCTTTTCCAAAAAAATCAACAAGCCATTGGTACTCCTTCTCAACTAAGAATCCATTCTTATGCAAGATAGCTTTCCCCTTTCCCAAAGGTTGAAAGCAACAATCGAGATGCAAAGCGTTCTCTCTGGCATTTGTTGATTTTCTCAATTCGAAGGACTTGATCGTTTTATCAGGAAATTGCCCCGCGATGAAATCAACTGCTGCCTTATTGGTTCTCGCAGTGATCCAATCAGGATAATCCGCGGCCGTATACGTCCCAACAAATATATAATCCTTCCAAGGCATCACATCGCCACCTTCAACATGAACATCTTCAGGCGGACGGATAACATCTTCATCGGGAATTCTATCAAGTACATGTAAAATCGCATCAATTTCTTTTTCACGGTCTGGTAGTATATTCGCCAAAATCAATTTTCGTCCGATTACAAACGCAATGTCCCTTGAGAAAATCTGATTGCAATTTTTCAAAACCTCGGGTCGAAAAACTTTGACACCATACTTCTCAAAAACAAGAGCAAAGGCATCCATTTCCTTTATCATATCCTCTTCCTTGGGATAAGTGCCCGCTAATATATGTTCCAACGACTTAGGATCATATGCTTCCTCAGGCTTCGGTGTTGGACCGCAATTCTCGGCAATACCAAGAACTACAGCTTTTAACTGCGAGATTTCATCATTCACGTTTAAATTTAGCATAGCAGTAAATTAATTAAACTTGGAATTCAAATTTGACATAAAAAAAGCCCTTTTAAAAAATTAAAAGAGCTTTATTGTTTTTTTGTTGGGTAGCAATCTACCTCAGGGCAACGTCGACAAATGGCCTGAGATTAGCACCAGTATACACCTGTCGTGGTCTACCAATAGGTTCATTTCTCAATCTCATTTCACGCCATTGAGAAATCCAACCTGGTAATCTACCAAGAGCGAACATTACCGTAAACATTTCTGTTGGAATGCCCAATGCCCTATATATTACTCCAGAATAAAAATCAACATTTGGATACAACTTGCGATCTACAAAATATTGATCTTCTAAGGCTTCTTTTTCCAGACCCTTGGCTACATCTAATATTGGGTCTTCGATTCCTAAGTCTGCCAAAATCTCATCGGCTGCTTTTTTTATAATCTTTGCTCGAGGATCAAAGTTTTTATATACGCGATGCCCAAAGCCCATTAATCTGAATGGATCGCTTTTATCTTTTGCTTTGGCCATATATTTTTTTGTGTCACCACCATCTTTTACAATTGCTTCTAACATTTCAAGAACTGCCTGATTGGCTCCACCATGGAGCGGGCCCCATAGTGCTGAAATTCCGGCTGACAGAGATGCAAACAGCCCTGCATGTGAGGATCCCACAATTCTAACCGTTGAAGTAGAACAGTTCTGTTCATGATCTGCATGAAGAATCAACAATTTGTCAAGTGCTTCTATTACTATTTTATTTCCCTTGTATTCCTGTGTAGGTTTCTTGAACATCATTTTGTGAATGTTCTCCACATACCCAAGACTGTCATCCCCATAATCCAATGGCAAGCCTTTTTGCTTTCTCATAGTCCATGCCACCAATACAGGAAACTTAGCCAATATGCGAACAATTGCGCCATACATATCATCCGCAGATGTAACATTAACAGATACCGGATTAAAAGCTATCAGAGCACTGGTCAACGAAGAAAGTACTCCCATCGGATGCGCAGATTTTGGAAAAGCATCTAAAATCTTTTTCATTTCCTCATCTACATGAGATTCGTTTTTAATATCCAAATGAAAAGCTGTGAGCTGTTCTTTGTTTGGTAATTCCCCAAAAATCAATAGATAGGCAACTTCTAAAAAGTCGGCTTTTTCAGCTAACTCTTCAATGGAATATCCACGATAACGTAAAATACCTTTTTCACCATCCAAGAAAGTAATGGCACTTTCACAAGAGCCGGTATTTTTGTATCCAGGGTCGATTGTAGTTAAGCCCCCAGTTACAGAACGCAGGGTCTTAATATCTACCGCCTTTTCATCTTCCGTCCCTGTAATGACCGGGAATTCATATTTCTTACCGTTATACTCTAAGATAGCTTTATCTGACATGTGTTTTTATTGAATTTTAATGGATAGCGAATTTACGGAAAAGAAGGCATTTTAACAATCTTACAATTCCCTTTAGTTTATTCTTAACGGCTATTCAGGTCAATTTCAAATAAGGAGGTCTGGCTATAACAAATATAATTTTTCGTAATATTTGTCAACGGATTTTTCCCAAGTGAATCTCATCTTCTTGGCATTTGCCGCAATCTTCTTCCATTTAGGCTTGTCATTCTGAAAAATATCCAATGCCAAATCAAATGCGGCAAGCATATTGGTTATTTTCTCATCGTAGGTCTTACCACCAAAACTAAAACCTGTTTTCAGATGAGAAACGGTATCTTTCAAACCTCCAGTATGGTGTACCAAACAAGGGTTTCCATTTCGCATGGCCAACATTTGACTAATACCACAAGGTTCAAAAAGGCTGGGCATGAAATACAGATGAGACTCTAGATAAATAGAATCAATAAGGTCTTCAGATTGACCATTGGTGAAGACGAAGTTTTTGTGCTTGTAGCTCAAATCTCGAAATACTTCTTCATATTCTGGTGCCCCTGTACCCAAGAGCATGAAAATTCCATTTACTTTTTCAAGCTTTCTAAGAATCTCAATGAAAGCATCAGGGGAACGTTTGAAGAAATAGAACTTTTGTTCCGTTAAACGTGCGACACTTGACACAATAAATTCAGGTCTGTCATCAACAAACTCCATCACCTTTTCTCCTGTATGTGCCAGAAAATCGGCTTTGTATTTTTTTGATTCTTCCTGAAGCCATTTGAAAAGGGCTTTCACCGTATTCCTATAAATAAAGCCTTTCTCTGCTTCTCTGATGTTTTTATAATTTGACCCATTCAGTATACCAAACAACCTTCCTTCATTATCTGCATCGGTCAAATCCTTTTCCAAACCTTCCCCTCCAATAAACTCAGGAGGTGAACTAGGTTTGAGTACATCCTCTTTATAAGATGGTGAAACAGTATGTACAGCATCAGCCAAACGAATGCCTAGAGCCATCAGATTAACACAGTCTTGGTATCGGTAGTCCATTAGTCCTTTTCTATCAAGGGGAACCTCAGGATACCAGTTGCGCAAAGAGGAATAATTATCTTCAAAAGGTCGAATTCCTTGAATCGCTAAATTATGTATACTGTATACAAATCGTATTTTTCGAAGCGATTTATATGCCGGATGGTACTGCTTTAAGAAAAGGACCAAACTTGAATGCCAATCGTGCATGTGTACCACATCTAATTTACCGAAAGCGTCTTTCTTTATGGCCTCAGCAACACCGGTACAAAAAATGAAATATTTAATCGCATCAGTATAGAAAGGCTCTGTAGGATCATCATGATAAATATGGGCAATTCCTCCTGCTTCAATCTCAGGATGATGTATTACATAGTGGTGTATGTTCCTAAATTCTTTTTTAGGAATAACTTCGAAAAGCTCAGCGGTATACACCATGCCCCTAAGTTGCAAATTCAGCTTGGTTTTAAAAGTTCCTTTTTGATGTAATCTAGAATAAGATGGCGCCACCACATGAACCTTATCACCTCGCTCTGAAATCTGACGTGGTACATCTCGCACCACATCGCCCATCCCTCCAGCTTTGCAATCAGCAATTGCATCATTTTCAGCAGCTACAAAGAGGAAATTATTCATGTGGTCGGATATTTGAATTTATGGTTTAAAAAGATAGGTATTCTTAATGATGAAGCCAAAAAAAAGCCTTTCTAAGTAGAAAGGCTTTTTGAAATTATATTATTTGATTTTGAATGCTTTTTTCTGCGGATAATATGCCGTATCGCCCAACTCCTCTTCAATACGAAGTAGTTGATTGTATTTGGCCATGCGATCTGAACGGGAAGCAGAGCCGGTTTTGATTTGACCAGTATTCAAAGCAACTGCAAGGTCGGCAATCGTGTTATCTTCAGTTTCACCAGAACGGTGTGACATTACTGAAGTATACCCTGCATTTTTGGCCATATTCACTGCCGCTATAGTTTCTGTCAAGGTACCTATTTGATTCACTTTGATTAAAATCGAATTGGCAATACCATTTTCGATTCCTTTGGATAGACGTTCCACATTGGTTACGAACAAATCATCACCAACCAACTGAACTTTATCACCTATTTTATCAGTTAATGATTTCCAGCCATCCCAATCATTTTCGTCCATTCCGTCCTCAATTGAAATAATGGGATACTTTGCAGACAAGTCAGCCAAATATTGTGCTTGTTCTTCAGAAGTCCGTACAACACCTTTATCTCCTTCAAATTTGGTGTAATCATATTTACCGTCTACATAAAACTCAGCGGAAGCACAATCCAAGGCTATCATCACATCATCTCCTAATTTATAGCCCGCTTTGTCGACCGCTTTTGCAATAGTGTCCAAGGCATCTTCAGTGCCACCTGCTAAATTCGGGGCAAAACCTCCTTCATCACCAACTGCAGTACTCAAACCTCTATCGTGCAATACTTTTTTCAAGTTGTGGAAAATCTCCGTGCCCATTTGCATGGAATGTGAGAAACTTTTTGCCTTTACCGGCATTACCATAAATTCTTGAAATGCTATTGGCGCATCAGAGTGAGAACCTCCATTGATGATATTCATCATAGGTACGGGAAGCGTATTAGCGCTAACTCCACCTACATATCGGAACAAAGATAGACCCAGTTCGTTAGCGGCCGCTTTCGCAGCTGCAAGAGAAACACCTAAAATTGCATTTGCTCCTAATTTTGATTTATTCGGAGTTCCATCTAAATCAATCATGACCTGATCGATTAGATTTTGTTCAAAAACGTTCATTCCTAAAATCTCCTCGGCAATAACCGTATTCACATTTGAAACTGCTTTGGTAACCGCCTTGCCCATAAAGGTATCTCCGCCATCGCGCAATTCTACGGCCTCATGTTCACCTGTTGAAGCGCCCGAAGGAACCGCTGCTCTCCCCATCACTCCATTCTCAGTTATTACATCAACCTCAACTGTTGGATTTCCTCTTGAATCTAATATTTGTCTTGCGTGAACGCTTAGGATAATACTCATTGTATTCAATTTTATTTACTACTAATTTTAAGCTCACAAAGATACAAAAGAGGTCTTGTTTTCCTCTCTGAAAATGAACGTATTAATGAAATATAATGATTTGTTAAACTGAGACTGCTTTATCGCTAGTTTTTACGATATTCTCAAAAAACTGATCGAATAAATACTCCGCATCGTGTGGCCCAGGACTTGCCTCGGGGTGATGCTGTACCGAGAAAACATTTTTATTTTTCATTCGAATACCGGCCACGGTCTGATCATTCAAATGCACATGTGTAATTTCCAAGTCAGGATTGGTTTCAGTTTCCTCACGGTTTATAGCAAAACCATGGTTTTGGGAGGTGATTTCACCCTTACCCGTAAGAAGGTTTTTGATTGGATGATTAATGCCTCGATGTCCGTTGTGCATTTTGTATGTGGAGATGCCATTGGCCAACGCTATGACCTGATGACCCAAGCAAATACCAAAAAGTGGAACATCACTTGCTATAATATCCTTCGCTGTTTGAATCGATTGTGTCAGTGGCTCTGGGTCTCCAGGGCCATTGGAGATAAAATAAGCATCGGGGTTCCATGCTTTCATTTCTTCAAAAGGAGTGTCATAAGGAAACACCTTTATGTACGCATTGCGCTTGGCCAAATTTCTTAAGATATTTTTTTTAATGCCAATATCCAGCGCGGCTATTTTATAGGTTGCACTTTCTTGGCCGTAGAAATAAGGTTTTTTAGTCGACACTTTAGATGCAAGCTCCAAACCTTCCATACTAGGAAAATCTACAAGTTGCTTTTTCAAACTAGCGATATTATCAATATCGGTAGAAATAACGGCATTCATAGCGCCATGGTCTCTAATATAACTAACCAAAGCCCGTGTATCAACATCGGAAATGGCGAGGAGATTACTTTTATCCAAAAATTCCTGAAGACTAGCGTCGGCAGCGTCTCTAGAATATCCATAATTAAAATTTTTGCAAATCAGTCCAGCTATTTTCACGGAACCAGACTCAACTTCGTCAACATTGGTACCATAATTACCAATATGGGCGTTCGTCGTTACCATCAACTGCCCGAAATACGATGGGTCAGTAAATATTTCTTGATAACCCGTCATACCAGTGTTAAAACAGACTTCACCAAAAGCGGTACCTTCCTTTTCCCCTACAGCTTTACCGTGGAAAATTGTACCATCTGCCAATAACAAAAATGCGCTTTTTCTGAATTGATATTTCATCTACTACTTTTTTAGGTTTGACAAAAAAACAAAAAAAAAGGATAAACAATAAAGTTTATCCTTTCACTATTATTAAAATATACTAACAATTTTATTCTTCTGAATCATCCGCTTTTACTTCTGCATCTTTAGATTCTGCTTTTGAGTCAGTTGCTACAGCAGGAGAAACACCGGCCTTTGTTCCAGAGCCTCCTCTTCTACTTCTCCTAGTAGTTTTCTTTTTAGGCTTATCAGCATTATAAAGTTCATTGAAATCAACTAACTCTATCATAGCCATATCAGCATTATCACCTAATCGGTTACCCAATTTTATAATTCTGGTATAACCTCCAGGACGATCCGCCACTTTCTCGGAAACCACACTGAACAATTCGCTCACCGCATACTTATCACGTAAACTTTTGAAAGCGATTCGTCTGTTATGGGTTCCTTTTTCAGCTGAAACATTGTTTTCAGCCTTGGCTTTTGTAATCAAAGGCTCAACATACTGTTTTAAGGCCTTTGCCTTGGCGACAGTGGTGTTTATTCTCTTATGCTCAATTAAGGAACAGGCCATATTGGCCAACATAGCTTTTCTATGTGCCGTCTTTCTTCCTAAATGATTTCCCTTCTTACTGTGTCTCATTACTTTTATTTTATCATCTTGCTACCAAACTCGTTTCAACGAGGAGCAAAATATGATTACTTAATCTTTATCTAATTTGTATTTTGAAAGGTCCATACCAAAGCTTAAACCTTTGTTAATGACCAATTCTTCCAATTCGGTCAATGACTTTTTACCAAAGTTTCTGAATTTCATTAAATCGTTCTTGTTGAAAGAAACCAAATCACCAAGGGTATCTACTTCAGCGGCCTTCAAACAATTTAAGGCGCGCACTGAAAGATCCATGTCTACTAATTTTGTTTTCAACAATTGACGCATATGAAGTGACTCTTCATCATAAGTTTCTGTTTGAGCGATTTCATCCGCTTCCAAAGTGATGCGCTCATCAGAGAATAACATAAAGTGGTGAATCAAAACCTTTGCACCTTCGGTCAATGCATCCTTAGGGTGAATCGAACCGTCAGTAACGATTTCGAAAACCAATTTCTCATAATCGGTCTTTTGCTCTACACGAAAGTTTTCAATACTATATTTTACATTTTTTATTGGAGTGAAGATAGAATCAATGGCAATGGTGCCCAAAGGCATACCTGATTTCTTGTTCTCTTCCGCAGGAACATATCCTCTACCCTTGTCAATAACCAACTCCATATTAATGCTGACCTTCGACTCCATATTACAAATCACCAAATCAGGGTTTAAAACTTGATACCCTGAAATGAATTTTTGAAAATCACCTGCGGTCAACTGATCTTTTCCACTTAAAGAAATAGATACGGTTTCTGCTTCTGAATCTTCTATTTGCTTCTTAAAACGAACTTGCTTTAAATTCAATATAATCTCGGTAACATCTTCAACAACACCCGGAATTACAGAAAACTCGTGTTCTACTTTATCAATTCGTACCGATGTAATCGCATGTCCTTCCAAGGAAGAAAGCAATACTCGTCGTAATGCGTTCCCAACAGTTAATCCATAACCAGGCTCCAAGGGACGGAATTCAAACTTCCCTTCGAAATCTGAGGAATCGATCATTATTACTTTATCGGGCTTCTGAAAATTAAATAATGCCATAATTGGATTGGTGTTGTTTATTTAGAGTATAACTCGACTATTAATTGTTCTTTGATATTCTCAGGAATCTGTGTTCTTTCGGGAATGGTAACATAGGTACCTTCCAACTTGTCAGAATTCCAGCTAATCCATTCATATACATTACTGTTCGCAGTTAATGCATCTTGAATGGCCTGTAAAGACTTTGACTTTTCACGAACGCCAACGACATCACCTGCCTTTAACGAATAGGAAGGAATGTTCACTAACTCTCCGTTAACAGTAATATGTCTATGTGACACCAATTGTCTTGCACCGCTTCTAGTACGTGAGATGCCCATTCTGAATACTACGTTATCTAAACGCGACTCACAAAGTTGCAAAAGGATTTCACCAGCTACGCCTTCTTTTCTTTTTGCCGTTTGGAATAAATTACGGAATTGCTTTTCTAAAATACCATAGGTATATTTAGCTTTTTGCTTTTCCATTAACTGAACAGAATATTCAGATTTTTTACCTCGTCGTCTTGCATTTCCATGCTGCCCTGGAGGGTAACTTTTCTTTTCAAAAGACTTATCGTCTCCGAAAATCGCTTCTCCGAACTTACGGGCGATTTTACTTTTTGGTCCTGTGTATCTTGCCATTTTCTAAGTATTTGAAACGTGATTATGAATTAAGGCTTTCTCCTTCGATAACCGTTAATACGTTTCTATGAAATATATTAAAGTGTAAATTAAACTCGTCTTCTTTTTGGAGGTCTGCATCCATTATGGGGCATTGGTGTAACATCAATGATTTCTGTTACTTCTATTCCAGAATTGTGAATTGCCCGAATTGCCGATTCTCTTCCATTACCCGGTCCTTTCACATAAACCTTGACCTTTCTAAGACCTGCATCATGAGCGACCTTTGAGCAATCTTCTGCTGCCACCTGCGCTGCATAGGGAGTATTCTTCTTCGAACCTCTAAAACCCATTTTACCAGCTGATGACCAAGAAATGACATCTCCTTTCTTGTTGGTCAATGATATAATAATATTATTGAAAGACGCAGTAACGTGTGCTTCACCTACAGATTCAATAATAACTTTACGTTTTTTAGTACTTGCCTTTGCCATAATACCTTACTTATTATTTAGTTGCCTTTTTCTTATTGGCAACTGTCTTTCTTTTCCCTTTTCTGGTTCTTGAGTTGTTCTTGGTACGTTGACCTCTCAACGGAAGACCAGATCTATGGCGAATACCTCTATAACATCCGATATCCATTAAACGTTTAATGTTCAATTGGGTCTCTGAACGTAACTCACCTTCAATAGTATATGAAGAGGCTGCTTCACGAATTCGACCTATTTCATCATCGTTCCAGTCAGAAACCTTAGTATCCTCGCTTACTTTAGCAGTAGCTAAAATTTCTTTAGCCCTACTTTTACCTATACCGAAAATATAGGTAAGTGCGATTACGCCTCTCTTCTGTTTTGGTATATCAATACCTGCGATTCTTGCCATAATTATCCTTGTCTTTGTTTGAA
>CAZTLZ010000052.1:13849-19639 GCA_964614665.1 uncultured Maribacter sp.
TTCTTTTTGTTGATTACATACAACCTGCCTTTTCTGCGCACAATCTTGCACTCGGCACTTCTCTTTTTTACTGATGCTCTAACTTTCATCTTACTACTTTCTTAATATCTATACGTAATTCTAGCCTTGGTCAAGTCATAGGGACTCATCTCAAGTTTCACCTTGTCTCCCGGAAGCAATTTAATATAGTGCATGCGCATCTTTCCAGAGATATGTGCGGTAACGACGTGACCGTTTTCTAACTCTACACGAAACATGGCATTTGATAATGCTTCGATTATTGATCCGTCTTGCTCTATTGCTGCTTGCTTAGCCATATTATGCTACTTTTCTATTTTTACCTGATTTCATCAAGCCATCATAATGTCTATTCAATAAATATGAATTTACTTGCTGAACAGTATCAATGGCAACACCTACCATAATTAAGAGTGATGTTCCTCCATAAAATAAGGCCCAGCCCGATTGAACGCCCATCAATTTTACCACAAAAGCTGGAAAAACCGCTAGAAGAGCCAAAAATATAGACCCTGGTAGTGTTATTAAAGACATTATCTTATCCAAGAAATCACCCGTTTCCTTGCCAGGACGAATACCTGGAATAAATCCTCCGCTTCTTTTCAGATCATCTGCCATTTTGTTAGTTGGTACCGTAATAGCTGTATAGAAAAACGTAAAGATGATAATCAATAAAGCGAATAAAATGTTATAGGCCCATCCAAAAATATCAGCGAACTGAACTTGAATCCATTGTCCTACTGCCGTATCATCAAAAGCGCTACCTATCAATCCAGGAACGAACATAATGGCTTGAGCAAAGATAATTGGCATTACACCTGAGGCATTTAACTTCAATGGAATATACTGTCTAGATCCCATCACATTTTTTTCATAACCCCCAGATGCCGTTCTTCGTGCATACTGGACCGGAATTTGTCGAGTTGCCATAACCAACAGAACGCAAGCCAATATTACCAAGAACCAAATAATGATTTCTACTAGAAGTAGCATAGGCCCACCTACACCAGTCCATCTAGATACTGCTTCCTGAGCAAACGACTGAGGCATGGTGGCAATAATACCAATCATAATTAAAAGAGAGATTCCATTACCTATACCTTTATCTGTAATTTTCTCGCCCAACCACATGGCAAAAACACATCCAGTAACCAAAATAATAACAGCTGGCACCATGAAATCAAGTCCTTTTCCTAATAGAAAAGCACTATCGCGTACACCAAAAGCTTCCAAACCATACAAGTAGGCCGGTGCCTGCACAATACAGATACCAATAGTCAACCATCTTGTAATTTGGTTCTTAGTTTTCCGACCACTTTCTCCTTCCTTATCCAACTTCTGTAAATAAGGAATAGCGATGCTCATTAACTGAACAACTATCGATGCAGAAATATAGGGCATAATACCCAATGCAAATATCGAGGCATTAGCAAAAGCTCCACCAGTGAAAGCGTTTAGCAAGGCAAAGATACCCTGATCAGTACCTTCCGTCAATGCAGCCAATTGTGATGTATCAATACCTGGAAGAACTATTTGACAACCGAACCGGTATACCAAAAGAAGACCCAAGGTAATCATGATACGATTTCTTAGTTCTTCTATTTTCCAAATATTGGATAATGTCTCGAAAAATTTCTTCATAGTATCTTTATATCCTTATAAATTAATTGCCTCGCCCCCAGCAGCTTCAATAGCCGCTTTTGCCGTGGCAGTAAATTTATGTACAGAAACCTTTAAGGAGGCTTTCAATTCTCCCCCTCCTAAAATCTTTACCAAATCATTTTTTCGCGCTAAACGATTTTCTATGAGGGTTTCAAAAGTAATGGTATCCTTAACAACTTTCTTATCAACTAATTCTTGAAGTTTTGAAAGATTGATACCTTGGTACTCCTTACGATTGATGTTGGTAAAACCAAATTTAGGCACACGTCTTTGCAATGGCATTTGACCACCTTCAAAACCTATCTTCTTTGAATATCCAGATCTAGATTTGGCACCTTTGTGTCCTCTGGCAGCAGTTCCGCCTTTACCGGATCCTTGTCCACGACCCAATCTCTTGCCATCTCTGTTTACAGATCCCTCAGCTGGTTTTAGATTACTTAAATTCATTGCCTATTATTGTTATGCTTCCGTAGAAACCAAATGTTTAACTTTATTTATCATACCTAAAATACTAGGCGTATCCTCATGCTCCACCACTTGACCGATTCTTTTCAAGCCAAGAGCTTCTAGAGTCCTCTTTTGGTTTTGTGGCTTTTTAATACCACTCTTCACCATCTTCACTTTAATCTTTGCCATAATATTCGCTTATTATCCTTTGAAAACCTTTTCTAAAGAAACTCCTCTTTGCTTAGCAACGGTACTAGCTCCCCTAAGTTGTAACAGCGCATCAAAAGTAGCTTTAACCACATTGTGTGGATTTGAAGAACCTTGTGATTTTGACAATACATCGTGTACTCCAACTGCTTCTAATACCGCTCGAACGGCACCACCGGCTATCACACCCGTACCATGCGATGCAGGTTGAATATAAACTCGAGCACCGCCGAATTTACCTTTCTGTTCGTGTGGCAAAGTAGCCTTATTCAAAGGTATTCTTATCAAATTTTTCTTCGCATCCTCGATTGCCTTAGCGATTGCCGTTGCAACTTCTTTTGATTTACCAAGACCATGACCGACAACACCATTCTCATCTCCTACAACCACAATTGCAGAAAAACCGAATGCTCGTCCACCCTTAGTTACTTTGGTTACCCTTTGAACACCAACCAGTCGATCTTTAAGATCTAGACCACCAGGCTTTACAGTTTCTACGTTTTTATATTTTTGATACATGCTCTGTTATTAGAATGTTAGTCCTGCTTCTCTTGCTCCTTCAGCTAAAGCTTTTACTCTCCCGTGGTATAAATTACCTCCTCGATCGAAGGCAACTTTATCGAAACCAGCCTTTTTGGATTTCTCAGCAATTGACTTTCCTACCAAGGTTGCAATTTCCGACTTGTTTCCTTTTGACTTGGCCAAATCTTTATCTCTTGAAGAAGCCGCTACTAACGTAGTACCTGAATTGTCATCAATCAACTGTGCATAAATCTCTTTATTACTTCTGAATACAGACAATCTAGGTCTTTCAGCAGTTCCGTTAGATACTTTACGTATCCTCCTTCTGATTCTATATTTTCTTTGTGTCTTTGATAGTTTCATTATACTATGTATTAAGCTGATTTACCGGCTTTTCTTCGTAGTTGTTCACCAACAAACTTGATTCCTTTTCCTTTGTATGGCTCAGGTTTACGGAAACCTCTGATTTTTGCTGCAATTTGCCCAACTAACTGCTTGTCAAAAGAAGTTAACTTGATAATAGGATTCTTTCCTTTTTCAGAAATGGTCTCTACTTTAATCTCTGGTGCCAAATCAATTACTATATTATGTGAGAAACCTAACGCCAAGTCAAGTTTCTGCCCCTGATTATTAGCCCTATAACCTACACCTACAAGCTCCAGTTCTTTAGTCCACCCTTTAGAAACTCCTTCAACCATATTCACAACCAAGGATCTGTATAGACCATGTTTTGACTTGTGCTCTTTAGAATCAGATGGTCTGGTCACCACGGCTTCACCGTCTTCGATTTTTATCTCAACTCCTGAAAATTCTTGAGTCAACTCTCCCAACTTACCTTTTACAGTAATGACATTATCTTTAATGTCAATGGTTACTCCCTCAGGAATCGCTATCGGATTATTACCTATTCTAGACATTTCTTTCCTTCTTTATTCTATTAATATACATAGCATAAAACTTCGCCACCTACATTTTCATTTTTTGCTTGCTTACTAGTCATTACACCATGAGATGTTGAGACAATAGCAATACCCAAACCATTCAGTACTCTTGGAAGGTTGTCAGCTCCGGTATATTTTCTTAGTCCTGGCTTACTAACCCTTTGCAATTTTTTGATAACCGGATCTTTGGTCATCCTATCATATTTCAAAGCGATTTTAATACTGCCTTGAACTTTATCCTCTTCGAACTTGTAGCTCAAGATATATCCTTGATCGAATAAAATCTTAGTAATCTCTTTTTTTACTTTTGAGGCTGGAATCTCTACGACCCTGTGCCCAGCACGACTAGCATTTCTAAGTCGTGTTAAATAATCTGCAATAGTATCTGTAACCATCTTCTTTAGTTTTGGTAACGGTTTTTAGCTCTATCGCTAAACCTGAAACCAGTTTAAAATATTACCAGCTAGCTTTTTTAACACCTGGTATTAATCCTTGATTGGCCATTTCTCTGAATGTAACCCTTGAAATTCCAAAAACTCTCATGTACCCTTTGGGTCGACCTGTTAGTTTACAACGATTGTGCATACGTACCGGCGAGGCATTCTTTGGCAATTTCTGCAATGCTTCGTAGTCACCAGCCTCTTTCAAAGCCTTTCTCTTTTCAGCATATTTAGCTACAGTTCTTGCCCTTTTTCTTTCACGGGCCTTCATTGATTCTTTAGCCATATTATTTCTTTTTAAAAGGTAATCCTAACTCTGTTAATAATGATTTTGCTTCCTTGTCCGTATTGGCACTGGTCACGAAAGTTATATCCATACCATTGATTCTATTGATCTTGTCAATATTGATTTCAGGAAAAATAATCTGCTCCGTCACACCAAGACTATAATTTCCACGTCCGTCAAATCCTGTTGCCTTTATACCTTGAAAATCACGAACACGAGGCAGCGCACTAGTTACCAAACGGTCTAGGAATTCATACATATTCTCACCTCGTAAAGTCACTTTTGCACCAATTGGCATACCTTTTCGTAGTTTGAACGCCGCAACATCCTTTTTAGAAATTGTAGCAACAGCCTTTTGACCTGTAATCATGGTCATTTCGTCAACCGCATGGTCGATAAGCTTCTTATCAGCTACCGCAGCGCCAACCCCTCTACTAACCACAATTTTCTCAAGCTTAGGAACCTGCATTATATTTTTGTAACCAAATTCCTCTCTAAGAGCACTAACTATACGCTCTTGATATTCTTTTTTTAATCTTGAAATGTAAGCCATAACTAAATTACTTCATTTGATTTCTTGGCAAACCTTACTTTTTTGCCATCTCGTACTTCAAAGCCAACTCGTGTTGCTTCCCCTGATTTTGAATCAATTAAGGAAAGATTCGATATGTGAATAGGCGCCTCTTTCTTAACAATTCCACCCTGAGGATTTTTAGCACTGGGCTTTTCATGTTTTGAAACCATATTGGTTCCCTCAACAATAGCTCTGTTCTTAGCGATATCCACACGCTGAACTTTACCTTCGGCACCCTTGTGATCTCCAGCAATAACTCGAACAGTGTCCCCAGTTTTTATTTTTAACTTTTTCATTCTACTTAATATTATAGCACCTCAGGGGCCAATGAAACAATCTTCATGAACTGCTTGTCACGAAGTTCTCTCGCAACGGGACCAAAAACACGTGTTCCTCTCATCTCACCTGTCGGGTTCAACAAGACACAAGCGTTATCATCAAAACGAATATAAGAGCCATCAGGTCTTCTCACTTCTTTTTTGGTTCTAACAACAACCGCAGTTGAAACCGCACCCTTTTTGATTCCTCCATTGGGAGTTGCCTCCTTAACGGTAACAACAATCTTATCACCAATAGAAGCATATCTTCTTTTAGTACCTCCAAGTACACGAATGGTCAAAACCTCCTTCGCCCCTGTGTTGTCCGCTACCTTTAATCTGGATTCTTGCTGTAACATAATTATTTAGCTCTTTC
>CAZTLZ010000053.1:0-19181 GCA_964614665.1 uncultured Maribacter sp.
ACGGATTGATAGAGGCGTCCATACCCACCTGTGGTTTGTTGGTAGCTTCTTGAATGGCTTTACCAAATATCTCTTCTTCATCCGTATAACTTATCGGACCTAATAGTTCTAGGTTCTTTTGCATTATGGCCCCTCCAGAGCGGTTTACCAAAACTTCGTAAATACCGGAGACGAGTGATATTTTATAGTCTACATCGGCCATTATAGCGGCACCTTCGGCCATAGCCTTTACCCTTTCGTAAGTTGGAAGCATTTTAGAACGTTTGGGATCTCGAACGCGCACCCATAGTTTAGCATAGTCAGGCACCACATTGACAACTTGCCCGCCATCTTGAATATGGTAATGAATTCGTGAGGAGGGTAAAATATGTTCCCTATAATAATTGATGCCAGTGGTGTACAACTCAAGGGCATCCGATGCGGAACGCCCATTCCAGGGATCGGCAGAGGCGTGGGCAGCCTGACCTTCGAACTCAACAATAAAATCAATTAACGATAGACCACTTTGAACATCTGCTTCGATATTTGCTCCGGGATGCCAACTGAGATTGACATCAACATCATTCCATAGACCGGCTTCTACCATCCAGACTTTTGCAAAGAATTTTTCCTCGGCAGGGGTGCCTAAGAATTTGATGGTTCCTTTTAATTTTCCGGCTTCCATTAATTCCTTTATGGCAACAGCCGCTGCCAAGCTTGAGGTGCCGAACATATTATGTCCGCAACCATGACCTGCCGCTCCCTCTTCTAAGGGCTCCTTAACAGGGGATGCTTTTTGTGAAATTCCCGGAAGCGCATCAAATTCCCCTAAAATACTTATAACAGGTTTTCCAGAGCCATAGGTGGCAGTGAACGCTGTTGGTATGTTGGCCACACCTCGCTCGACTTTCAACCCGTTCTTTTCTGCGTAATCGGACAAAATCTTTGAGGATTCTGATTCTTCGAAGGCAGTTTCGGCCGCAGCCCAAATCGCATCACTGATTTTAATCAACTCAGCTTTGTGCCTTTCTACCGATTCAATTACGGCCTTTTTGTTTTTTGACATTTTTTGCGCTGATACGGAAAAGGTTAGCAGTACCAGTGCTAGGAGTAAACATTTTTTCATTAAGAAATCATTTAGTGCCATTCCCTTGACCCCAATAGCTATCGGGAGGGAATTAGTTGTTATTTGAATTAGTTATAAAATGTATCCTAAATATAGAAAAAAAGGGATTAGGATACCGCTTCCTTGTAGACTTTTAGACAACGACTGCGCGCCACCATGTGATCAACCATTTTTGGAGGATAGGTATGTTCCTGCAAGTCGGGAACCCACTTGTTGATATATTCTTTCTGTTTGTCGAATTTATCCATTTGCGTCATCGGATTGAAGATTCGAAAATAGGGGGCGGCATCAACGCCACTACCGGCAGCCCACTGCCAATTGCCGACGTTGGCACTTTTGTCATAATCCAATAGCTTTTGTGCAAAATAGGCTTCACCCCAACGCCAGTCGATTAGTAAGTGCTTACACAGAAAGTTGGCAACAAGCATTCGAACACGATTATGCATGAAACCTGTGGCACTTAACTCTCGCATGCCAGCGTCGACCAAGGCATAACCGGTTTCACCGTTTTTCCATTTTTCAAATTCCTCCTCATTATTTCTCCATTCAATACGGTCATATTTCGGTCTGAAGGATTTAGTTATAGTATGAGGAAAATGCCAAAGGATCTGCATAAAGAACTCACGCCAAATCAGTTCGTTCCAAAAAGTCTCATTTTTTCCAGCAACGGCCTTCTTCATCATTTTTCGTACCGATACAGTTCCAAAACGTAAATGTGGACCTAATCTGGAAGTCCCGTTTTTGAGGGCGGGAAAATTGCGAGTGTTTTCATAATCCCTTATAAGGGCAGGGGTTACTTTATAATTCGGAACTTCAATTTTCGACTTTTTGAAACCCATATCGGAAAGGGTCAAATCAGGTAAGCTCGAATTTTGATATAGGTTATCTAGGTGTTGACCACTGTGATGTATTTCAAGATGCTTCTCAGGATTGAACTTCGACCTCCACTTGTTCTTATAAGAGGTGTACACCATATAGGGATCCCCGTTTTCTTTGACCACCTCGTTTTTTTCAAAAATCACCAAATCTTTAAAGGTTAGAAAATCTATATTTTCTTTTTCTAACAGTTCTTTGATTTCATCACCACGCTTTTTAGTGTATGGTTCATAATCATGGTTCGTATAGACGGACTGTATATCATAGTCAATAATGAGATTTTGAAAAACAGTTTTGGGCGTGTCGTAGAATAGTGCTAGGGAACTATTGCTAGTATCTTGTAATTCCGCTCGCATCTTTTGAAGTGTTTCAAAAACAAAACTCACACGAGAATCATCTTCTTGAAGCCTATCAAGAATTACTTTATCGAAAATGAATAAAGGTAAAACGGGATGGTCGCCTTTTAACGCTTCTAAAAACCCCACATTATCATCTAAACGTAGGTCACGTCGAAACCAGAAAATCGAGATTTTCTTCATAAGTTAGTGTTACCCAAATATAAAACATTTTTGTTTGATATAAATATTTGAGAGTTAAACAAATATTAAATTACCTCCTGTTACTGGGTGTTTGAAGCCCTCAAGACCACCATTCACCTGATATTTTGAGGAAATCATATCTGTTTTTGTAATTTTCAGCGTTGTAAAGGTGATGCGGGCTAAAGCACTACTTAGTTTAGTTATACTATTCCACACTTTTGTATTTTCTCAAGAAAATGCTCAAGAATTGGGGAATCTACCCAATGCCATTTCTGAGGCCTCCGGCCTGTTATTCCACAATGGTAAATTGATTGCACATAATGATTCAGGTAACGGAGCAAAGTTATTTGAGTTAGACACGATAACTCTACAAATTACAAGAACAGTTACTATTTCAAATGCTGAGAATGTTGATTGGGAAGATCTTGCACAAGACAGTACGCATATTTATATTGGCGATTTTGGAAACAACCTTGGTACCCGTTCTAACCTAGCCATTTATCGACTTAGCAAACAAGACTACGATAGCGCTGATACCGTTCAAGCGGAGCGCTTGGACTTTAGCTATGAAGATCAAATTGACTTTACAAGTAATGGAAATAGCGATTGGGATGCTGAGGCCTTTTTTGTTCTTAATGACGAACTGATTATTCTTACGAAACAGTGGCAAAGTAATGGTACGGTAGCCTATTCTATTCCAAAAACGCCAGGTACTCATGTGGCACGAAGAACAGGTGAATTTGATTCCAACGGGCTAATTACCGGCGCATCCTACAATCCAATATCCGATGTGCTTTTTCTTATCGGTTATTCCTCGATTTTAGGCTCTTTTACGTATCGGGTGGACCAACCGACAAATGCTTCTATTTTTGGACCAGCACCTGAAAGAATTCCATTTGGTGGTGGTTTGGCGCAGATTGAGGGTATCACCTATGCTGATGTTAATACATATTTTGTTTCATCAGAGTTTTTTATGAATGTGACCCCTCCTATTACTTTAGATCCGAAATTGTTTTCCTTTAAAACAACAGATATGTTGGAGAAGGAAGAGGAAGAGGAGGAGGAGGGAGAACAACCTGTAGAGCCCGAAGAGGAGGGAGAAGAAATGCCCAACCCTGAACCTCAAGAGCAAAGTCTAGTGCTATTTAGAGGCCTTGACTCGGACATACTGCAATATGAATTGACCACTGATAGAGCCGTTTACGGAAGGGCAATTTTTGATGCTACGGGTAAGCGGATGCAATATCTATTATCGGAGGAAATAGAAGGTAATACTATCGACCTTTCTTTCTTTGGTAGTTCTGTGTACTACCTCACTTTTTATCTTGATAATGTAGTTTTGGCCAAGGCATTTGCCAAATAGCCCATTTTACAGCAGGCTTTATTTAAGAATTCCTTAACAAATCAAGCAGGTGTTTATATCTAGTTTTGTCGAAACATTAAACACTTTTTTGAAATGAAAAAATTTAAACTTTTACTAGTAGCTGTATTTGCCTCAGTGGCTTTACAGGCTCAAATCAATACTCCTGCACCAAGTCCGTCATCAAAATTGACGCAAACGGTTGGACTTACTGAAGTTACAGTGGAGTATTCAAGACCATCCATGCGGGGTAGAACTATTTTCGGAGATTTGGTTCCTTATGACAAATTATGGAGAACTGGGGCCAACGGGTATACTTTGGTCAGTTTTAGCAACGATGTTAAAATTGGTGGTAATGATGTAAAAGCTGGTACATACTCGGTTTTTACTAAACCAAGTGCAAAATCTTGGGAAGTTTTCTTTTATACTGATACACAAGGTGGAGGTACACCAAGAGATTGGGATGATAGCAAGGTTGTTGCAAAAGTAGATGCGCCAGTTATTACAATGCCCATGGAAATGGCAGTTGAAACTTTTACGATTACCATAGATGATTTAAAATCGAATTCGGCGAATCTCGGATTGCTATGGGAAAATGTTTATGTAGCGGTAAATTTTGAAGTGCCTACAGATGCTGCTGTTGAAGAAAATATCAAAAAAGCTTTAGGTGGTCCATCCGCCGGGGATTATTATGCGGCCGCAGTTTACTATTCAAGCGAAGGAAAGGATATTTCAAAAGCCAATGAGTGGATGAACAAAGCAATGAGTATGACAGAGAAACCGGCTTTCTGGCAATTGCGTCAACAATCATTGATTCAAGCAAAAGCCGGAAACAAAAAGGGAGCTATCGAAACGGCTAAGAAATCATTGGCCGCGGCTAAAGAAGCAGGCAACGATGATTATGTAAAAATGAATAATGATTCATTAAAGGAGTGGGGCGGAATGTAGACCCTTTTCAAATGATAAAATGAAAGCTCGCCTTTATGGCGAGCTTTTTTTGCTTTGCACTATATTTGATGGAATACCAAAATAAATCCCGATGTTAAAAAAAGTTACTTTCATTGCTCTGATTTCCATTCTGACAACCTCCTGTATTCATAAGAGCGATCGACCTGTCTATACCGCAGAAAAGTGGAGCAAACCGGAATGGGAAAATCCTGAAATATTTCAAATCAACAGAGAAGAACCTACAGCATCTTTTTATAGGTACCATAGTGAGGAAAATGCTTTGAAAAATGAAAGTTGGGAGAACTCAACTTCATACCAATCTTTGAATGGTACATGGGATTTTTATTTTGCCGATACTCCAGAGCAACGGCCCACAGATTTCTATTATGAGGGTTTTGACACCAGAGGATGGGATACCATTGATGTACCTTCCAATTGGGAAATTGAAGGTTTTGGTATTCCATTTTATACAAATGTAAATTATATGTTTCCTCCGAACCCTCCTTATATACCGCATGAGATGAATAATGTTGGTAGCTACCAACGCGAGTTCGAAATTTCTGAGGATTGGGAGGAAAAAGACATCTTTTTACAATTTGAAGGTGTTAGTGGTGCTATGTATGTTTGGGTCAATGAAGAGATGGTGGGCTATAATGAAGGAAGTAAAACACCAGCGACCTTCAATATTACCGATCAAGTGAATATAGGAAAGAATAAGGTTTCAGTTCAGGTTCTACGATGGTCGGACGCCAGTTATCTTGAGGATCAAGATTTCTGGAGACTAAGCGGCATTGAGCGTGACGTATATATTTACGCAACCAATAAGACAACTATCAAAGACTTTACCGTCAAGTCCGATTTAGAGAATAACTACAAAGACGGTGTTTTTAATTTAGATGTTGAAATAGCAAATCCGTCAGCCGCTGAAGATGGAATGCAATTACAGATGCGTCTGCTAGACGGTAGTACCGAGGTATTAAATGAAGTAAAGAAATTAACCGCTACAAATTCGGCTGGTGTACTAAACTTCCATCATAAAATTCCAAAAGTAAAAACTTGGAACGCTGAAAAACCAAATTTATATAGTCTTGTGCTGAGCCTCAAAAATGAAGAAGGGAAGACGTACGAGGCTACCGGTATCAAAACGGGGTTTCGAAAAGTAGAAATAAAGAATAATCAATTTTTGGTCAATGGAAAAGCCGTGATGATTAAAGGTGCGAACCTCCATGATCATGATGACAAGAAGGGTCATGTGGTTTCTGAAGAGCTGACCTTCAAAGACCTGCAGACCATGAAGCAAAATAACCTCAACGCTATTCGCGCCAGTCACTATCCTAAGAATCCCCATTTTTATCGTATGTGTGATAAATATGGTTTCTATGTTATTGATGAGGCGAATATAGAAATACATGGAATGGGAGCTACGAATCAAGGTTTAGATGAAAATGAGGCTGCCATTGCTGTGCACCCAGCATATTTGCCGCAATGGAAAGAAATGCATTTGGATCGTACAATTCGTATGTTCGAGCGGGATAAAAACTTTACTTCCATTGTCACGTGGTCCCTAGGTAACGAGGCAGGTAATGGAGATAACTTTTATGCGACATACAATTGGCTCAAAGCTCAAGATGACACTAGGCCCGTGCAATATGAGGGTGCAACAGCTTATGAGAATACTGATATTCAGGCACCAATGTATATGCGTATTCCAGCAATGATCGAATATGCCGAGAACAATCCTAAAAGGCCCCTGATACAGTGTGAATATGCCCATGCAATGGGTAATAGTGTTGGTAATCTTCAGGACTATTGGGATGTAATAGAAAAGTATGATGTACTGCAAGGTGGCTTTATTTGGGATTGGGTAGATCAAGGCTTGTTGGCCAAAAACGAAAAAGGGGAGGAGTATTGGGCCTACGGGGGAGACTTAGGAGGTAAAGAATTTCAGAATGATGTCAACTTTTGTTTGAACGGATTGGTGAACCCGGATAGAACGGCCCATCCCTCTTTACATGAGGTCAAAAAAGTATACCAACATATTAAATTCAAAAATCAAGATTTGAAATCTGGAAAAATCACAATTACAAATGGATACGATTTCACGAATCTGAATGAGTTCGATTTTAGTTGGGAAATATTTGAGGAAGGAATCGAAGTTGTATCGGGTGTTCTTCCATCTATAGAAGTTCGGCCTCGAGAATCTAGAAACGTTTCACTGGTTTTACCAGAATTGAATCCTGACAAAGAGTGCTTTTTGAATATTTATGCAAAATCGAATAAAGAAACGCCTCTTATACCCCAGAACCATTTGGTAGCCTATGAACAGTTTCAAATGACACCCTATGAACCAGATGTATTTTCTCTTGAAGGTACTGAAAATACACTCTCTATTTCCTCTTCAAAAAATATAATCACGATTTCTGGGAAAGATTTTGAAGTACAGTTCGATAATACAACAGGAAAAATAATTACACTTGACTATGGAAATGGAAATATTTTGTTGAGTGGTATTAGAGCTAATTTTTGGAGAGCTACCAGTGATAATGATTTTGGTTATAATATGCCTAAGCTACTAGCTTCATGGAAAGAGGCGACAGCAGCGCAAAAGTTTTCCGGAATGACCGTGGTGGGTGGAAGTACGAACGAAGTGATTGACGTACTACAACTAACAGGAAACCCTTTTACGGCGAACAACGGGCAATTGAAGATTACTACCGATTTTGACTTGCCATCTGTTGGAGGAAAAGTATCTATTGCCTATGAAGTAAATGAAAAAGGCGAAGTGCGGGTGACTAATAATCTTACAGGTTTACAAAATGGCACACCTATTCTACCTCGGTTCGGCAATAATTTCAGCATCAAAGATGAATATCAACAAGTAGATTGGTACGGCCGTGGACCACATGAAAACTATTGGGATAGAAAGACTTCTGCTTTAGTTGGAAATTATTCGGCCAGTGTTTCCGAATTGTATTATCCTTATATCCGTCCGCAAGAAAATGGAAATCGAACGGATATTAGAAAAGTTGTATTTACGAACAAAGCTGGTGCTGGAATTGAGATTTTTGGGCCACAGGTTTTCAACTTCAGTGCCCATCATCAATACAATGACGATTTTGACCCTGGAGTAGTAAAGCAACAACGTCACACATTTGATATTGTTAAAAGAGATTTGGTCAATATTAATATTGATTACAAGCAAATGGGTGTAGGCGGAGATAACAGTTGGGGGTATTTACCTCTAGAAAAGTATCAGATTCAACCTCATGATATGAGCTATAGTTATGTGATACGGCCTGTTCGTTAGAAAGGGATATTTCAGAAATCTGACATTAGAACAAAATTTTATAAACCCTATTTTTTTAAAACTCTTCGCAGTTCGGTCTGGGCGATGTCAATTTTACGTCAGTGGATTTCCAACAAACATTGACGAGATCAGGAGGTTTTAATAGGAGGGTTCTTTAAAAGACGGTCGAAGCCCTCGAAAATAAGTGAAATGAAAATCACCAATGCTGCTCCTATAAAATTAAGCCACAAATAGCCCAATTTTTCCTCTCCAGAAGGGTATATGTGAATCAGATAGTAATAAATCACACAAATCAATGCTTGGGTCAATAGGGCAGAAAAGAAAACGGCATTGCCCTTTACAAACTTAAAGAAGAAGGCTAAGAGAAAAATACCGAGCACATTTCCATAAAAAATACTACCAATGATATTCACTAATTGTATAAGGTTGTCAAACAAACTTGCGGTGCAAGCAATTATAATTGCGAGTATTCCCCAAATAAGGGTAAAAACCTTAGAGGCGTTGACATTGTGTTTTTCGGAAGTTTCTTCCTTCTTGTTTCGTTTATAAAGATCTAGGGCGCTGATGGTTCCCAATGCATTCAGCTCTGAAGCTGTAGATGACATGGCCGCGGACAAGATTACTGCAAGCAACAAGCCTATGAGCCCCTTGGGCAAATTGTTCAAAATAAAATGTATGAAAACGTAGTCCTTGTCATTGGTTTCCGTACTCTCATCAGCTTGCTTTATCAAGGCTTTAGCAGCAGCTCGATTAGTACTGTCTTTTTTGTTCAAATTGATAATTTGAATTTTGGCTTCTTCTATTGCAGAATACTCCTTTAGTTCCAACGCAACCGAAAATTTATTTTGGGCGATCTTTTTTTGTGTTGCAAGTTCTCCGTGACCTTCTTGCAAAAGCTCATAGTCTTTTGCAAAAGGAGAATCCATTACTGCTTGGGTAGCTGATGGATTAAAGTTCAACGGAGAAGGGTTGTATTGATAAAAAACAAAGACCATTACGCCGACCAATAAAATAAAGAATTGCATGGGTATTTTGAAAATTCCGTTGAAAATCAACCCAAGCTGACTTTCCCGTATTGATTTTCCCGATAGGTAACGCTGTACTTGACTTTGATCTGTACCGAAATAAGATAAGGCTAAAAAGAATCCTCCAGTAATGCCACTCCAAAACGTATAACGGCTTTTCGCATCAAAATCAAAATTTAAGATTTCGAGTTTATCACTGGCTCCAGCAATTTTCATGGCTTTGCTGAAAGTAATATCTGCCGGTAAATATCCCAATATGAAAAAGAAGGTGATAAACATACCTACCATGATGATGAACATCTGTTGCTTTTGAGTTACACTTACGGCCTTTGTGCCACCTGATACGGTGTAAATGATGACCAAAGTGCCTATAATGATATTCAGCGTTCGAAGATCCCAGCCCAAAACAGCAGATAAAATAATTGACGGTGCGTATATTGTTATACCGGCAGCTAATCCTCGCTGAATAAGAAAGAGCATGGCAGCAAGAGATCTTGTTTTTAAGTCAAACCGATTTTCCAAAAACTCATAAGCCGTGTATACTTTTAATTTATGGTATATAGGTACAAATACAAGACAGATAACAACCATTGCCAATGGTAGTCCAAAATAAAATTGGACAAAACCCATGCCGTCATGAAATGCCTGGCCGGGTGTGGATAGAAAAGTAATGGCACTTGCCTGAGTGGCCATTACGGATAATCCAATGGTCCACCATTTTGCATTGTTGCCTCCACGTACGTAATCTTGAACATTTTTACTTCCTCTTGTTTTCCAAACTCCGTAAGCTACTATAAATAGTAGTGTTCCTGAAAGTATAATCCAGTCAAGTGTACCCATATCAAGTAAAGGACGACATTATAAATGAGAAGAGTAAAATGTAAAATATATTGAGAATCAATACTAGGGAATACTCTTTTTTCCAAGTTATTTTATCTTGCATTTTTATCCTTTTACATCATTGGGGTTTTCTACCTTTTCCTTTCCTAAGGATAGCATATTTGCGAAAAGCTTATAGGCACCTGAGACCCCCGCCGGTAATTCCCTGAAAAAACTAAGCCCCGTATAAATGTAGTTGCCTTTTCCATGGGGAGCTACCAATAGACTTCCTTTTTTGGTAGATTCCCCTTTGTCATTCATAGACAATATGGGGGTAAATTCAGAATTCCATTCATTCGGAAAATAAAGGCCTCGTTCTTGTACCCAACCCTCAAAATCTTTTTCGTCAATTGAATTAGGGAAGTTCACCAGTGCATGATTTTTGGCAATGATGGAAACCTCTGAATTCTCATCCGTTACACGGTCACGAGAAAGTTTCAAGGGGTAGGGCGAAATATTCTCAAATTGCTTGTTCCATCTTCCTGCAGTATTGTACTGCACAATAAGATTGCCTCCATCTTTTACGTAATCCAACAAATAACGTTGTTTGAATTTCAGTTCTTCTACAACGTTGTATGCGCGAATGCCAACAACCACAGCATCGAATTTATCCAAACTACCGGCTTGAATGTCTACAGGGTCAACCTGAACAACATTATAACCTATTTGTTCAAGACTAGTGGGTACATCATCTCCTGCACCCATAATATATCCGATGTTCTCTCCTAAACGCTCTATGTTGAGACGAACGACCTTGGCCTCGGAAGGAAGTAGGATTGACTGTGTAGGTACGTGATCATATTCAATAGTAACCAGCTCTTTTGTGATTTGTTTGCCATTAATCCTGAGAATGGGTGTAATGTAACTTTCATCTTGGTTTTCCGGTGGGGTAAGTGTAAAGAAAATGATTTGCTCATCGCCTTTTTTCTCAATTTCAAAAGGTTTACTTTCCACATCGACCGTCCACCCTTTTGAATAACAAAACTGTATTTCGCCTTTAAGATTGTCTTTATGCGCTTTAACTGTTATTGGAATCTGTTTTGACTCTCCATCGGCAAATATTATGACTTTATCTTCGAATTTTGCAGTTGCTTCAGGTAGTACTTCAAAGGGCTGATAGAGTTCCCCTTTGTCAGGTCTGGCGTAGCGATACACTATGGGCCTTGTTATAGTGACTTTGTAACCATCAAAGTTTAAAAGAAAATTAGCATGTATTGCCCTGGGCGTTTCAGGCCTGCCAATATACTTGGGGTTGTCAACCTTGTACATTCCCAAAGTTCCCTTCTCGTTGAGCCAATAAGGACTAGTGTATGCTGTTTCCGAAGGAATCTGGATTTTCTTTTCAAGCTGCACTCTCTGATTCTCATTAAGCGGTATCAAACTATCGAATGTCGTTCCTGAAGAAAGGGCCAATTGTTCCAATACGACATTTGTAGCGCTTCGATTAAGCACTTCAATTTTCAGGCCTACATTTTCACCAGGATTCGATGAAACTTCGTTTGACGAAGCCTCCAAATAAATGCCGGTAACTGCTAAAACCAGTTCTTCAATTTCTTTAAGCTTGATCTCCTTCCAGTGCTCATCTTTTAGTAGTGAGATTAATTTATGTGCCTCAAGCAATTGTTTCAGATGGGTGGCAGGGCTAGAAAAGTCAAAGTCTTTCTCTACTTGGTATAATATGTCCCCGATTTCTTTTCCTCCCTCAACTCGCGACCAAGTAGTGTTAACACCATCGAAAATATTGTTCTTATCAACCGGCATTTCACCTTTTAAAAGTTCAAGATATTCATCTTGGCTTCCACGAGTAGATATACGACCGAAACCTTGACATAAATGCTGACTACTGGCAAGGGAAGCAATCTCATTGTTGGACACGCCCAACGTTGGGTAAAAAACACCAACATCAAAATTCAACATTTTGGACTTATCCGCTTTCTCAAACTTTTCTTGGCTACCGTAAAACCACCAAGAGGTATTAAAAAAGAGACGTTTGGGTTGCCATAATTGCAGTGTGCTTAATTGTTCAGGATAGGCGGTGGCATCATTGACTAAATCGAAGGCTTCAAAACTCAACATGGCAGAGGAGGTATGGTGCCCATGTGTCGAACCTGGAGAACGGTGATCGAACCGATTGATAATAACATCTGGTTTGAACTTTCGAATGATACGGACAACATCGCCTAGCAACTCTCTCTCATTCCATATTTTCAAGGTTTCGTCAGGGTGTTTCGAATAGCCAAAATCATTGGCCCGACTGAAAAATTGTTGCCCACCATCTACTCTTCTAGCGGCCAATAGCTCTTGGGTGCGTAGTACACCGAGTAATTCTCTCAATTCAGGACCGATAAGGTTCTGCCCCCCGTCACCTCGTGTTAACGATAAATATGCGGTTCTTGCCTTATCATTATTGGATAGGTACGAAATCATACGCGTATTTTCATCGTCAGGATGAGCAGCTATATACAGTGCGGATCCTAAGAAGTTAAGTTTTTGGAGGGAATGATAAATATCGGATGAGGAACTTTTTTTTGGTGCTTGCGCCAAAGTTATATGAATGCTAAGCAGCAGAGCGGCACAAAATACCGTGAATTTGCCCATAATGTTGATTTTTGTTGGTTCTCAAAGATAGGAAGATAAAGAACCACAGCTTGCTTTTTAGAACTTCTTTAACAAACTAGGTGCTAGCTCCGCCATCATTGGATTTTTGAGTACGCCCCAGAGCTACGGCTTTTTGTAGTATCATGTTGTTGGGGTAGGTCAGCAATTCGCCATTTTCTCGTCTCAAGAGTACATGAAAGGCTTTGATATCCTCTATTAGATATAGGTTATTGCCCTCATCCTGCTCATCCAAAATTTCATTGTCCAATATTTTAATTCGATCGCCGATCTTAAACGGAAATGAGAAGAAAAGGATAACCCCGGAAGTCACATTGCTCAGAATAGACCATTGTGCAAAAAGGCCAACGCCGATGACTGCAAAAACTGAGGAAAACAGTACCCCTACATCCTTAAAATTCACTCCCCAAATAAAGAGAAAAGCTCCGACTCCTAAAAAAGTGATTAGAATAGAAACATACTTAGTAATCAGCAAGGTTCGGGCTTCTACAATATTACTTTTTCTACCAATTCGTTTAACAGTCTTATTGATCACAAGACGTAAGAGCAACAAAGCCAAAATCGTAATTAGGCTCCAAAACAATTCACTTTGATTATTAAAAAGGAAATCTTTCATATGGTTATAATCCTAAGGTATCACGCAAGTGGTTAAAACTATTACTATTTTGACGCCAATACGGAGTTTTCAATGTTTTGATTTTGGTGCCTACTGAGGTCATTTTTTTTGCCTTTTTGCCGAAGCCACTTTTATAGGTGTCAGACCAACTTTCTATGCTATGGGGAAAAGTTGATTTAAAGTTGATTTTTAAGGTTCTCTCCAACTCAGGATACTCAATTTGGTAGGTTGTTAAACCTTCTTTTTTAGTTAAAGTTATAGTAGCACTATATGGTTTTAATTCTTTGTGAGACAACCGTATAAATTCAAAAGAAGGAATAATCGAAACCTCACCCAATGGAAGATCGTCTGGATTGATTCGAATCTTGTTCCATAGTTCATTTTCTAAAATAGTCTTGTCCAATTTTAGCTCCTCATCGGCCTCTGACTCAAAGTAGGAATGTGAAGTGATTTCAAATTTACTTCTATTGTTTAATTGGGCATAAACTTGACCACACCACTCTTGTGCCGAGAAAGATACCTTTACCGCATGTTGGTTGTTATGAACAGGGTAGAAGCTGCTACTCATAATAGAATAAGGATAAATACCTGTAAGATAGTTTTTCGTACTATTTAATTTTAGAACGGGAATGTTGTCCGGGTTACTTCCATCGGCTTTTACTTGCTTGTCGTTGTGAAAAGGTTCTGTTACGTAGATCAAAACAGCATTTCCTTCACGTATTTCCCCGTAACGGGCTTGTTGCAACTTATATGATGTAATTTCAGCCTCCCCAGCATACCAATATTTCTTAAAATCCTTGGAAACAGGTTTTTTGGAAGTAAGTTTTTCAGTAGTTTTTGCAGTATTTAAGACGATATCGGTTTCACCCGAAGCCTTACCTTCTGCACAGGATTCCGTAAAGCCAATTAGGGCAGCTAGAAGAAGCACGGATAATGCAAATCTCAACCATTTTTTCATAACTGGAAATTTTATGCAAAATTACCTAAAATACGTTAGCTTACCATGTCTCTTAACGTTTCATAGACCAAATGAGTGGGCAGGCCAACCACGTTTGTATATGAACCTTGAATTTCTTCAATTGCTATGAGACCAATCCACTCTTGAATACCATAAGCGCCAGCTTTATCAAAGGGTTTAAAGTTATTGACATAGTAGTATATTTCATCATCCGATAGGGATTTGAATTTCACCTTTGTACTATGCTGTACAGTCTTTTGAATATCGAGAGTAGTGAATGTAACGGCTGTAATCACTTCATGCCAATCACTAGAAAGTGTTTTGAGCATTTGAAATGCCTCTTTGGCATTAACTGCTTTTGCCAGAGATTGATTGTCATGCCATACTACGGTATCAGATGTAACAACTATTTCATTTGACTTAAGGGTTCCCTTAAAAGGCGAGGCCTTTAATTCGGATAAATATTGGGCTATTTCACCTCCTTGAAGATTTTGTGGGTATATTTCTTCGACCGATTTCGGTCTCACTTCAAAATCTAGTCCCAGTTCTTCGAAAAATTGTTTTCGTCTTGGCGAACCTGACGCCAAAATAATATGATATCCATTAAATAAATCTTGCAACATACACTAGTCATTCGAGGCACTGAAGTTACCAGTCCAGTCACCTCGTACCTTTAATACTTGTTCAATAACATCCCGAACACAGGCATCTCCGCCATTTCTGTTTGAAATGTATTTGGCTACTTCTTTGACTTCGGGCACAGCATTTTGAGGGCAAGTAGGAAGACCTACGAGTTTCATAGGCGGTATGTCAGGCATATCATCTCCCATATACAAGACATTTTTCAGGTCGGTTTGATTTCTGGTGAGATACTCTTGAAGTGGTTCTTCCTTAAGGTGAGCGCCCAAGTAAATGTCAGTAACTCCCAAACCTTCAAGACGTAAACGTACACCAGCGTTAGTGCCTCCGGTAATGATACAGACATTATATCCTTTTTTTATTGCTGTTTTTAGGGCATAACCGTCTTTCACGCTCATGCTTCGAAGCATCTCACCATCTCCCGTAATAAGGACCGTACCATCTGTGAAAACGCCATCTACGTCAAAGACGAAAGTCGTAATGTTTTTGAGGTATTCTTTATAACTTTTCTCCATTGGTTTCTTGAATTGATTTGGTCAGTACTGAATATATTTCTTTTTGTTTTTTGTTTTGCAATTGTTCAAGATGATTTTTTATAGTTTTCCGGTCATTCCTTTTCGCGGGCCCCGTTTGCGCGTCAACAGGGCTAAGGTTTTCTATTTTAATAGCCGTCTCCTTTATCAGCGGTTTCAGAAGTTCAAAAGAAACCTGTTGATTTTGACATATTTCGTCGCCGATTTGATATAAATGATTTGAGAAATTATTGACAAAGACAGCAGCTAAATGAAGTGCTTTTCGCTGTTCTGAATTGATTTCATTCACATTGTTGGAAATGGCTGAGGCCAATGTTTTCAACAATTCCAAATCTTTCAGGTTATCGGCTTCCACACAAATTGGAATAGACTTAAAATCGACTTTCCGCTCTTTTGAAAATGTTTGTAATGGATAGAAAACGCCCTTGCGTATGCTATTGGGCAGGGTACCAATAGAAACACTTCCCGAAGTATGTACAACTAGTTTGGTTGTGTTTTCAAAATGCCTTGATACTTTTTTAATAGCATCATCACTAACGGCAATGATATAAATATCGGGGTTTTCTGAAATCTTTGAATTTGAATAGTTGTTCAAGTTTGAATCGGAAGAAACAGAACGACTTGAAATTACTTGAACAAGGTTAACTTCATCCGTATCCTTAAAAACACGTTGCAAATGGTGAGAGACATTTCCGGTTCCAACAATGGTGACCTTGATCATGCTTCAAAATTACGAGAAATATTTTATGATGTAACTAACAACCCTCAACTCTATTTAGGCATTAAAACATGTTGAGCAAGCTGAAAATCATAAAAAGATGGTATTTTTGCACCCTAAAATCCAACTCGCCAAGCGATGACAAAATTGCTAAAGAAAATCCTCTTTTCTACACGTTTAATGGCCGTACTCTTTCTAGGTTTTGGTCTGGCTATGGGCATCGGTACTTTCGTTGAAAGCAAATACAGCACCGAAACCGCACGAATCTGGATTTATAATGCTTGGTGGTTTGAGGCGATTATGGTGTTCTTCGTAATCAATTTTATGGGAAACATGTTTCGGTACCGCTTATTTCGTTGGGAGAAGTGGCCTGTTTTGACGTTACATCTTTCGTGGATACTTATTATTATCGGGGCTTTTGTTACCAGATATATCAGTTTTGAAGGCATGATGCCCATTCGCGAAGGAGCAACGGAAAGGGTCTTTTACTCGGATAAGACGTATCTAACGGCCTTTATCGATGGTGAGATCAACGGCGAACCTAGAAGAAAAATTCTTGAAGAGGATTTAATCGTTACCCCTGAAGGTTTAAAATCAAATCTTCCTTGGAAATCAGACTATAATGGGCAGGCAATCACAGTTTCCTATGTTGATTATATCAAAGGAGCAAAAGAGGGGTTGATTCCAACTGATAACGGAAAAGAATATCTCAAAATTGTTGAAGCAGGAAATGGCCAACGCGAAGAACACTATTTGGAAAGTGGAAAGGTGACTAATGTTCATAATGTACTTTTTGCCTTGAATAAGCCAACCGATGGTGCGATTAATTTGATTACAACAGATAGCGTTTACCAAATAAGGTCCCCATTTGAAGGTACATTCATGCGTATGGCAGACCAGTTTCAAGGGAAAGCGATAAAAGATAGTTTACAAGAATTTCAGTTACGATCGTTGTACAATATGGCGGGAATGCAATTTGTTATTCCCGAACCGATCATTCATGGGTCATATGGTATCATAGAAGTGCCAGATAATGAAATTACGGAGGCAACCCAGGGTGCTCTGGTCGTAAACATATCTGCGAACGGCGAAAGCGTTCAGAAAAAACTCTTGGGTAAAAAGGGAATGATTTCACAGTTCACGGATAAATTCCAGGTGGGTGGACTCGACGTCGCACTGCGCTACGGTCCTAAGCCTCTAGAACTTCCTTTCGCCATAAAACTCAACGATTTCATTGCAGAAAAGTATCCTGGCACCGAAAAAGGGTATGCTTCTTTTATGAGTAAAGTAACCGTTCAGGATGAGCGGTCTTTTGATTACGACATCTTTATGAACAATATTTTGGATCATCGAGGATATCGATTTTTTCAAGCGGGCTTTGATCCTGACGAAAAAGGAACGAACCTTTCCGTCAATCATGATCAATGGGGCACATTGATCACTTATGTAGGCTATTTCCTATTGTATTTAGGGCTCATGGGAATCATGTTTTTTGGAAAAACAAGATTTAAAGACTTGGCAAAGTCCCTGGATAAGGTGATATCAAAGAAATCAATAATTACAACCTTTTTAGCGTTGATCAGCTTTGGCACTTTAAATGCGCAAGAAAATTCAATAGAGGGTGGCCATGATCATGTAGCGGGAATGCCTACTACTGCCCAGGTCGATTCTATTTTACAGACTACTTTGGTAGCCGAAGAACACGCGGAAAAGTTTGGTGAATTGGTCATTCAAGATGATGGGGGGCGTATGAAGCCTATACATACTTTTTCTTCCGAACTTTTGCGCAAACTTAGTTTTAAGGAAAAGTACAAAAACATGAATGCCGATCAAGTGTTTTTGAGTATGATGCTAAGTCCGGCTGCATGGTACAACACAGAGTTCATCGCTTTAGATAAGAAAGGAAAAAATGATAGTTTAAGAAACGTTATTGGCGTACCAAAAGATCAGACATATGTAAAGGCGATTGATTATTTCGATGCAAAGGGACGGAATAAATTGGAGCCATATCTTGAGGATGCCTTCTCTACAAACGCCCCTAATAAATTTCAGCGAGATTTTAAAGATTCCTATTTCCGGCTTAGTCTTTTAGATCGAGCTTTGAGTGGTGAAATAATCAAAGTTTTTCCTTTGTTGAATGACGAGAACAATAAATGGATTTCTGCGGTGGAATATCGAGGAGGGCAATATCCAGTGGCCGACTCTCTCTATGCTAATTTTGTCAAGAACGCAATTCCCTATTATTTGGTGACGTTGCAAAAGGCAAATGCATCGGGTGATTATACGGAGGCTGATAAATTATTGGCTGCATTTAAGCAGAATCAAAAGAACCATGGTAGTGAAGTCCTTCCATCCGAAGAAAAAATAAAGACGGAGGTCATATACAATAAATTGAATGTATTCAATTGGCTTTATAGATTGTATGCGGTTGCCGGCTTGTCTCTATTTTTTGTATTGATTTTTCAGATATTCAAGAGTAGAAAAATATGGGACATTGCGGCTTATTTCCTGAAAGGAACAATTGTTGTTCTTTTTATATGGCATACTGTTGGCTTGATTTTACGGTGGTATATCTCAGGCCATGCTCCCTGGAGTGATGCTTATGAGAGTATAATTTTTGTTGCGTGGGCCACTATAGGCTTAGGAATGCTCTTTATAAGAAAAAGCACCATGACATTATCTGCGGCAGCCTTTGTTTGTTCAATGTTACTCTTCTTTGCGCATCAAAATTGGGTAGATCCAGCCATAGGTAATCTGGTGCCAGTTCTGGATAGTTATTGGTTGATGATACACACTTCTGTGATCGTCGGTAGTTATGGTCCTTTGACCGTGGGTATGATTTTGGGCGTTGTTTGTTTGCTACTGATGATTTTGACTACCAAGAAGAACAAAAAACGCATGGAACTCAATTTAAAAGAATTGACGATTATCAATGAATTGGCTTTGACCGTTGGATTAATCATGCTTACTATTGGTAATTTCTTAGGAGGCCAATGGGCAAACGAAAGTTGGGGAAGATATTGGGGTTGGGATCCAAAAGAAACGTGGGCCCTAATTTCAAT
>CAZTLZ010000054.1:0-19049 GCA_964614665.1 uncultured Maribacter sp.
TACCAAACCAAAGACAACCCATTAAGATGAAATTGTAGGAATTCAAAGTAATGGAGCACCCTTTCTAATCAGAAAGAACCTTACCCTTTTGCTACATTATCATTTATGCAGGCTTATTTTCCATCTTACCGCTAATCCCTACCTTTGCCATCGTTTTGATTTGTTATGGATACCATTCTTAAAAAAGCCCTTGAAGATTTAGAATTACCTACGGTATTACAACATGTTGCTGCCCGGTGCAATACTGAACTAGGAAAGGAGAAAGCTTTGGGTATTACCCCTTTCAATAAAGCATCTGTTATTCGGACCATTCTTGCACAGACCTCGGAATACCTATCATCCTTTATTAACGAAAACCATATTCCGAATCATGGCTTTGATTCCATCAATACGGAATTGCAATTACTCAATGTCGAGAATACCACATTGGAAATCACAGGATTTACCAAGATTGGGAACATTTGTAAGACCGTTGCAATACAGAAAAAGTTCTTTAAGAAATTCAAGGAATATTACCCTGTGCTTTTTGAACTATCGGAACCTATTGATTTGCAAAAGGAAATTCCATCCGAAATTGACGCCGTAATCGATCGCTTTGGGGAAATCAAGGACAATGCTTCCGATGAATTAAGAACCATACGTCGTCAAATTGGGGAAGTAAAGGGCAAAATCAGCCAAAGTTTCAATGCCTCCCTTAATACCTATACTAGCTCTGACTATCTCGATGAAATTCGAGAGTCCGTGGTTGAAAACCGTCGTGTTTTGGCGGTCAAGGCCATGTACCGAAAAAAAATAAAAGGGGCCGTAATGGGCACTTCAAAAACCGGCAGTATTGTATATATTGAACCTGAAGCCACATTACATTACAGCAGAGAACTCAATAATCTAGAATTTGAGGAACGTGAAGAAATTCAACGAATCCTAAATCGCCTTACGAGATTGATTAGGCCACAAGCGTATGTTTTAAAGGAGTATCAAGAGTTTCTGGCGCATATTGATGTGACCGCAGCTAAAGCCAAGTATGCTTTGGAAATGAATGCGATATTGCCGAATTTCAGTGAAGAGCGGAAGTTATTTCTGCGCGATGCCTACCACCCGCTGCTCTTTCTAACCAACAAACTGAAAAATGAAAAAACGTACCCTCAGACCATAGAATTACATCCTGAAAACCGAATTATCGTAATCTCGGGTCCTAATGCAGGCGGCAAGAGTATTACGTTAAAAACCATTGGTCTACTTCAACTGATGGTGCAGAGTGGCTTGTTGATTCCTGTTCACGAGCGCAGTACCATTTGCCTTTTTGATAATATCTTAACCGATATAGGAGACAATCAATCTATTGAAAATCATTTAAGTACCTATAGTTATCGCTTGAAGAACATGAAGCTTTTTTTAAGAAAGTGTAACGCAAATACCTTGTTTTTGATTGATGAGTTCGGAACCGGAAGTGATCCAGAACTTGGAGGTGCTTTGGCAGAAACCTTTTTGGAAGTCTTTTATGAGCGCGGTGCATACGGGGTGATTACTACGCACTACGCCAATTTAAAGTTGTTAGCCAATGAACTGCCATATATTTCCAATGCCAATATGCTGTTCGATAGCAAAACATTGGAACCGACATTTCAATTGGTTCTAGGTCAAGCGGGCAGTTCGTTCACTTTTGAAGTGGCACAAAAGAATGGTATACCTTACTCCCTCATAAATAAATCAAAGAAGAAGATAGAGCGCGGTAAGGTTCGTTTTGATGCCACGATAGCCAAAATGCAAAAAGAACGCAGCAAAATGGCTAAAACGGGCTCTAGATTGCAAGAAGAAGAGTTGAAGGCAAGAGATGAGGCAGCTCGTTTGGAAAAATTGAATGCCAAAGTAAAATCAAAGCTTGAGAACTACCAAGAATTGTATGACCACGACCAGCGTATGATTCAATTGGGAAACAAAGTGAACAAAGCCGCAGACAAATATTTTCATGATAAGAAAAAGCGCATTCTTGTTTCTGAACTAATTCGTATTGTCGAAACCGAAAATAGCAAGCGAAAAAAGAAAACAGCCAATCAAGCCAAGGCTGATAGAACAAAAAAAGCAAAAGTCGCCCAAGAAGTTCAAAAAGAAGTAAAAGTTATTCGCGAGAAAAAGAAGGTTGCAAAGAAAAAAGCGGTTATCAAAGAAAAGAACAAACCAAGACCCGTATTTAAAATCGGTGACCGGGTTCGCATGATGGATGGAAAAGCAGTTGGGAGCATCGATAAGTTAGAAAAAAGTAAGGCCGTTGTCAACTATGGCATGTTTACCACCAATGTCAGCGTAGATCAATTAGAGTTGGTTGAGCGTAAAACATAAGGCAATTGGGATTCTCAGAAATCACATTCAACAAAAAAACATTGCCGACCATGATACTAAAATTTTTATGTTCAAATTAAAGAAGGTAAATGTTGCTATGCTTTGATTTGTATTGAAACCCGACATCAATATCTATTATACCCTGATGGACCAGCGAAAGTTCATAATATATTTGATTTTCAGCAATTTATGATTAATCGTATACGATATCTTAAAAATCAATGATCTTTAAGATAGCATTGCTTGCGGTTTGATTCCTATCCCGCAATGGCCAAAACCAACCTGATAAACCCACCAACTCTAGATTCCAGCTGCATCAAATGCCATATAAAAAGTTTTTAGTCACCGATATGGCTGTTGTATCTTTGTCATGTGGAAAGTGGTAAAAAAATAATCCTATTTGATGGTGTCTGTAACCTTTGCAATGGTTTTGTGCAATTTGTCATCAAAAGAGACAAACAAGACATCTTTCGCTATGCATCCTTGCAAAGCGAAGTTGGACAACAGCTTATTTCTGAACGAGGAATTGATACAAAGAACATAGATTCGGTTGTTTTAATCGAACCTGGCATCGCCTATTACATTAAATCTGATGCTGCCTTGCAAATTGGCACGAACTTAAAAGGATATAGCACTATTTCGAAGCTATTGAATTTGATTCCCAGAGGTTTACGAAATATCATATACGATTTAATAGCCCGATATCGTTATACATGGTTCGGTAAGAAAGACCAATGTATGGTGCCTACCCCTGAATCAAAAGCTAAATTTTTAGAGTAATTGTCATATGGAACAGCTATCACATAAAATCTATGACTATTTGATTGACTTAGGACTTTCAAGTACATGGGCAGCTTATATCAACATGGCTATTTTACTGATTGGAGTTTTGATCATTCTATTCTTTGTTGATTTTATTTTAAGAAAACTATTGATTGGTCTGTTCACTCGCCTTTCGCTTAATTCCAAGACTCATTTTGATGATTTCTTGGTCAAAAATCGTGCACCACGGAACATTGCACATGTAATTCCCCTAATAATACTTCATAAGGCTGTACCATATGTTTTCAATGATTTTCAAATGGTAGAATCCTTATTATTGAAGGCGATTGAGGTATTGGGTATTTTTCTCTTCCTATGGATCATCAGAAGCCTACTCTATACCATAGAAGACTTCCTCAAAACTATACCTGGCCTGAAAGACAAGCCGATTGACAGCTATATTCAGGTATTCATGATTTTCGCATGGGCTTTTGGACTATTGTTTGCTTTTTCTGTAGTTACCGGTGTTGATCTATTGATATTCCTAACCGCCTTAGGAACTGCATCTGCTGTTATTATACTCATTTTTCGAGATACTATCATGGGTTTTGTAGCTAGTATTCAAGTATCTATCAATGATATGGTGCGTATTGGTGATTGGATAACCTTTGGTAAGTATGGGGCGGATGGTGATGTTACCGAAATCAACCTGGCAACGGTAAAAGTCCAGAATTTTGACAAAACTATAACTACAATCCCCACTTATGCCTTAATTTCTGATTCGTTCAAGAACTGGAGGGGTATGACCAGTTCTAGCGGAAGACGTATTAAAAGAGCACTGATTATCAAACAAGAAAGCATTAAATTTTTGAATAAGGAAGAGGTGGGTTCCCTCAAAAAGATAGGGTTAATTAGGGATTATCTTGAATGGAGAGGTGGTGATATAGAAAAATACAATATGGAAAATCAAATTGATAAATCCCTGCTGCTTAATGGTAAAAACTTTACAAACATTGGAGTTTTTAGGAAATATATCGATAGTTACATCCATAGTCATTCGGGAATCAACAAAGAAATGACAATCATGGTACGTCAGCTAGAGCCCACACCACAGGGTATCCCCATGGAAATCTATGCATTCAGTGCTGATAAACGATGGGAAAACTACGAATATATCATGGCAGATATTTTTGATCACTTACTTGCGGCTGTTCCCTTTTTTGACCTTGAACTCTTTGAGCTTCCAAGTGGTGGTACTTTTAGATTAAACTAGCTTTTGAATTATTTTAAGACGAACCATGCTTTGTAGACCAAATCCATAAGGTCACTAAGTCAAAAGACCATTTCCCTAACTCACTAGTAGTACTTACCTTTTCCTGATTTTTTTTAAAATCTGTTGGTTTTAGTTTTATCTAAACTTTAAACAACAACCGTAATGAAAAAGATACTCTTATTTCTAGTATTATGCCCAGTATTATTTTTTGGAAATGATGAAAAAATTTCCTCTAAGATAAAAGAGGTAACCGTTTACTTAAGCGGTGCCAATATAACGAGAGCTGCTAAATGTAACCTTCCTACCGGAGTATCAGAAATGGTATTAATAGGTCTTTCAACCAAAATCGATGAAAGCAGTATTCAGATTTCAGGTCTACAGGCTGTTTCCATTTTATCCATGTCGTATGATATTAACTTTATTCCCTTTATGGAGGATGAGACAGTATTGTTTCCCTTACAAGAGAAATTAGATGTCATTGAATCGGAAATAGCAATGTTAAAGAACAAGATATCCGGACTCGAAGAGGAAGAGCAAATTATTTATGCTAACCGTACGGTTAGTGGGAGAACCCAGGCCTTAAGTCTCGAAAAGGTTAAAGAAATTAGCACCTATTACCGACAACGAATCACTGATATAAAGAACGAAGTCTATAGGGCGAATCTGAAGGTCAAACATCTAAACGATGAAACCAGAATGGTACAAAAACAAATGGTCGAGTTAAATAATACACCAGAAAAGGAACAGGGTGAACTAAGGATAAAGTTTGATGCCCCAGTTGATAGTAACCTTAACCTCATTGTTTCATATCAAGTTCAAGATGCAGGTTGGATTCCCAATTACGACATCAAATCATCTGATATCAACACTCCTTTATCCCTAAGTTATAAAGCACATGTTTATCAAAAAACCGGAAACAATTGGAATGATGTGAACATTATCCTATCTACCGGTAACCCGAACGTAAATATTGCCAAACCCAATCTGGGAGCAAAATACCTGAATTTTACAAATGGGTATCGAAACACAAATATTGGTGCCACTAGGAAAAAGAAATATATATTCAACCCTTATATTAGACAGGTCACCGGGACGGTCTTGGATGAATCAGGACTTCCATTGCCGGGTGCCAATGTTCTTGTAAAAGGCACCTCCAATGCTACGCAAACTGATTTTGATGGCCATTTTTCTTTAAATGTTCAAAATGGGCAAGAATTGATCGTATCCTATCTCGGGTTTCACAACACGGAACTTCCTATTTATTCATCGGTAATGAATGTTAGGTTGGATGAAGATGCAGCAGCTTTGGAAGAAGTAGTCGTGGTTGGATATGGTTCAAGTCAAAAGAAAGAGTACACGGGGTCCGTTAGTTCGGTTTCTGCAGAACAACTTGTTCAAGGAAAGGTTTCAGGTGTGACCGTTAGGGGTACGTCTTCGGTTAGAGGCAGGTCCTACACTCCACCCCCGCCACCACCCTTGCATGTAATTGACGGCGTTGTCACTGAAGACTTCGTAGATGGTGATCTAGATATGGATGAAATACAATCCGTTGAAGTGCTAAAAGGAGCCAGTGCCACAGCATTGTATGGAAGTCGCGGATCAAATGGGATTGTTGTCATAACAACAAAAAAAAGCACTACTCAAGATGACGTCACCAGTACCAAGTTTGTCATTAAAAAACCATATTCCATCGTATCTGATGGCGATATCACAGCGATAGAAATCAATACCTTTAAGCTTGATGCTAAATATGAGTATTTTGCTGCCCCAATAGTCAATGAGAATGTGTTTCTAACCACAACTTTTAAAGACTGGGAACAGTACAATCTGCTACCTGGGGAGGCTAGTATTTATTTTAAAGGCACATATGCCGGTAAGACGACTATTGACCCCTATACTACCAAAAAAGAAATGACAGTTTCGTTGGGAATAGACCAGGGCATTACCGTTAGCAGAAAGCAAAACAAAAATTTTAAAAGCAAATCGTTCGCAGGGGGAAATCGCATTTTGGACCGAAGATACGACCTGGAGATCAAGAACAATAAGGCTTTTACCATCAATGTGAAATTAATGGATAGGATACCAATATCTCAGAACAAGGACATCAAAGTTCAGGATATAGAAACTCAATCGGCAGTGTATGATGACAAAAATGGGCTGTTGACATGGAATCTAAAACTCACTCCTCAAGAAACGAAAACAGAAAGTTTTACCTTTCAGGTAAAGTATCCAAGGTACAAGCATGTTTCTATATAGGTCAATAAGGGAATCCGCAGTTTAAACAACCCGCTGATTCCCTTATTGAAATACTTCATCAAGTGCTGAAAAATAAGGATTTTCAAACTTTGAAAGGTCGTTATGATTACCTCCGTCAATAGGGAAGAATCGCTTTTTTTCCGCGATTGAAAATTCAAATAAGCGTTCTGCATGTTCAAAAGGAATTAAATCGTCCTTTGTACCATGAATCAAATACGTAGGTACGCTTATTTCCGTAATGTTTTCAATGTTTTGAAATCGATATTTCAATAACCATTTTGCTGGAAGATATGGATAGGTTTCCCGGGCAACCTCCAAAAGACTTGTCGGAGTTGATTCCAACACCAATTGTTGCACCGGGTTACTTGCAACAATATGGGTAGCAAAAAAGCCTCCTAGAGAACGACCATGAACGGTAATCATATCTTCAGAAAATTGCTTCTTGCAATATTCATAGAACAAATGACCGTCATCTAACATCAATTGCTGTCTTCTTTTGCCACTACTCTTACCGTACCCGCGATAATCCCAAATCACCACGTCATATGAATAGCGTTTGGTCAAAAGCTCGGCCCACGACCCCCAAACGTCCAATTCCCCTTTGTTTCCATGACAATACAGAATGATTCCCTTTGGATTTTCAGCTTGAAAATGCAATCCGTTCAATACCGCTCCATCATCCGCAGTTAAATAAAGTTCCTCGAAATCCGTCGTAAACTGATATTCAAAGTCTTGGGGTAGTCTACCACTATAAAAAATTAACTTTTCTTGAAAGAAATAAAGCATGCAGAGAATTAGAACTAATAAGGGTAGCAAAACTTTAAAAAAACGCTTTGCTTTCTTCATTTTTATACGATTTTGGAAATCTGATTCTACTTCAAATTATTTAGTATGAAGTCTAAAGTTTTATTTGTGTTTTTGTTTTGTGTGTAAGCAAGATTAGAAAATGCATTTTTGCGAACCAACCCTTTTTTTCTGAGTTGGTTTATCATAGCTTCATAATCCATAGAAACCTTCCCTGAAAGCAAGGGCTCCATAGACTCCTCCTTTAAATAACGCTTGTAAATTTTACGTAAACCACTCAAATACAGGCGGTCCTTCGTAAACCCGCCTCCCCTATGGGCTCTTAAGGTAATCGCAAAGGCATCATTCCTATTAAGTTTATATTGATTATGAATTAAATCAAAAGTGCCTGAAAATGTATACCCCTTGATTAAACTATCGGAAGCCAAGACACGATAAGCAAGTTCTTTTAACCGTTTTAAAGTCAATGCACCACTCATATATTCACTGAAAACGGCCAATCCCTCTTGCGTTTCCACAGTTTTTGGAAAACCGTTGGAAAAAATTTTCAATGGTTGTTGCCTTGCATTATAGGTAGTAACCAAATGCACTCCGATTTCATGATTTGCCAAGGTCAGTAGTTGATTCTTACTAAATTTTGTGTTTCTCTTTATTAAAAGAGCTTGGGCAGTATTACTGACCATTGCATCGGCTGCAATGTGAGTAGAGAACTTGATGTTCAGCGGAAAATCATATTGAGCTGCAAAATTTTCAAAGTAACTTTTGGCTTCGTCAGGCGTGAATATCTTTTCCATATCACCCGTTAGGGGTTCATCTGCAAAATGGAGTATGAATCGTGCATTTTCAACATCTTTTTCCGTCGGAGAACCGTACACCCGCAATGAGTTATAATGGAAGTGCTTCTTCTGCCCTATGGTTTCTATGCATTGCACCATATTGGAATAATAGTAAATAATCTCCTTGTACATATTTCGAATAAGCTCATCTTCTATGCGTTCTAAGCGTTGTGAAAAAAACAAGCGATGAAGCTTATAGGGGCTGAATTTCAATTTTGGATATCTAAAATCAGGGTCTTGTTTGAACTTAGAAGCAAAAAATTGATGCTTTTCCTTCTCGATATTCAACGGATTCACATAACTCAACAATTCAATTTTCTTTACCAAACGATCTAAATTGGCATCGATTTCGAAAAGGTCAGCATATTCTTGCTGCAGTTCATAAAGCTCTTCTGACTGAATCATGTTAACTCTTGAAATTCTTTTGACTGCAAAGGTATTAATTCTTTCAATTGTTCTTCCACAGAACGAACCACTTCTGGATAAAGTATACCCTCATACTCATCACAGTATACTTTTGCAATTTCCGTTGCCAATACCAAAGTATTATTGAAGTTTTGGGTAATGTATTTCAAAAAATAGCCATTACCCTGAAAGGTATCATTGATTTTTGAGGTAGATTCAATGTTATTGGGCAACTTCATAGTCCCTAATTTTTGACTCCATGATGTTGTCAACTCCCCGAATCTTTCATTGTTGATATTTGTTGTACCCAAGTTCCATGTGGGCACCAATCTGTTCCATCGCTTCCAATTATAGCTATGCATATCAAAAACCAATGCCCGGCCGTAAATGGATTCAATCTTTTTGACGAGCGAACTCACGACATGGTAAAAATTGTTATGTTTCTGGAGGCTCAATTTTTTTTCACTTGTTTCCAATGGGTTTTGCCAAAGCTGTTTACCCCAGGCATCAGTATAAATAGCCGTTTCAGGCGGACGATTCAAATCGTATTCGAATCGACTATCACAACCAGCGATGACAATGGGGTGTGATTGTATCATTTCTTTGGTACACGGATCTTCCTCATACCAGCGATCATACTCCGTATGCAAGCAATTTTCCCAAAGTGATTTTCGAAATTGGTGTCCATCATGTACAGCTCCACATAGGTAAGGAGCATACTCAGAAATTTTTAAGGTAAAAGAATAGTCCTCGGAAACAGCTTCAAAAGGAATTTCAGATTCAATGTTCGCAATAATGGCATCTAGAGGAAGCCTAAGCATTTTCAACCTCGTTTCGAAGCCTTGAACGTCTATCAAAGGCCTGCAATTGATCTATCACCTTACTTTCTACAAAATCAATCACCTTTGACTGGATCTTAGTCTTATAGACCTTGTTCATATATGTAATCCCTCCTGGAGACATTACATTTACCTCAACAAGCTTACCTCCTATCACATCGATTCCAACGAAATAAAGTCCATCTTTGACAAGTTTGGGTCCAATTTGTTTGCATAGTGCCTTTTCATCTTTGGTCATCGAGTGTTTGGCAACCGTTCCACCGGCAGAGACATTCGATCTATGATCATCGGTACCTGGAACCCGTTTCATGGCCCCAATAGGCTCGCCATTGAGTATCAATATACGTATATCACCTTGATCCGCACCTTCAATATATTCTTGAAGTATGACATAGTTAGATGTTCCATCTGAGTTAGTTATATAAAAATCTAACAAGGATTGAATACTACTCATTGCAGATTTTTCAATTAATATGACCCCTGATCCTCCAAAGCCATTCAAGGGCTTCAAAATCATTTTATCCGCCTTGGATTCTTTTATCTGACGGATTAGATGTCGTTTATTCTTAGATACATGTGTTGCAGGAATGATATTGCTATGCGAATCACCAAAAGCAGCAGTGTACAATTTATTGTTGGCCTCCCTTATGCCTTGAAGGGAGTTCATGATGAATACATCATCTTTTACAGAATCCAAAAAATTCAACATTATCGGATCCAAAGGTGGATTGGCCCGCATGAAAATAACATCGAACCCTGCCAAAGGAAGCATCTCCTCGCGTAGGCTAGCCTGCTTGTAAAAGGATTTCAAGCTTCCAGATACCTTGTCCATTCTATTGACAACGGTACAAAATGCATTGGTGACACTATTTCGAATCGTAAGATTGGCAGGCGTACATAGGGCAACCCCATGTTTGCGTTTCACGCATTCATGAATCAATGCGAGACTAGTGTCATTTTCGGGATCGATATCTTCCCACGGATACATTAAAAAACAAATGTTCATCAGATACAATATTTAATATCATTCCTGTACCCTTACTGAACTTGTTCAACAAAGACAGGAATCCTATTTCTATTTGACCTCATCGTAATGGTCATCCCATTCCTTTGGATGAGGCTTACCAAGTTTTCCGACAGACTTGGCAACTATAGTTGCCACAGTAGCATCTCCAGTAATATTGACCACGGTTCTAAGCATATCGAGAGGTCTATCCACAGCGAAAATCAACGCTAGTCCAATGGCGTATTTGTCCGGTGGGAACCCAACAGATTCCAAAACTATGACCAACATGACCATTCCTGCTCCTGGAACAGCAGCCGTTCCTATAGAAGCCAAGAGCGCGGTTAAAACAATAGTCAACTGGGCGCCAAGCGGTAGATCAAAACTTAATGCCTGCGCTATAAAAACCGCAGCAATGCCCTGATAAAGGCTTGTGCCATCCATATTAACGGTAGCTCCAACTGGGAGCACAAAACTCGAAACTTCTTTATCAACACCGATGTGCTCTTCCACTCTTTCCATCGTTACTGGCAGTGTCGCCGCACTTGAACTTGTTGAAAAAGCCAGCAATTGTGCGGGACTCAACTGTTTCAAAAACCAAAGCGGATTCTTTTTCGCAAATACAGATACCAAAATGCTATAAAAAACAATCATTAGAAAAAGTCCAAGAACAACTACTCCCGCGTATTTAAGCAAGGCTAATAAAATTTCGGGGTCACTTGAGGAAACCACCACATTGGCCAATAAGGCAAAAACTGCAAAGGGCGCCGTCAACATAATCAAATCAACCATCTTAAGTACCACATCATTGAGGGAATCAAAGAAGTTCTTTAAGGGCTTAGCCCTTTCTTCTCCTATCAATAACATTGAAATTCCCATGAAAATGGTAAAGAAAATAACCTGTAACATTAATTGATTATTACCCAAAGCACTAACCGCGTTATCGGGAACCATGTCTTCCAAAAACTTCAATGGTCCACTTTCTTTTTGCCGAGTAGCTTCTTCAAGTTTCGCGGTCACACCTTCATTGGAGGCGTAGGTAGAGGTAAGTTTATCAATAGTCTCTTCTGAAATACCATTACCTGGCTCAATCAGATTTACCAAAACAAGACCTAGAACAATAGCAACTGTTGTAGTGCCTATATAAATTCCAATAGTCCGTAATCCAATATCCCTGAACTTGGAAATATCTTTTAAATCCGATATTCCTTTTATAAGGGAAGCCAAAATAAGTGGAACAGCAATGAGCTTTAGTAGTTTGATGAAGATAGTACCAAAGGGACTTATCCAATTTGTCACAAATTCCTTACCCCAGTCCAGATAGGTCATTCCGAAACCGAAAATCAGCCCCAGTACCATACCGATCATAATTTGCCAATGCAATTCAAGCTTCCTCATACCTAGTTTAGTTTAGATGAGTAAGATACTATTTTGAAAGGAAAATTTCTAGAAAAGAAAAACTATAATTTTATTGTTCGGTTTAGTAGTGCGTAATCGGCTAAAACAAGAGCCGTCATAGCCTCAACAATGGGAACTGCACGAGGCACTACACAAGGATCATGCCTGCCTTTACCTTCGGTTTGTACTTTATTACCTTCCTTATCAATGGTCTCATACCCTTGAATAACGGTGGCAACCGGCTTGAAGGCCACGTTAAAGTAGATGTTCATGCCATTACTTATACCTCCCTGAATACCACCACTATAATTAGTTTTAGTACTTCCGTCTGTGTTAAATTGATCATTATGAGCACTACCCTTCATTTTTACACCTTCGAAACCACTACCATATTCAAATCCTTTCACAGCGTTGATGGAAAGCATTGCTTTACCCAATTCTGCATGGAGCTTATCAAAAACCGGCTCTCCCAAGCCGATGGGGACATTTTGAACCACGCAAGTAATGATTCCGCCGATAGTATCACCCTCTTTACGAACCTCTTTGATATATGCTTCCATTTTTTTCGCCATCGCTGGATCCGGACATCTTACCGGGTTTGATTCGGTCAAGGACAAATCAAGTTTTTCATAACTAGCTTCCATTTTCATTTCACCTACTTGAGAAACAAAGGCGCTTATTTTTATAGAATCCAAAAACTGCTTTGCTATGGCGCCGGCCACGACCCTACTTGCCGTTTCTCGGGCAGAACTGCGACCCCCACCTCGATAGTCTCTAAATCCGTACTTCTGATCATATACATAATCCGCATGCGAAGGACGGTACGAATCTTTGATATGAGAATAATCGTGTGATTTTTGGTTGGTATTACGTATGGCAAAGCCAATCGGGGTTCCCGTAGTCTTTCCTTCGAAGATTCCCGATAAGAACTCGACCGTATCAGGCTCTTTTCTTTGCGTAACAATAGCGGATTGGCCCGGTTTTCTCCTATCGAGTTCCTTTTGAATACTCTCAAGATTTAACGCTATACCGGCCGGACATCCATCTAAAACACCGCCTATAGCGGCACCATGTGATTCTCCAAAAGTGGTAAGCTTAAAAAGGTTTCCGAAGGTATTTCCTGCCATGGTCAATTTATATAAAGATAAACCTCAAAGGTAAATCTTAAATCACAGCCTACCAAAACAACCGTGTCGGTAATGTTTCGTTAACATTGAGATCAAGGAGGTAAACATAATTTAACGCTTATAAAATAATAACTTGATTCTCTTTTGACGAAATACTTATACCAATTAGTTTATTTTGTAGGAAAGAAAGGCGAATTGAAAAAAAGGAAACTTGAAATAGCCGTAATATCAGACGTTCATCTAGGCACTTATGGCTGTCACTCAGATGAGCTCTTAGCTTATTTAAATAGCATTCAACCTAAGAAACTCATTCTTAATGGTGACATTATTGATATTTGGCAATTTAGCAAGCGATACTTTCCATCTTCACACATGAAGGTATTGCGAAAAATTCTCGGTATGGCTTCAAAAGGTACTGAAGTTTTCTACATTACCGGAAACCACGATGAAATGCTGCGCAAGTTCAGTGGAACATCAATGGGCAATCTACATATTCTAGATAAACTAGCACTTAAGCTCGATGATAAAAAAGCTTGGTTCTTTCATGGTGATATTTTTGATGCCTCCATCAAAAATGCCAAATGGTTGGCAAAACTAGGTGGGTATGGATATGATATTTTAATACTAATCAATCAAATTATAAACTGGTTTCTTAGCAAACTAGGAAGAGAACGGTATTCCCTATCGAAGAAAATAAAGAACAGTGTTAAAGGAGCTTTAAAATTCATCAGTGATTTCGAAAAATCGGCCACAGATATCGCTATTGAAAATGGTTATGACTATGTGGTTTGTGGTCATATTCATCAACCAAAAAAAGAAATGGTAGTTACAACTATGGGCAAGTGTACCTATTTAAATTCAGGAGATTGGGTTGAGAATTTGACGGCTTTGGAATATTCATTCAGGCGCTGGAAAATATATCGATATAATGAGGATAAGCTTTCGCCCTTCTTTGTAGACGAAGAGTTAAAGGAAATGGATGTTCACGAACTGGTCGCCTCTATAACAGCAAAAAAAGAGCAAGAAAGAAAAAGAGAAAACAACAAGGGCGGTAAAGCCCCATTAAGCGAGGGCCTCCTTTAAAATGGTCGCAGGGTGTTTGGCCGATCGTTTAGTTCCATCGTAAATCTGATGTCTGCAACTGGTTCCGTTGGCAGAAATAATAACATCTTCCTCAGATTTTCGTATGGATGGAAAAAGCTTCAACTCCCCTATTTGCATACTTACCTCGTAATGCTCTTTTTCGTATCCAAATGAACCTGCCATACCGCAACAACCTGAACTGATGATGGAAACTGAATAATTCTCGGGTAGGTTCAAAATATCAAAAGTGACTTTTTGGTTGCTTAAAGCCTTTTGATGACAGTGACCATGAATCTTTATGGTCTTAGATTTTTTAGTGAATTGTTCTTTGGTAATATTTCCCTTTTCAATCTCTTGGGAAATGAATTCTTCCAAAATAAAAGCATTTTTGGCGATGGCATCTGTAGCTATCTTGTCATTTGACAATCGTCGGTATTCATCTCGAAAAGTCAAGATCGCAGAAGGTTCTAGGCCAATGACGGGAAGTCCGTTGTCCGAAAAGACTTTTAATTCTTTAATATTCTTAAGTGCCAATTTTTTGGCTTGTTTTAAAAAACCCTTTGAAAGGTAGGTGCGTCCACTTTCTGCAAAAAAGAGTTCGACATCATACCCTAGGCGCGTCAACACCTCTATTGCATCTTTGCCTAAATCTATATCTAGATAATTTGTAAATTCATCGATGTAAAGAATGACCTTATGTTTAGATAAGGTCGATTGATTTTTGAGCTCTTGTAGATACCTGTCAAAATTAAAATTGGAAACTTGTGGCAAATTTCGCTCCAGGGCTACCCCCGAAATCTTTTTAGCAAGTCCACTTAAAAACCTAGATCTGTATACCGCATTGGTCAACCCAGATACTTTACTTCCTAATCGATTCAATTTAGTATTATATGCAAACAATTTGCCTCGAAATGAATAGCCATTGGTTTCTTGGTACTGGTAAAGAAATTCAGCTTTTAAGGTCGCCACATCAACACTACTGGGGCACTCGCTGGCACAAGCTTTGCAGCTTAGGCACAAATCAAATACTTCTTTTAGTTCATTTTGATCAAACCTGTTTTTGTTTTCAGAGATGGTTAAAAATTCCCTCAAAGCATTTGCCCTACCACGTGTGGTGTGCTTTTCGTTCCGTGTAGCGTGATAGCTGGGACACATGGCTCCGGCCATTTTTTCTGTTTTGCGACAATCACCACTACCGTTACACTTTTCGGCAGCTTTGAGAATTCCTTGGCTATCTGAGAAATCCATCAAAGTACTTATTTCTGGCTCCTTGCGATCTATTTCATAACGCAGGGATTCATCCATCGGATAAGCATCGACTATCTTACCGGGATTGAAAACATTATAGGGGTCAAAATATGATTTAACACGTTTGAGTAATTCGTAATTCTGTTCACCAATCATCAAAGGAATAAACTCCGCTCGCACAATACCATCACCATGCTCTCCACTAAAAGAACCCTTATACTTCTTCGTCAATTTGGCAACGTCGGTCGTGATTTTTCTAAAAAGCCTTACATCTTCTGACTTCTTAAGGTTTAATATCGGTCGCAAATGGAGTTCTCCTGCACCCGCATGGGCATAATAAACGGCCTCTTGCCCATACCCTTTCATTATTTGGGTGAACTCACCAATGAAACCTTCTAAATCCTCCAAAGCCACAGCAGTATCTTCAATACAGGCGACGGCCTTTCGATCACCAATCATGTTTCCCAACAAGCCAAGACCGGCCATCCGCAATTCCAGAGCTTTACTAATATCTTGGGAATACAATACCGGACTTGAATAACTAAGCCCCGAAGTTTTGACCGTTTGCAATAACTCCTCCAATTGTCGTTCCAGGTCCGTTTCGGTTGCCGATTTTACTTCAAGCATGAGTAATGCTGCAGGGTCTCCTTCCACGAAGAAGCGATTTTTTAGTTGCTCGCGATTGTTTTTGGTACAGTCAAGAATGACCTTATCCATCATTTCGCAGGTATGTAAACCATGTTTCATGGTTTGCGCAACATCGTTCAGACAATCCTCCAAGGTTTTGTAATGGGTAACGACCATCGCTGATAACGGGGGCGGCAAATCGTCCAATTGCAAGGTTATTTCCGTTGTGAACGCCAATGTACCTTCACTTCCTGAAAGGAGTTTGCAGAAATTAAAATCATTTGAACTATCTCCGTAGACATTGTTTTTTAAAAGCTCATCAACCGCATATCCCGTATTTCTTCTGTGAATACTTTCCTTTGGAAATTCTGAAATTATATTATCTCGTATTTCATTGTTTGATAGTTCTTTATCAATACTTCTATAAAGTGATGCTTCAGCAGTATTTCCATAACATTTCGCCTCAAATTCTTTCTTGGAGAGGGCTTGAAACTCAGCCTCACTCCCATCGGACAAAATGGTCCTCATAGCGACTACTTTATCACGGGTTACCCCGTACTGAATAGATGTAGTTCCGGAAGAATTATTGCCGACCATACCACCGATCATGCATCGATTTGAGGTAGAGGTATTTGGGCCAAAAAACAATCCGAAGGGTTTTAAATACAAATTCAATTCATCACGAATAACCCCAGGCTGAACCCTGACCAGTTTCTTTTCCTTATCTAAATCAATAATCTTAGTGAAGTGTTTGCTTACATCTACCACTATTCCGTCTCCGACGCATTGGCCCGCCAATGAAGTGCCCGCAGTTCTTGGAATCAAACCAACTAGATGTTTTGTTGCAAAACGTACCAACTTTTTAATATCGTTGATGTTTTGAGGAAAGGCAACCGCCAAAGGAATTTTTCGATATACGGAGGCATCAGTAGCATATAAAGTTTTGCTAAGCGTGTCTACTTTCAACTCTCCGTCCAGGGCATTCTGTAACTCCTGAAGTAAATTTTTATTCAATTTGGAACAATTTTTGGGTAGAAAATCAAGTTTTCAAAGCATGGGGCAAAGATAAGAAGTGCCCAATTGTAAATAGCAACACTTAGCGAAGATATTATGAAAATCACAAAATTATTCACTGCTGCACTATTTTTAATCACTGCATCCATGGGTGCCCAAGAAATTGCAAATCACGCGTTTGGCCTTCGTCTTGGGGAAAGTGATGGTTTTGGTGCCGAACTTTCTTATCAGAAGTCTATCGGAAGGTATAGTCGAGTAGAACTAAATGCAGGCTACAGGGATAGTCGTGAGTTTGATGCCTTTAAGGCAACTTTGTTATTCCAAAATGTATTTTCACTTGGTAGAACTTTTAACTGGTATTATGGTTTTGGGGGAGGTGCTGGAAGTGTCGACTTTGAGCCTATACCAAGTCCAAACAACCCCAATGTGGCTCTGGATCCCGAAGGCGGACTTTTTGTTTTTGGAGCTGGTGATATAGGTATAGAAGCGAACCTTAACATGCCTTTGGTCATATCATTGGATATAAGACCCGAAATCGGCATCATCGGATATGAAAATTTTGACAACAGCTTCGAATTTGATGTTGCCTTGGGTATTCGATATCAATTTTAGGGCTCCCATTTCATTAGCTTAAAGTCCTTGAAAGCGAAGCATTGAGAGCTTTTTTTATATCTGTTATATACCTACATTTGCTCCATCTAAAAATCGAATGATGAAAAAAATATTCCTGCCCTTTCTATTAATAGCCACCATGATTGCCTGTAATTCGAAGCCTGAAGGTTACGAAATTGTCGGTGACCTAAGAGGTGACCTTGAAAATGGCACACAAGTCTTTCTTAAAAAAATTGATGAAACCAACCAACCTGTTGATATTGACACTACTACTATCGAAAATGGGAAATTCACTTTCACGGGAATTCATGCCATCCCTGAAATGCACTATATTTTTGTAGATAAACTTCAGGGGTATACCGCGGTAATTTTGGAAAATGGCGACATCACCTTTAATGGGCAAAAAGATAGTTTGGGGCTAGCCGAAGTAAAGGGTACTCCTCAAAATGATATTTTCTCAGATTATATGGAACAATCACAAGCTATTTCCAAAAAGGCCTTATCCATTCAGGAAGATCTGCAGACGGCAGACGAAGCCACAAGAGAAGCTTTGAGAGATGAGATGGGCGAATTGCAAGAAGAATATAAAAACTTTGAAGTAAATTATATCAAAAATAATCCCAATGCTCTGATCTCTGTTTTGCTTATGGACAGGGCCATAGCGTCAAGACAGATGACCTACTCGGAACTACAAGCTATATATGATGGCTTTACACCTGAAATAAAGGAAACTACTGCCGCTAAAAAAATAGCCGAACAATTGCAAGGTCTAAAAGAGCGTGAAGAAAAAGGGAAAAGCACTGAAGTTGGAGCAAAAGCCCCTATTTTTACCGCACCTAGTCCTGAAGGCCAGCAAATAGCACTTAATGACGTACTTGGCAAAGTCACCCTAGTTGATTTTTGGGCGGCTTGGTGTAAGCCCTGCCGAGCGGAAAACCCGAATGTAGTGGCTGTGTACAAAAAATACCACGACAAAGGCCTTAATATCTTGGGGGTTTCTTTGGATAGAAAAGCTGATGACTGGAAAAAAGCGATAGCAGATGATGGTCTAACATGGAACCATGTTTCGCATGTGCAGTATTTTAATGATCCCGTAGCCAAATTGTATAATGTAGATGCGATTCCTGCGGCATTTTTATTGGACGAAAACGGAGTTATTATTGCCAAAAATTTGAGAGGACCTGCCTTGGAAGCAAAAGTGTCAGAGCTTCTCGATTAAAGAAAACAGTACTCAATAAAAAAAGCCCTGATGAAAATTCATCAGGGCTTTTTTTTATATAATCAGATTTTAAAATTTCCTAAAATGATCGGTGAAAGAACCCTCAATTCGCGTTTCACCAGTTCTAATTACCTTTCCTAAAACGTAAACTCCAACTTTGTTGTCTACAAATTCAAGTGTTGAACCATCATTTAGAATTAAATCTC
>CAZTLZ010000055.1:0-18695 GCA_964614665.1 uncultured Maribacter sp.
GTGTCTGATCTCAAGTTGATGAACAATTTGGTAAACATGTTGGACCCAGAGGGCTTGAACAACATGAATGTCAATTCTTACTCTCACTCTGATATTGAATTGTATAGAAAACAAGTAAAGATTGACGAACGATAAACGAAAAGGTCGTTGATAAAGCTATATGTTTATAGTTAATGGTTAGTGTTTAGTATAGCGGAATCGACAACAGAAACCCCGATCTTTGATCGGGGTTTTGTGATTTATACTACCAACGTATTATTACACTGCCCCAAGTGAAGCCACTACCAAAGGCCGCCAAAACTACCAAATCACCTTCATTTACCATTCCGCTTTCCCAAGCTTCTGTCAAGGCAATCGGTATGGACGCAGCTGTTGTATTACCATATTTCATAATATTATTGAAAACTTGATTGTCCGCAAGTCCAAACTTCTTTTGAATAAATTGTGAAATTCTTAGATTGGCCTGATGCGGAACCAACAGATCAATATCAGATGGAGAAAGTTGATTGGTTTCTAATCCTTCCATAATTACCTCGCTAAAACGGACCACAGCGTTCTTAAAAACAAATTGGCCGTTCATAACCGGCATATAAGAAGTATCGTCAGGATCATTGTCATTTACGATATCGTTTACCCATCTACCGCCCATTCCCGGAGCCAAAAGTGCAAGCTCCTCAGCATGCTGACCTTCTGAATGTAGATGTGTGGATAATATACCTTTCGCGGTGTCCTCCTCCCTACTTAAAACTGCAGCCCCTGCACCATCACCGAATATCACCGAAACACCCCTACCTCGGGTGGTCAAGTCCAAACCTTTGGAATGCACCTCCGATCCAATGACCAGTACATTCTTGTACATACCACTTTTGATATATTGGTCAGCAACAGAAATACCATAAACAAAACCTGAACATTGGTTTCGCACATCTAATGCGCCAACAGTTTTAATGCCCAAATCACGTTGCACCAATACCCCTGGTCCAGGGAAATAATAATCAGGGCTCAATGTGGCAAACACTATAAAATCGATTTCATCTTTGTCAATTCCCGAGCGCTCAATAGCGATTTTTGCCGCTTCAACCCCCATTGAAGTTGTAGTATCACCACCTTCTATCTCTACATGCCGGCGTTCTTGTATTCCAGTACGTTCTTGAATCCACTCATCGGTGGTATCCATTAGTTTTGACAAATCATCATTGGTAACCACTTTTTCAGGAACATAATAGCCCAGTCCCGTTATTTTTGAGTTGTACATGCGTTGTCTTTTTCGTTTTACTTGATTTGAGTTCACTAGTTTATGGTCATAAAACTAACGATTATAGATGAATAGTTGTGACAATGTTCTATGGAATTGACGAACCAGCGTGTCAGTTTGTCACGATTAGGCAAAATGGTATTTTTTTTGACTATCACTATCCGATAAAAATAAAACGTTAATCAAGATTCCTTTCTTTAAAGGAATGACAATAAAATAATAATATGGCAACAGGTAAGATCAATGTTTCGGTAGAGAACATTTTTCCATTAATAAAGAAGTTTCTTTACAGTGACCACGAAATATTTCTTCGTGAACTAATTTCCAATGCGACGGACGCAACTCTCAAATTAAAGCACTTGACATCTATCGGCGAAGCCAAAGGTGTGGAATACGGCAATCCACAGATTGAGGTAAAGGTCGATAAGAAAGGGAAGAAGATCCATGTTATAGACCAAGGCATTGGCATGACCGAGGATGAAATCAAAAAATACATCAATGAACTTGCTTTTTCCGGAGCCGAGGAATTCTTGAACAAATATGACGATGACGCTAAAGATACTGGAATCATAGGCCATTTCGGACTTGGTTTCTATTCGTCTTTTATGGTGGCCGATAAAGTTGAGATCATCACCAAAAGCTTTAAAGATGAACCCGCCGCGCATTGGTCATGTGATGGTTCTCCAAAGTTCAGCATCAAAAAATCTAAAAAAGAAGATCGCGGTACAGAAATCATTCTTCATATCGCAGATGACTCGAAAGAGTTTTTAGAGGATTCAAAGATTACCGAACTGCTTCAAAAGTATAACAAGTTCATGCCTATTCCGATTAAGTTTGGAATGAAAACGGAAACTCTTCCAAAGCCCGAAGATGCTAAAGAAGATGATCCAGCTCCTACTCTGGAAGTTGACAATATTATCAACAATCCGGATCCAGCTTGGACCAAGCAGCCAAAGGACTTGAAAGATGAAGATTATAAATCTTTCTACCGGGAGTTGTATCCAATGCAATTTGAAGAACCTTTGTTCAATATTCATCTAAATGTTGACTATCCGTTCAATTTGACAGGTATATTGTATTTCCCAAAATTGACAAACGACCTCAATGTTCAAAAAGACAGGATTCAATTGTATCAGAACCAGGTTTTTGTTACTGATAATGTAGAAGGTATCGTGCCTGAATTTTTGACAATGTTACGAGGAGTCATCGATTCACCGGATATTCCTTTGAACGTCTCCCGTTCGTATTTACAAGCAGACGGTGCGGTAAAAAAGATATCCTCCTATATCACTAGAAAGGTAGCGGACAAACTAAGCTCACTGTTCAAAAAAAGTCGTGAAGATTTCGAGGCAAAATGGAACGATATTAAAATTGTTATCGAATACGGAATGCTTTCCGAAGACAAGTTCTTTGATAAAGCTGACAAATTTGCTCTCTACCCGACTGTAGATGGCAATTATTTCACTTTTGAGGAATTACAGGAAAAAATCAAAGATGCGCAAACCGATAAAGATGACAAATTGGTCATTCTATATGCATCGGATAGGGAAGCACAACACAGCTATATTGAGGCCGCTAAGGTCAAAGGGTATGAGGTTTTGTTAATGGATTCTCCTATTATCGGTCATTTGATGCAAAAGTTGGAAACTTCAAAAGAAAAAATATCATTTGCACGAGTGGATGCTGACCACTTAGACAACCTCATCAAAAAAGAAGACACACAGATTTCGAAACTTTCAGACGAAGAGAAAGAAAAACTTAAAACGAATCTGGAAGAAGTCATAGAAGACAAAAAGTATACCGTACAACTGGAACCTATGGATAGCAATGCTTCTCCTTTCATTATCACAGAACCAGAATTCATGCGGCGTATGAAAGAGATGCAGCAGACTGGTGGTGGAGGTATGTTCGGTATGGGCGGCATGCCGGAGATGTACAATTTAATCGTTAACACCAATCACGAACTTGTAGGCGAGATTCTAAACACAAAAACGGCTAAAAAACGCGAACGCTTAATCAATCAAAGTATTGATTTGGCTCGACTTTCAAAAGGGCTTCTCAAAGGAGAGGAACTAACCGAGTTTATCAAACGCAGTTACGAGATGGTGAAGTAGGCCACATGCCAACAATTTATAAAAACCGCCATGGGTTCTTCTCTTGAGCGGTTTTTATTTATTAAAACAATTACCAATAAATAGGTCCACTCCCCAAATACTTTTCGGCAATAGGTTGGTAGTATTCCAGAACATCATCTAAATCGTAGATTTTTTGGCTTTTGGTATAGAGATCGTATTTATTGAAGTCTTTGATTATCTCTAAATATTTTGCGTCTTTCTCATTCAGTAATTCGGTATAGGCACCACCTGAATGCCATGGATAAAAAGAATGATACCGTATCATTACCATAGCCTCTTCAGGCAATTTGTTCTCTTCATGATTGTTCAGCACTTGGTACAAATATTCATCATGACCCCAGGCCAAATCTACATTATCGATTCCACAACCCTTTTCATATATGCCCGTTGAAGTACTGTACATTTCGTTTTTCATATCAGGATTCAACACATTGAATTCTGGGTACACACAAGAATCAGGCAAAGCACAACCAACTACAAAAACATCACCTACCATACCCCATTGTTCAGCCTGACTAGTACCATCTTCATCACTCCCCCAAAGAAACATGATCTTACCAAGATCATGAATAAGTCCCGTCAATTGCATCCAATCAGGCCGACCTTCAGCGCGTATTGCTTCAGCACTTTGAATCAAATGCTGCACGTTGGGAAGATCAATATCAGGATCACTAACGTCGATAAGACTATTTAGGTGTCGTATGGCTTCCCAAAGATTCATGGGCTTATCAAACTTCAGATACTTCTTATGCATGTTCTGAACGTAATCCAATGTTTGGTTTTTACGCATTTTACGATAATGCTCTTTTACCGCTACCGATACATCCGGTGCATTGTAATTTCTAAATGTTTTTTCTTCCATGAGATTTTGAATAACTATCGGTTAGTCGTCACTAGACATTTCCTAGTGCAAGGTACAAAATTACAGTCACCAACACCAAAAACAGGCTAAACGGCTTGGCATATCTCCAAGGTTTCAAATTCAATACCCCGGCATCCTGCATTTCAAATTTTTCATCTTTCGGCAATAAAATAGACACCAAATGCATAACCCCTAGATTAAGAACAAACTCAATTCCCCAGATATGCACAAAATGCAGGTTAACCTCTAATACATAGTACATTATTATATAGAAGAAGAGACCAAAAACCAGACCTGCCTTAGCCCCAGCGGACGATACTTTCGGAAAAAGAAATCCAGCGATTATGACACTGGCGATAGGGATAAAAAAGATACCGTTTAACTGCTGCAATAACTGATAGAGGCCCTCAGGAGCATTCGCAACGAAAGGGGCGATTCCGATCGCAAATATGGCAAGTACTGCAGAGGTCCACTTTCCTATTTTGACCAACTTGGTCTCACTGGCATCTCTTGAAATGTATCTCTTGAAAATTCCTAAGCTGAAAACAGTGGCGGCGCTATTAAGGGCACTGTTAAATGTGCTAAGAATAGCTCCCATCATCACCGCAACAAAAAAACCGGTCAACCATAAAGGCAATACTTTTTTGACCAATAAAGGATAGACGGTATCGGGATTATCATACAAACTTTCCCCAAAATAATAGAATCCGATTAATCCTGGAAGTACAATGATCAACGGCACTAGAATCTTCAAGAGCCCCGTAAAAAGTAATCCCTTTTGAGCCTCTTTGAGATTTACTGCTCCCAAAACCCTTTGGATTATGGACTGATGCATTGTCCAAAAATAAATTTGGTTAACCATCAGGCCCGTGAATAAAACCTCAAATGGTAGAATAGCCGACCGTGCCCCTTCCCCTACTCCTGATTCCCTACTGACCACATTAAATTTTTCAGGGCTATTTTCAAAAACCTTGCTCAAACCATCCAGTGGATTACCATCACCAATGCTAAGCAATGCCAGAATTGGCACTAATAAACCGGCGACCAATAACCCAAACCCATTTATGGTATCAGTATAAGCTACCATTTTCAATCCTCCGAAAATGGCATAGATTGCCCCGATAACTCCAACAAGTAGAATTGTAATCCAAATACCTTCCTTTTGACTTACATTCAATAAATCGGAGATTTCAAAAATAGCCTCGATGTTCAGGGCCCCGGTATATAATACAATCGGAAGTAATGTTGCGACAAATGAAATAATCAAAAGCAACGCTACCAAGGTTCGCGTAAGTGCATCAAAACGTTTTTCCAAAAATTCAGGAATCGTAGTCAAACCCATTTTCAGGTAACGCGGCACAAAATAAAGGGCAGCGATTACCAAGGCCAAAGCAGAGGTAACTTCCCAAGCTACAATAATTGCCCCATTTCTATAGGATGAGCCATTCATCCCCACTAGATGCTCGGTTGAGATGTTGGTCAAGAGCATAGATCCAGCGATAATAATTCCGGTCAGAGATCGACCTCCCAAGAAATAACCATCTTGAGTATTTAGTTTATCACGACGTAATTTCCAGGTGGCATAAAAGGCAACAAAACCAGTAAATAAAAGAAAGGTGAGAAGGGCCATAGCGCTAAAAGTAAGAATAATTTCGAAACACGAAAATAACAGAACAATTTCTCAAGAACTTTATGGAGCGTATTAAGAATACTGAAAATCAAGTATTTTTGGACCTAAAGTCCTACCCTGCTAAAGTCTTGAACTACAAACAGACTTTAATATGAAATTTTCTAAAATAGTTGGTTTGAAACAGGTTCCATTTTTTGGAGACGACATACAAGTACTATGTTACAGCCCTGAATCGCTTGATAAAACAAACACCATACTATCAAAAGAAGTAAAACTCAATTTAAGCTGTACTGCTTATTAAAGCGTTTTTTAATCATAATAACTTGAACTACCGCAAAAAAAGCAAATATCAAAAAGCCGTAAACAAATGTATTTGACACCACTGGACTAGGTATTCTTCCCAACTGATTAAAGGCTGCCAAACGGTTCAATTGTAAAATTGAAAACCAAGTACTTTCGGTATCTTGGTTACCGAAAATAACATAGGCAAAAACTGCGACTACAACAGAAATTATAACAAACCAAGTGAACTTAGAAATCAACGGCCGATGAATAAAAACAGAACTTCTTTCGGCTTCGGTCTTAATTTTGGACATTACCGAATTGGTAAAATCAACAGGGGCTTTTTCCAAACCAACCTCTTCGACCGTTTTTCTAATAAAATCATCCAATGCACTATTTTCTTCCATAATTCTCTAGAATTTCTGATTCTAATTTGCTTCTTAAAATCGTTGCCAAACGTTTTCTACTTCTGAACAGGCGAACCTTAACTGTGTTTGCTTCAATACCTATAATCTCGGCAATCTCCTTCAATGACAACTCTTCTAAATAATGAAGGGTAATTACCATCGCATCATCTTCGGGCAATTTATCAATTGCCCTTTTAATAATCAACTTTCGTTCATTCGCCTCCAATGCGCTTAAGGTATTTTCCATACTTGGCAAATGATACTCGGTATCAGTATCAATCGAATCAGTATTCAAGTATCGTTTTTGTTTCTTTAAATAATCCAAACTTCTATTATAGGTTATTTTATATATCCATGTTGAAAACTTGGAATCTCCTTTAAAGGTTTGCAAAACTTGATACACCTTGACAAAAACGTCTTGGGCTACCTCTTCGGCTTCTTCGTTACTTTTTACAATTTTTAGGGCCAAAGTAAAGACCATATGCTTATAACGATCTATCAAAACCGTAAAAGCTTTGCTATCTCCATTAATAACGGCATCAATATAGTGCTGATCCTCAGGTTGGCTCATTTGTTACATATGACGTTTAAATTACAAAGTGGGTTACAGGTTTCTGCAAAAAAATCAATTTTTCTGTAACCTCTTTCAAGAACATGTCGTCATACTGGGCAAATGAGTTTATTAATCAATTAAAAAACAATCAAATGGCAGAAACAATTTTAATACCCATCAGCTTTTTTTTATTCGTATTTGCAATGGTATACCTTTACTTTACCACTAGAAACAAAGAACGTATGGCCTTAATAGAAAAAGGAGGTGATGCCAGTATCTTTTTTTCTGGAAAAAAAGGATCTGCAGGAAAAATGATACTACTTAATTTAGCTTTACTATTAATATGTGTGGGTATCGCCATTTTTATAGGTTCCATTTTAGAAGAAATAGGTCTGGATGAAGATGTTGCCTACCCGGGTAGTATTTTCTTAATGGCTGGTATAGGTCTTTTAGCAGGTTTCTTTTTAACCAAGAAGATGGACCAAGAAGATTAGATAAAAGAAGATTTAAAAACCCTTGAAACCCTTGGAAGATGTTCAAACATCTTCCAAGGGTTTTTTGTTGCATAAAATCTATCAATCTAGTAGGGATTTTCCATGATTATTAACATCAATATCGGATATTTTAAATAACTTGTAAGGATAAGTACCACTTCTGTGGATTTAAACGAACACTTTACAAGTTCAAACGGTCTCCCCCAATTATCTTATCGATTAGATTTTAGATTACTAATTACTTTTCTAAAAGACGCTGTAGCTAACAATTTAAACTAGCAAAAGAAATGCTCATCGATTTTCAAATCTTTCTAGATTTTATGGGCCTGATCCAAGGTGTTCTGCTTGGAATCATCTTAATGGTCTTGAACAAAAAGCATCGAAAAAGTTCGTTTTTTCTAGGTCTCTTTGTGTTCTTCTTTTCTCTGAAGTTGGCACACTTTATAGGTAGAAGCTTGATACTACAAGGTAGTAATCCTGAATTACTACTCTTGCCGTTCAATTTTTCATGGTTACTCTTTCCTCTTTTCCTAATATATACCTATCAGGTCTCTGTTTTTTCAAATCGAACCCCTCCTTACTGGACACTTATCCCGGGAATCATCTTTTTTCTGGTTCAGGTCTATATTTTCTTTCTACCCTATGAAATGAAGTTGTCCATCAATGCAAATCCTTTTCATGATTTTTTGCTGACATATCTTGGTATTTTTTATTCGTGGTGTATTGCCATCTGGAATTTAAAATTACTATATCAACACAGAATAGAAGTTCGAAACTCTTTTTCCCACATTGAGGCTAAAGAATTACAATGGGCACGTATTTTCTTGGTTTATAGTATAATTACTTCGATGTTGATACATGTTCTATATTTGATAGCACCCACTAAGTCATATTTTAAAATACTCTTCTCTGTTTTTGATTTGCTTACGATTTATTGGACCGCGATCCATGGTATTTCTCAGCACAACGTTAATGCCGTTTTGAATAATCAAGAAGCCAATATTGGTTTTAACGGAAAACTATCAAACAAGACTACTCAAGAACCCTTAAGGAACGGAGCATTGCGAAAACTTTGCACACAAATTGATGAATATGTAGCTACCTCAAACGCCTATACAAATGCTGAACTCACCATTGTGGACATAGCTGAGAACCTAAAAATTCACCCCAAGCGCATTTCGACAGCAATCAACACCGTTCGAAAACAAAATTTTAATAGTTTTATTAATCAATTTCGTATTAAAAAAGCGGTTGAACTTCTAGAGGATACGGGAAAAAACAAATATAGCATGGAAGGTATCGGAACCATAGTAGGTTTCAATAGCAAAAGCGCTTTTTATTCTGCCTTCAAAAAGGTGACCGGAACTACCCCTATTAAATACAAAGAACGATTTGCTGCCTAGATCCCCAATTTTTCCAACTTCTGAACTAAACATAGTTATTCTAAAATTCAGTAGCCTATACTTGGTAATTCAGAGAACAAATTCAGGGTCAAATTAGTTCTGAATTCTGAATTCCGTACCCCTTATCTACAAAATTATTTGGTTAAAACTCGTTGTAGTATGAATATTTGCACATCAAACAGAGATATGCAATCAGATAGCAAGCGACTTTTCATTTTCCTGATTATAATTTGGTCCATTTTCATTGTTGGACAACTTAAAATATATGAGATAACGACCACACTTCAATCATCCTCCTTTAGGTTTGACTTGTTGTTATTACCCATATTATTATTTGTAACAGGCTATGCGATTTATAATATCATGAAGAACGAAAAACCAAAAAACAAGTCTTAGAAGAATACATATTAAAATCTTCTGAAAGAGTTCAAATCCATAAATAAACGAAGTGTATTCTTTAAATAATCATTTAAGACTTAACTCAATGGTAATTCAATTATAAATGGCCTTTAAAATTCCCCAAGAGTCTTTCGCTCAGTGAAAGGTTTCTTTCAAAACCATCGTACTTGTACGGTGGTTTTTTTATCTTTAAAAGATGAAAGTAATCTCTACCAACCTCGGTACAACAACCACATTTGTTTGGAATGGCCGTGAAGAGCAAACAGGCATTTTCAAGAAACCTGTTTCAGAATCGCTCTCGTTAACAATCAATGACGTTGCCAATGATACTGTGATTGACAGGGTACATCATGCTGGCATTAACAAGGCATGTTACCTGTTTGCTTCCGATAATTACTCTTATTGGAAGGAGTTGTACCCGGAATTGGATTGGAACTGGGGCATGTTTGGAGAAAATCTCACTATCGAAGGCTTAGACGAATCATCGGTGCGTATCGGCAACATCTACAAAATAGGATCCGCATTGGTTCAGGTGTCTCAACCCCGAGAACCTTGTTACAAACTTGGTGTTCGATTTGGGTCACAAGATATTCTTCGACAATTTATAAACCATGGTCACCCAGGTACTTATGTTCGAATTTTAGAAGAGGGGGAAGTAAAAACAGGTGACCATTTACAACTTCAGCAACAATCGAAAAATACCCTTACTGTTCAACAATTTTACACGTTGTTATATGCGCGAGAAAAATCAAAGGATATGCTAATGCTATTTATGGATAATCCTGCGGTACCACAATATAAAAAAGAACGCTACAAAAAATACCTGTAAAAAGTGGTCTATCCTTGGCATCTATATTTTATGGCCCTTGTATATATAGGTGCGGGCATCATGCATTTTGTCAAGCCGAAAATGTACATGCGAATTTTACCAGGGTATTTACCAGGGCATAAATTTTTGGTCAACCTAAGCGGGCTTACTGAGATTGTTCTCGGAATAGCTCTTTGCTTTTCAACGACCAAAGATTTTGCCATCTATGGTATCATAGCCATGCTTACATTCTTCTTGCCCGTACATGTACACATGCTTTTTGACAAAAGGGCCTCCATGGGACTTCCGAAATGGATGTTGATTTGGCGGATACCTTTGCAGTTTGCCTTGATGTATTGGGCGTATTTGTGCTTAAGAATTTAAAAAAAAGCTCCCAAAAGGTTCGACCTAATGAGAGCTTGATCACAAATCAATTTAAACTAACTATTTTACAAGAACATCTTCATAGAAGGTTTCCGTGCCATTTTTTACAACTACTAAATAGGTGTCTTCGAAAGCGTTTTCGAAATTAAAGGCTTTTTCCACTAACATGGTTTCCTTAATAGTTTCGTTGAAAACCACTCTATTATTACTATCGTAAACCGAAATCTTCACATCATCCTTTTCAAGATTCAAGAAGTTAAGAAAAACTCTTTGTCCAGCTTTTCTAAAAACAGGTTTACTATTCTCTTTACGTTCTACTATCTTGATTGCCGAGTCTTCAATGAAAAAGGTGAAAACAGTTTCTTTCAAATCGTTTTCTACTCTTAAAGAATAACTTCCTTGAGCAAGGTTTTGAAAATTGAACTTCTTAGAATATTCTATAGCGGCTGTGATATTTTCTGAATATACTACGGTGCCATTTGTATCTATTATCCGTACAAGGGTTTCTTCAGATGTTGTGTTCATCTCGAAGTTTAGGCTTTTCTCCTCATTAGGGGTCAAACTTAATGTTGGTTCTTTAGCCGCGCTTGTTGCTACAACAAACATAAGGGCTACTGTTGCGATTGATCTTACTACTTTTTTCATGATGATTTCTTTTTTAGGGTTTATAAAAATCTTCACCACAAAATTATATCAGAAGTCTCATCCTCACTACCACAGTATTTTCATATTTATATGCTATTTTAACTACAAAATAGGTTAATTAAACGTTAAGAGGTAATTTTGTATATATTTTAGGTAATTTTGTAGAGATTAAGACATAATAGTCCGTGTAACTTTGAGTTATGAATAGTATGAACCCGGCAAAGAAAAAACCAACTTTAGAAGCGATTGAACCCACCTTTGGGCATTCCTACTCGTATCAAAAGTTTGACGCTAGTATCTCCAATGATAATACCTTGTGGCACTACCATCCTGAAATAGAATTGGTTTATGTAAATGGAGGGGCCGGTAAACGTCAAATTGGAAGTCACGTTTCTTATTATTCCGAAGGCGACCTTATTTTGATAGGCAGTAATCTACCCCATTGTGGGTTCACGGATAAGCTTACAGGTAATGAAAGCGAAACGGTAATACAGATGAAACAAGATTTTTTAGGTAATGATTTTTTCAACATTCCTGAAATGAAAAAGATACAAGGTCTTTTTGATGTGGCTAAGGGAGGAATAGCCTTTTCTGGCCGGACCAAGAATAAAATCGGCGATAAGATGGAAGTCCTGGAATATCAAACTGATTTTCAAAGACTTTTGTCCATACTCAATATCTTGAACGAATTGGCCAACTCGAAAGAATTTAAGATATTAAATGCAGATGGCTTTGCACTGGAAACCGAGGTGAAAGACAATGACAGAATAAACGTGGTCTTCAATCATGTGAAAAATAATTTCAAAGAAGAAATCACTTTGGAGGAAATTGCCGATATGGTAAGTATGACCATACCTTCGTTTTGCAGATACTTTAAAAAAATCACGAACAAAACCTTCACTCAATTCGTAAACGAATATCGTTTGGTACATGCATCAAAACTATTAGCAGAACTACCCTTAAGTATTACTGAAGTTTGTTTTGAAAGTGGATTCAATAATTTTTCCCATTTCAACAAGTCGTTTAAAATTTTTACGGGTCAGAATCCTTCCCAATATCGCAAAGAGCTCAAAAACATATTGAAATAGTGGTAAATCTTTTCACCGAAGAAACACATTTGAGTTTGCCTGATAGTGATATTAACTATTTTCCTAATTTCTTGAATTTCAAAAAAGCCGATTCACACTTTGAATCATTACGTAAGAATGTCATTTGGCAGCTAGATGATATTACCATTTTTGGTAAAACATATGCACAACCAAGATTGACAGCCCTATTTGGAAATAATGGAAAGCCCTACTCCTATTCCAATATTACGATGCAACCCCATGAGTTCACATCGGAACTTTTGGAAATCAAAACCAAGATCGAGGACAAATCGGGGGTGGTTTTCACCACCTGCCTGTTAAACCTGTACCGTGATGGAAATGACAGTAATGGCTGGCATGCCGATAACGAGAAAGAACTTGGTAAAAATCCGGTCATTGCATCGCTTACTTTAGGTCAAGAACGTTTCTTCCATTTAAAGCATAGAACCCGAAAAGAGTTAAAACATAAATTACTTCTAGAACATGGCAGCCTTTTAGTAATGCAGGGAGAAACACAACACCACTGGTTACATCAAATCGCCAAGACCAAAAAACCGATTGGAGAACGAATTAACCTGACCTTTCGAGTCATCAAATAAAAAATCGGTTCTTTAATGAGAACCGATTTTTTAAAACCCTTTTCTTAAGCTAGTCACTATCTTTAACATGTGGGTGGGAGAATGTTAATTTCCTCGCTTCTAACTAACTTAATAACTTCAATTCTCATGCCAAGGTATAGCTATTCGTTAAAAAAACCATTTCTCGGATGAAATGCCATTTAAAATAAATCGTTGAGTACTTTGGCTAGGCGCAATCCACCTTTCTGAAGTTGCTTTTCTACCGTAGGCCACCAAATATAGCCATACCGATAAAAAAGCTTCTCTCCTACTTCTACCGATTCATATAGCTCATCAGCTATGAGGTGTGATTCTTCAACCCAGAGCAAAATGTCTCCTTCTTGCATAGCTTTCTTTTGCTTTTTGCTCAATTTAGGCAAAGAGGCTGCAAGTTCGGTATAGCTCATTCCATTCTGTTGGATTAGATTGGAATCCCATACTTTGTGAAGATTACTACCATCTTTGAACCATTGTACCTGAATATCGTTGCCCCCTTTATCTTCAAGTCTACCCAAATGCATAGGTTGATGAAGGTCGCCAACTAAGTGCACCAACATTTTTAGATAAAAAGCCTTATCTGCCTTCGAGCTATTCTCATTCTTTATGACAGAAATACATTCATTGATACCGGTGACCAAATCTCCATATACACTGGGCTCTATATCCTTATATTTTTTACCTGGCGGAATATTCAAATAATGCCACGCATTGAATTTTCTATATAAGGTATCTGCCTTGATTTCGTCTGCAAAATTTGAAACGGCGGCTAAACTTTGGCCATCCAACAATTCAGAAATCGCCTTCTCGGCTTTTCTGGTCAAATGGGCCTGCGCCACCTCGCCTATCACACGATGTCCAGTTTTAGACCAAACCATCGGTGCATTAGCAAAAGAGACATTAATGGTAATAAAGAATAGTAGCGCTAATTTTTTCATCAAAAGGTATTTGCTCAAATGTAGAAAAGGAAATTTAAACTGTTGTTAAGAAATGGGCCAATTCAATTAATAATTTGATATTGCAATTATAATCTGATTCGAATGCTACTCCAAAAAATTAAATCACCTTATATCAAATATGGTCTACTCGCCTTTGGTGCCATAGTTTTTGGCACGATATTATTTGTAGCTACGGTCTATTTTGAGGCTTGGGGTGAATTGCCTACGAAAAATGAACTATCCCATTTTGAATATCAAAGAGCCTCAGAGGTGTATACCGCAGATAGCGTGCTCATCGGAAAATATTTTCTGTTTGACAGACAACCAATTACCTATGATGATTTTCCACAGCATTTAATAGATGGTCTTGTTGCTATTGAAGATGAGCGTTTTCATGAACATTCAGGAGTAGATTATCCGAGTTTGGTACGAGTTGCTCTAAAAACCCTATTAATGCAGGATCAATCTTCAGGGGGCGGAAGTACATTGACCCAACAGTTGGCTAAAAATCTCTATCCAAGAAGTGAGCGAAACAAGACCAATTTAACCGTTGATAAGGTAAAAGAAATGATTATCGCTTCACGATTGGAGGATATTTTTTCTAAGGATGAAATTCTTACCCACTATCTCAACACGGTTTCTTTTGGAGACAATACTTTTGGAGTTGAAAGTGCGGCATTAAAATTTTTCAACAAGAAAGCAAAACAATTGAAAATCGAAGAGGCTGCCGTTTTGATCGGTATGTTGAAAGCAACTTATGGCTACAATCCTCGAGTATTTCCCGATAAAAGTGAATCTCGAAGAAATCTGGTTATTCAGTCCATGGCCAAGAACGACTTTCTTACGGAAACGGAAAAAGATAGTTTGACCGTCCTTCCGATGCAATTGGACTATAGAAAGTTCGACTATTCAGACGGAATAGCACCTTACTTTCGGGAAGAAGTTAGAAAACAACTTCAAAAATGGAGTTCTTCGGAAAAGGAAAAGGGACACGAATACAATATCTACACATCGGGACTTAAAATTTACACCACCTTAAACTACAAAATGCAAGTGTTGGCCGAAGCCACTATGAAAACACATATGTCTTCACTTCAAACAAGTTTTGAAAAGAGTTATGGAAAAACTGCTCCTTGGCTGGTCAAGAAAAGAGTAATTGAAAAAGCAGTGAAAAATACACCTCATTTCAAAAAACTTTTGGCAAATGGATTAGACGAAAAGGAAGCCTGGGACTCCTTAGAAACCAAACATGATATCACCTTAACTGACTGGAGTGGCGAAAAAACGGTTAAGGCAAGTTCCATTGATAGCGTAAAACACTATTTGAAATTTCTTAATACCGGTTCTTTGTCCATTAACCCCAAAACGGGAGCTGTGCAGACATGGATCGGTGGTATTGATTTCAAAAAATTCAAATTCGACCATGTCGCCCAAAGTAAAAGACAAGTCGGGTCAACATTCAAACCCGTAGTCTACACAGCAGCTCTTGAAATGGGGATACCTCCCTGCGCTTATTTTTCAGCCCGGGAAGTGGAATATCAAAACTTAAAAGGATGGTCGCCCTCCAACTCGGGAAATAAAGATGAAGCCTATCTTAATTATTCTATGGAAGAGGCCTTGAGCAAATCAGTAAATACAGTTGCGGTAAAAGTTATGGAAACAACTGGTATTGAAAATGTATTGACCCAAGCGAAGAAAATGGGGGTGTTTTCTGAATTACCAAACCAACCATCTTTGGCACTAGGCACGGGTGAAATCTATCTTAATGAGCTTGCAGGAATGTATGCTAGCTATGTGAATGAAGGCAGGGCCGTTTTTCCATACCTCATCAAAAACATTACAAATCAAAAAGATTCACTTTTGACCCATTTTGAGCCAAAAAGAGCCAAAAATGCTGCTTTTTCGAAGCAAACTGGTCAAATTATGGTTGAAATGATGAAATCTACAATAAACACAGGCACGGCAAAACGTATTAGATCTACCTATAAGTTGAATAATGATATCGCTGGAAAAACAGGCACCACTCAAAACAATAAAGATGCCTGGTTCGTTGCCCTAAGTCCAAAACTGGTCCACGTTACTTGGGTGGGTCTGGACAATCATGAAATAGGTTTCAAAAGTACAAGTCTTGGCCAAGGTGCTAATGCCGCTTTGCCTCTTTTTGCACTCTGGTATAAACAATTGAATAAGGACAAAAGCTTTGATTATATCACTAAGTCACAATTTGAAAAACCCAGTGTATTTGTGCGCGATCAATTGAACTGTGAACCAGTCAAAAGAGATGGTTTTCTGAAACGATTGTTCACCAATCCGGATAAAAAGAAAACCAAGAAATTCAAGAATAGAACTAGGAATAAATAAGAAAATTAAAAAAATTTGGACCGTAAAAAATTATTGGTCGGAACTCAAAAAGAGGAGGATGCTCAAAAGGTAATCGTGCGTTATTTCAAAGTAAACGATGAGTAAAAAAAAGGCATTTGCATTACGATTGAACGAAGAAATGCTAAAGGCCATTGAAAAATGGGCCACAGATGAATTTCGTAGCACTAATGGCCAAATTGAATGGATGCTAATGAACAGCCTTAAAGAAGCGAAAAGAGCACCTAAAAAGAAGTCTTGAAATCTAAATCTTTAGGATTTATTTAACGGTTTAAACCGCTAAATTTGTGCATTCAGCTAATTCATAATCTATGGCAAGAGCTTTTTGCGCCCTTATCGTATTCCTATATGCACTTCCCCTATTAAGCCAAGCACAAGACAAATCATTTACGGTAAAATTCATTTCGGAAATTCCGACTATAGATGGTGTTTTAGATGAGTCATTTTGGGAAACAGCGGATGGTCCGCATGATTTTCAACAATTTTTCCCGTCCGATTCAATTCTAGCCGAAAATCCGTCTGATATAAAAATGGTAGTTAGCGAAACTCATTTATATATCGGTATGACTGTAACATCAGTAGGCGACAATTGGATTACTCCCTCGCTCAAAAGAGATTTTAGAGCAAGCACGGGCGACAGCATGAGTTTGGTATTTGACACATTCAATGATGGTACAAATGCTTTTCTGTTCGGCATCAATCCGTATGGTGTCCGACGAGAAGTTTTAATTTCCGGTGGTGGTCAAGATTTGAGAGGTTTTAATACTTCATGGGATGTCAAGTGGAAGGGTGAGTCCAAAATTTATGGCAATTATTACACTTCTGAAATGGCCATACCTTTGACATCCTTCAAATTTAAAGAAGGAGAGACCAAATGGCGTTTTCAAAGTTACCGATTTGATTTACAAACCAATGAGCGTAGTGGTTGGTATAAAGTACCCCTTGGCCAATTTTTAGTGAATCTTGCCTTTATGGGCGATATGCATTTTGAAAGACCGTTGGGTAAGTCGCGAACTCCACTTGCGATAATCCCCTATGTAAATACAATTTCTGAAAAAGACTTCACAACAGATGAAGCCCATAGCAACATTAAAGTGGGTGGCGATGCCAAAGTATCCATTGGCAATGGAATGAATTTAGACATTACTATCAACCCTGACTTTTCAAATGTTGAAGTTGATGACATCATCACCAACTTAACGCGGTTCGAAGTCGGCCTGCCTGAAAAAAGGCAATTTTTCATTGATAATAGTGACCTTTTCGGAAGTTTTGGTGGTTCAAGGGATGCGAATCCGTTCTTTTCAAGACGTATCGGAATTGCGCGGGATACTGCGGATTACTCCATAGAAAATAGAATTATCGGGGGAGTTCGCTTAAGTGGAAAATTGAGCGAAGATTGGCGATTAGGTTTTCTGAATATTCAGACCGACGAAGATATCGCCAACGAAATCGCCTCCAATAATAATACGATGTTGGCGCTTCAAAAAAAGGTTTTTGACCGTTCGAACATAGCTATGTTCTTTATCAACAGGCAGTCGTTCAAAGAATATGATTTCTTAGAAAGAGAAGATGAATATAACAGGGTATTGGGTCTTGACTATAATCTGGCTTCTAAAGATGGTAAGTGGAATGGTAAATTTTATGGCCACAAATCGTTTCAGCCCGATGATAAAAAAGGTAATTATTCAGCCGGTGCTTTCTTAGGTCGAACATCAAAATTTTTCAACGCCTTTGCCGATGCAGTCTATATAGGCGAAGACTTTTCATCAGACCTTGGTTTTATTCGCCGTACTGATATTATAAAATTGGCAACCTCTGTTGAAAAAGTATTCTGGCCAAAAAGTAAGGTTATAAACAGTTACAGTTTTAACCTGTTCCCAGTTACTACTTGGCGACCGGGTCTAGACTATCAAAAAACAGATCATGATATTTTGTTCAGAAGCGAAGTTGGCTTCAAAAATCAATCACAACTTAGTCTGGGTTTTAATAATAGCTATACTTTTCTAACTGATGAATTTGACCCTACAAGAACGGATGGCGTCCCATTACCTGCCAATACGGGATACAACTTCAACAATGTTAGTTTAAGTTATATGTCGAACAGGGCAGATGTTCTCTCTGTAATTGGCGAGTCTTCCCTCGGGCGTTTTTTTAATGGCAATATATTCTCTCTTGATGCACAGTTCTTTCTTAGAATATTGCCCAAGGCACAAATAACAATGGCCGTCAATTATAATAAGATATCATTGCCTGACCCATATCCTAGTGCTGATTTATGGCTAATAAGTCCGAAAGTAGAATTGACTTTTAGTAAATCACTTTTCTGGTCGACCTTAATACAATACAGCAATCAAGGTGATAATTTAGGCATCAACTCAAGGTTACAATGGCGTTTCGCTCCACTTTCTGATTTGTTCAT
>CAZTLZ010000056.1:0-18649 GCA_964614665.1 uncultured Maribacter sp.
TATTCTTTTACCAACTGCATCCTTAAATTTAAGGATAGTGGAGGTCAGTTCGAAAATGACCCACACTATGATTTTGAAAATAGTACACGGTTTGAGAATTTGATTTTGAACAAAGACCCCAATTTTATTGACAGGAATACTAATGATTTTAGAATTGAAGACCCCTCGCCTGCCAGGGACAAAGCAAGTTTTGAAGGCGCAAATTTAGTGCCCCTTGATTTTCTTGGTCGGGATCGAACTGGCTCACCAGATATCGGTGCGTATGAAGTTGATAATCAGAATTGATTTTTTCATTAGTTCAGTTTTTAGATAAAATGAACTTTCCTAGATAGTTTTTCTAGCCTTTTAATAGCTCAACTAAGTTTACAATTTGGTAACAGTTAAACATAACCAAGCGAGGAATTAGTGTATATATTTCGGTGTTTGTAAGTCTTTTCCTCTTTTTGATTTGATTTAGTGGTTTATTTCCCAAAAACCTCCATTTTTATAAGGTTTTCTATGGGCTATTTTCAATACACTAATATTAAATTTGGTATGAAACTACTTGGGGATATGCAGTTTACGTACAATATCATCGATTCTGATGCTTCTTCTAATTTGCAGTTACAGCATTATTTAGAAGAGTATGGTGACTTCATGTGTTCCTCCATTTCAAGAAATTGTGGCGAGGGTTTGAATGCCATCCTAAAATTTTCACCTGATATTGTTTTTATAAATCTGAATGAAAGTGCCGAGTCATCTTTTCATATGACCAGTGAATTGTATCAGTATGATAATAAGATTCCTATTATAATAGGTATATCAAAAAGTAAAGCCCATGCCTACGACGCAATCAAAAATAACTTTTTCGATTATTGGATCTTACCCTACAATGAATTTGACATTCGTAAATCTTTGTTACGTCTCAAAAAGATCATGCCAAAAGATGAAGAGCCACAAACACTTTGCTTAAAATCTTATCGCGATTTTCAATACCTGAATACCAATGACATTCTCTATTTACAGGCAGACAATAATGCCACTGAGTTTGTCATGAAAGATGGCACGGTCAACAATACGTTTAAAACCTTGAAGACTTTCGAACAACAAATGCCGCCAAATTTCGTTCGTATTCACCAGAGCTATATTGTCAATATCAACTACATATCTGGTATCAGCTACGGTCGAGGGCTGTGTACCTTAAAATTGCGCAAACTTCAATTGCCATTTTCCAAATCATATATAGACAATATCAATGAGCTTAAAAAGCTATTGACAAAAAACACGATTTCTTCCTTGAATTAATGCGATTCTAACAGACTACGGTTAGATACTCGCAAAACCCTATCATACACTCGTACAATTTCAGCTGGCCCCAAATACCCATTTGATACCTTTAGATTTACCTTATCAAAATAAAAATAACCCCTTAAAATTTAAAGAAAATGAAAAAAGTAGCGAGTATTATGGCAGTTGTGGTTTTTAGTGTAGGTCTACTTTCATGCGAAGCAGAAAGTACAGCAGATACCGAGACACTTTATGATGTGAACGCTAGCGACGGTAGCGAAAATGAATCTTCAAATAGAGATAGTTAAACACAAATAAAAAATTAAAGCCCTAAACAATTTGTTTAGGGCTTTTTTTATACCTTGTATCCAAAGAACGTACAACCATTTACCATCAAAGATTATCGTTATTTCTTTTATTACGTAATTGCGTTTCTACTATGCAACGCCTGCAGGCGCTCTGACCAAAGTATTGCTCCAGAAAATCAAGCACAGGCCGATAGTATAAGTGTCTGGGTCAAAAAAGGAAGGGACAAGAAAAAGTCCTTTGAAGAACGATTGGCCTATCTTGAAAAAGCTGAAGCACTATCTGAAAGTACAACCAACGACACCTTAAAGCCAAAATATTTTTCCAAACTATCTCTCGCCTATCTTCGATTAAACGATTCCCTGAAATTCAGAAAGGCCAATACAACTACTTTGGTATTGGCAAAAAAAGTGAAAGACTCCACTACCCAAGCAGAGGCACATTGGGACCTGGCCAATTTTTTAAGGGAAAATGCAGTAGCGGACAGCGCTTACTATCACTATGCCACAGCACAAAAACTATATAATGCGCTAGGTGAAAATGAGTATTCAGGTCGTATGCTATATAGTATGGCAATTGTACAACAGGATGTTAGGGATTATACCGGTAGCGAAATCAATACCGTCAAGGCCATTGAACTTTTAAAACCTATAAATGATTTTAGGCATTTGTACAGATGTTACAACAATTTAGCGATTATTTCAAGGGAATTCAAAAATTATGATCAGGCAATAGCCTACCATCAAGAAGCACTACAGTATCTTAATAAAAGTGAATCAAAGGGGACTTCGGAAATGGGGGCAAAAAACAATATTGGCTCCACTTACAAAAAACAGGGGGATTTTAAGGCTGCAAAAACTCTTTTTGCGGAAGTCGTGGCTGCGGACAGTATCTATTTTAATAACCCAAGGCTATATGCCATGTCCATTAACAACTTGGCATACAGCAAATTCAAATTAGGTGAAGATTCGCAATTACCTGACCTTTTCCATAAAGCGATAAAAATACAGGATAGTGTCGGAGATATTTTTGAATTGGCGCATACCACCTTCCATCTTGGGGAATATCATCTTAAACAAAATGATACCGCTATGGCCTTGACCCATTTGCGCAAAGCCTATAACTTGGCAAGACAAAGTAGCAATTATAGCCGCTTATTGGAAACCTTGAAGTTACTGCCCCAGGCAGATCCAAAAAGCGCAAGTAACTATGTGCAAGAGTATATTGCCATAAATGATAGTCTTCAGACGGAAGATCTTAAAATACGGAACAAGTTTGCCCGTATCCGTTTCGAAACCGATGAGGTGGTTGCCGAAAACCAATTATTGGCACGCCAACGGCAACTTATGACAGGAATTGCCATTGCCATATTACTCCTTAGTGCTGCCGCGTTCGTCATTATCAGTCAACGTAGCAAGAACCAAAAACTAAAGTTTCAACAAGTACAACAAGCCAAGAATCAAGAAGTTTTCAATTTAATGCTTTCACAAAGTGAAAAATTGGAAGAAGGCAAGCAAATGGAACAAAAAAGAATTTCAGAAGAACTGCATGATGGTGTACAGGGCAGATTACAGGGGGCACGTATGATGCTCTTAGGACTTAACAAGCGAGAAGATGAAAAGGCAGTTCAAGAAAGGGCCAGGGCCATAGTGATGCTAAAAGATATTCAAGAAGAAGTGCGATCTATTTCTCATGAACTAAGCCATGCTGCCTACCAAAAAATTCATAACTTTATATTGTCGTTGGAAGATTTGAAGGCAACTATTGCCAAGTCGGCCAATATTGAAATTGATTTCGAACATGCCGAACTTCTCGATTGGGATGCTTTAAGTGGTGATATTAAAATCAATCTTTATCGTATTATCCAAGAGAGCCTGCAAAACGCCGTCAAACATGCCCAATGTACTAGTATCGATTTAAACCTGGAGGCAGATGCACAAAATATCAAAGTCAGTATATCTGACAACGGCAAGGGATTTATCGTCAAAAAAGGAAGAAAAGGCATTGGAATGCGAAACATTGCCTCAAGAATGAAAAAAGTAAACGGAACTTGGGATATAACCAGTAAAATTGGAAGTGGTACTACCGTTACCTTGGTGATTCCCATCCTACCGAATAGCGATAGTATGAATATCGCAAGTGAACATAAAGATCTACAAAAAACATAAATGGACGAAGACGAAGAATTAAGAGTTGTTCGAATTTTGGCAATCGACGATCATGAAATGACCACGACTGGTTACAAGTATATACTAGAGGCCGAGGATTTCGATGACTTTAGAGTACGCGTAGACATTGCTACCAGTTTTGAGGCCGGAAAGGAAAAAATCGAATTTTCAGCCCGCTCGTTGAACTATGATATCATTTTATTGGATATTCAATTGTTTCCCAGTCATGAAAAAGACATTCGAAGTGGTGAAGATTTAGGGGTTCTCGCCCGAAAAATCGTTCCTGAATCCAAAGTAGTTTTTATGTCATCGTATAGTGACAACCTTAGAATAAATAGCATTTTCAAATCAGTTGACCCGGATGGATATATGGTCAAGTCTGAAATTGATGAAAAATCACTTCGTGCCATGGTAGAAACGGTCATAGAAAAACCGCCCTACTATACAGCTGGTGCCTTTACCGCTATTCGTAGAAGAATGAAGAATGACCTTGTGATAGATGATTTAGACAAGAAGATACTTTATTATCTGTCTATCGGTACCAGAACCAAGGATATTGCACCTCTAATTTCCTCCGCGACGACCACGGTTGAATCAAGAAAACGCCAACTGAAAACCCTTTTTGGTATCGAAAGTGGCAATGATATTGCCTTAATCGAAGAAGCGAGAAGCAAAGGCTTCATATAAAACGTACTTTTTAAAGTTAACTTAACATTGCTAACCTATTGACAATTAATAGGTTAGATTCTTTTTGCTATTTGGTCAACGAAAACCTCCGTTTTTATAAGGTTTTCCTATGGTGGCACCTCAAGGTTTAAAATTAAATTTGAGGAAAAGCTAATCATATTTATAGTTGAAGATGGCACCAGGTCAAGAGAATTTCAGGAATTCCTCACAGGTTGGATTTAAAAAGATAGAAGGGCTAGATTCTTTTGAAAATAATCTGGAAAAACACTTTTTTTCACAAGCTTCGATCCGCGATTACTCGTCTGAATCTACCTCTGCCAAGTTGGTTTTAGAGTTGAAATGTAATTTTAACCTTACTGAGATGTTACATCACCTAACTTTAGGAACATGGGGCAGCTTTGAAAGTAAGAAGCTTTCATTTGGTCATCTCTTAGAGAACTTAAGGAAAAAAAACAATCGCCATATTGAAATAGAAGAGTTCTCGATTTTCCTTAAAGACACCTCTATAATTATCAATAGAATTTATGACGATAGTGTACCCGTACAACTTGAAGCCATACTTCAATCAATGAGCAAAAATTACGTTCATTTCACCAAAGGGTTGACAGAAATACCGTATGAAATCTATGTTCCGGTCTTTGAAGAAAACCTCTTGGAAAATGATACTACATTAATGAATATCAAATCTGGAAATAATGATGTTCATGATTATTTCAAATATTGGGGTCTTTATTTTTATACTGAAGACGACCCTCTTATCTACGATCTGAAAAACACTTCGATTATTTCAGGCGAATTGCAAATGCTCAACTAATCATTGACACCAGTCACTGAAAGCATCTGATTTTAAAATATAATAGAACTTATTTTATTGGCCTCTGTAGGTTTTCGTTTTTAGATATTAAACAGTGCCCTACCCTCCATAAGTTTATTCACTTTAGTTCTTACGTTGGTTATTACCGTTTCATTTTCCGGGTTGGAGATAACTTCATCAACCAAGTCTACAATAGTTGCCATATCCTCCTCCTTTAAGCCTCTTGTAGTTATTGCAGCCGTACCAAAACGTATACCAGAAGTAACAAATGGTGATTTATCATCAAAAGGCACCATGTTTTTATTGGCCGTAATATCCGCTTGCACCAAAATTCTCTCGGCTTCCTTACCCGTAATGTTCTTATTTCTAAGGTCGATCAACATCATATGGTTATCCGTTCCTCCTGAAATAATATGGTAATCTTTAGCTACGAATGCCGCTGCCATAGCCGAAGCATTTTTCTTTACCTGTAACATGTAGTGAAGAAAGCTATCGGTCAATGCCTCGCCAAAAGCGATTGCCTTGGCCGCAATGATGTGTTCCAGAGGACCACCTTGATTACCAGGAAATACTGCCAAATCCAAGAGTGCCGACATCTTTCGCAGTTTGCCATTTTTTAGTGTTATGCCGAACGGGTTGTCAAAATCCTCTCCCATTAAAATAAGTCCTCCCCTAGGTCCGCGCAACGTCTTATGGGTTGTTGTTGTAACGACATGGCAATGAGGAATTGGATCGTTCAAGATTCCCTTGGCAATTAGACCCGCAGGATGGGCAATATCCGCTACTAAAATGGCTCCAACGCTATCGGCGATTTCCCGAAACCGCTTGAAATCCATATCACGAGAATAGGCCGATGCACCGGCAATGATCATTTTAGGTTTTTCTTGTTCAGCGATTTCTTGAATACTATCGTAGTTCAAGACACCCGTTTCCTTTTCCACCCCGTAAAAAACGGGATTGTATAACCTTCCCGAAAAATTTACAGGCGAACCATGTGTCAAGTGGCCACCATGTGATAAATCAAAGCCCAAAACGGTTTCGCCGGGTTTTAAGCAGGCATGGTATACTGCCGCATTGGCTTGTGAACCAGAATGAGGTTGTACATTGGCATAGACCGCCCCGAAAAGCTCTTTAGCACGATCAATTGCCAACTGCTCTACCTCGTCGACCACTTCGCAGCCTCCATAATATCGTTTCCCTGGGTAGCCCTCAGCATACTTATTGGTGAGTACTGAACCTGCTGCTTCCATTACCTGGGGGCTCACAAAATTCTCTGATGCTATAAGCTCTATTCCATTGAGCTGTCGTTCTTTTTCTGCTTCAATCAATTCAAAAATGCGGTGGTCTCTTTGCATAGTGGGATATTCTGTTAAATGAGCCGTAAAAATACAAATTGCAGGTCTTTAATTAGTGGAAAATAATATATTTGATAAGCATTTTATCAAATACAAATTAACAATTCATTTATGCCCGAAAAGACGAATAATCCTGCCAACAAATCATGGCTTGAGGTATCTAAAAATTCAGATTTTCCAATTCAGAACATTCCTTTCGGCGTTTTTCTTACGCGAGATGATATCATTACAATAGGCACTAGAATTGGAGATTATGCAATAGACTTGGGAGCTTTACACCAACTGGGCTATTTTGAGGGTATTCCTTTGACCGATGATATTTTTTTGCAAGATACCTTGAACGATTTCATATCGGATGGAAAAAAAACATGGCGGGCTGTCAGGAACAGGATAAGCGAGATATTTCGCATAAACAACCCAAGTCTTCAAAATAAGGAAGATCATAAAAAAGTAATACTGTTCTCAATAGATGAAATTGAAATGCAGCTACCCGTTCAGATCGGTGACTATACTGATTTTTATTCTAGTAAAGAACATGCCACCAACGTTGGCACTATGTTTCGAGATCCCGAAAATGCACTGATGCCGAATTGGTTGCACATACCTGTTGGCTATCACGGGCGTAGCTCGACGATTGTACCTAGCGGCATTCCTGTGCGAAGGCCATTAGGACAAACTTTTCCCAAGGGAGCTGACAAGCCGGTATTCGGCCCATCAAAACTGGTTGATTTCGAATTGGAAATGGCCTTCATAACTACAGATGCTAATTTAATGGGTGAACCCATACCTATCGAAGAAGCGGAAGATTATATTTTTGGCATGGTGCTTTTCAATGATTGGAGTGCCAGGGATATTCAAAAATGGGAATATGTACCATTAGGCCGTTTTTTGGCTAAAAATTTCGCATCCTCGATTTCAACGTGGATTGTCACTATGGACGCCCTGGAGCCCTTTCGAGTTGAAAGCCCGAAACAAGATCCGGAGCCATTCCCCTATTTGAGGCAAGAAGGTGAGAAAAGTTATGATATAAATCTTGAGGTGGCCATTGCTCCTGATGGTCAAGAAGAAACTACGATAACAACTTCCAATTTCAAATACATGTATTGGACTATGACGCAACAGTTAGCGCACCATACCATCAATGGTTGTAAGGTGAATAGTGGTGATATGATGGGAAGTGGAACCATCTCCGGTCCAACGCCTGATTCTTATGGTTCGATGTTGGAGCTTTCATGGCAGGGTACCAAAGCTGTTCAACTTAAAAACAACGTAGAACGAAAATTCATAGAGAACAATGATACCGTTATCTTGAAGGGATATTGTGAAAAGAATGATACTAGAATCGGTTTTGGGGAAGTTATTACGAAATTGCTTCCAGCTAAGCAATGATTAGTGATTTTGAAGGTTTGCCAATAGGCATTTCAACCTTATTACACGATTGTTCGTCGTTTTACGTTTACGCATAGCACCATTTTGGCATGGCTGTTGAAATTGTACCACTAAATCTTAAAATCAATCGTTATGAGAAAAGTTCTACTTTTTATAGGAATTTCAATATTGTTTATTGGTTGCAGTGGAGTTAAGAGAACCCAAGAAGCTCTCAATGCCGGCGATTACATCAACGCTATCAACACTTCAATTCAGCGTTTGACCGAGAATAAGACGAAAAAAGGGAATCAGCAATATATACTTCTACTTGAAGAAGCATATAAAAAGAACACGGAGCGAGAATTAGATCATATTGCCTTTATGGAAAAAGATGGTAATGAATCGCACTATGAAGGAATTTTTAAAGCATATACTGGCCTAAGAAGTATTCAAGAGCGCATTAAACCCTTGTTACCCCTTAGATTGACCGAGGAAAATCGAGAAGCTAAATTTGAGTTTAATGACTATGAGAATGATATCATTGACTACAAAGAAGACCTCTCTGAGTACCTCTATGACAATGCAGAGCACCTGTTGAGCACTGCGGTGAACAAGTCTGACTATAGAAGGGCCTATGACGATTTTGTTTATTTGGAAGAAATCAATCCCGGGTTTGAAGATACAAGGGAGAAAATGGAAGAGGCCCTAGAAAAAGGCATTGATTATGTTAATGTGGAGGTTGTGAATAATTCGCAGCAGATCATTCCTGCAAGATTATCCGAACATCTTCTTAATTTCAATACCTATGGTCTTGACGAACAGTGGATAAAATACCACACCAATCACATTGTGAATATTAAGTATGATTATGATATGCAGATTTCTCTCGAAACCATATTTGTTTCACCTGAACAGGTAAGTGAAAAGCTTATTACCAAAGAGAAACAAGTAAAAGATGGTTTTAAATATGCTAAAGATAAGAATGGCAATGTAGTTAAAGATAGTTTGGGAAATAAAGTAAAAATAGATAAGTTCAAAACAGTCAGATGTGATTTTGAACAATTTGTACAGACCAAATCAGCGTTGGTTGGTGGTCAAGTATTATTTGTTGACTTGAAAACCAAACAGCAAATCGACAATTACCCGATTTCAAGTGAGTTTATATTCGAACATCGTTATGCCAATATGAATGGAGATAAAAGAGCACTAGAAGACGATCTTATTCCGCTGCTGAAGTTGAGTGCAGTTTCTTTCCCATCTAATGAACAGATGGTTTACGATGCTGGAGAAGACTTAAAGGCAAGAATAAAGGGAATATTGGGAAGTCAACGATTTAACTGATTATAGCTTTTCTTGAAAATCTAAAACCCACTATCTCTTCTTTTATTAGATAGTGGGTTTTGAATTTTTATATACTAAGCACTTAAAACCACCAATGCCGTCAAGCAACATGGTGTTTATAAATACTTGGATAAATCAATTTCTGTTATCGCCCCGTGTGATGCATGAGCAACCGCAGTCCCATTTTTAATAACCAGTAATTGAGGGGATTGATGCATAACCTGAAATTTATAACCCGTCTCGTTCGAAACATCTCGATGCGCATGCAGATCAAGGTAGTACAGGTCCATTTGTGCTGTGGAAAAATCATAACTATCCTTGAACATATTAATTACCATACGACTGATGCCGCAAGTAGTCGAGTGCTTAAATATAATCTGGGGCTTAGAAAGTGATTTCTTTTCGATTTCTTCTAACTGTTCTGTCGAGGTAAGTGGAATCCATGGAATAAATTTTTCCTTTTTTTCTCCTTCTTTATTACCACTCCCAAAAAACTTTCCAAATAAGCCCATGATGTAATTTTATTGATTAGTCGTTGCATTCACCAATACATACATCTGCCGAAATGTCTTGTTTTTATTGAAGTTATCGGACATTTTGTCTTATTGTTCGCATTGGTAGGATTCTTGACCAAATCATTCAAAAATAGATAATACATTAAAAAAACAATATATGAACTTTAATAATTTCACCATAAAATCGCAAGAAGTGCTACAGCGAGCACAGTTGCTTGCCCAAGAATTGGGACATCAACAGATTGAAAACGAACATCTATTCAAGTCCATCATTGAGATAGATGAAAATGTATTGCCCTTTATTCTCAAGAAATTGAATATCAATTCAGATTTGGTAGGGCAAGTTCTTGACAAGCAATTGGAGAGCCTACCGAAGGTACCCGGTGGAGATATAATGCTCTCCCAAAACACCGGTAAAACCTTGAACGATGCAACCATAGCTGCAAAGAAGATGGAAGATGAATATGTTTCCATTGAACATTTGTTATTAGCTATATTCAGCTCAAAAAGTAAAATCGCTCAAATATTAAAAGATCAGGGAGCGACCGAAAAAGACCTGAAATTGGCCATCGAAGAACTAAGGAAAGGCGGTAAGGTAACTTCGCAAAGTGCTGAGGAGAACTATAACGCCCTAGATAAATATTCCAGAAATCTCAACAAACTTGCAGATAGCGGGAAACTCGATCCCGTCATTGGAAGGGATGAAGAAATTCGACGTATTCTGCAAATATTATCTCGGAGAACTAAGAACAATCCTATATTAGTTGGCGAACCAGGCACCGGAAAAACAGCCATTGCCGAAGGATTGGCTCATCGTATCATACAAGGTGACGTACCTGAAAACCTAAAGGAAAAAATCATTTATTCCTTAGACATGGGCGCTTTAATTGCCGGAGCAAAATATAAAGGTGAATTCGAAGAACGATTGAAATCCGTCATCAAAGAGGTAACAACTTCAGATGGTGATATTGTACTCTTCATTGACGAAATACATACGTTAGTAGGTGCAGGAGGAGGCCAAGGTGCTATGGATGCCGCTAATATTCTTAAACCTGCTTTGGCACGTGGTGAATTGAGAGCGATAGGTGCTACTACCTTAGATGAATATCAAAAGTATTTCGAGAAAGACAAAGCCCTGGAAAGAAGGTTCCAGAAGGTTCCGGTAGATGAACCCGATACCGAGAGCGCTATCTCGATTCTTAGGGGAATCAAGGAAAAGTACGAAGCACATCATAAGGTCCGTATTAAAGACGAGGCCGTTATAGCAGCAGTTGAGCTTTCACAGCGCTACATTACCAATCGCTTTTTGCCAGACAAAGCCATAGACCTGATTGACGAAGCAGCGGCCAAATTGCGAATGGAAATCAACTCAAAACCTGAGGAATTAGATGTGTTGGACCGTAAGATCATGCAGCTTGAGATTGAAATTGAAGCAATTAAAAGGGAAGAAGATAAAGCAAAATTAAAGCTCCTGAATGCCGATCTTGCCAATTTGAAGGAAGATCGCAACGAATTATTCGCGCAATGGGAAAGCGAGAAATCGGTTGTTGATACTATTCAAAAAACAAAGCTGGATATTGAAAGCTTCAAATTGGAGGCAGAGCGAGCTGAACGCAACGGAGATTATGGAAAAGTGGCTGAACTTCGGTACGGTAAGATAAAGGAATCTCAGGAAAGACTTGAAGACTTGCAAAAAGAATTGCAAACACAACAAAGTGAAGACACATTAATCAAAGAAGAAGTTACGAATGAAGACATTGCAGAAGTCGTGGCCAAATGGACGGGGATTCCTGTTACCAAAATGCTGCAAAGTGAACGCGAAAAACTCTTGCAACTTGAAAGTGTATTACACAAACGTGTAATCGGTCAAGAAGAAGCGATTCAGGCAGTTTCCGATGCAATTCGAAGAAGTAGGGCCGGCTTGCAAGATGCCAATCGGCCTATAGGTTCGTTTCTCTTCTTAGGTACTACCGGGGTTGGTAAAACCGAACTTGCAAAAACCTTAGCGGCCTATCTTTTCGATGACGAAAGCGCAATGACGAGAATCGATATGAGCGAATATCAAGAAAGTCATTCGGTAAGTCGATTGGTGGGGGCTCCTCCTGGTTATATAGGATATGATGAGGGCGGACAATTGACCGAGGCAGTGCGACGTCGCCCCTATTCAGTAATATTATTGGACGAAATCGAAAAGGCCCATCCTGATACTTTTAACGTTTTACTTCAAGTTTTGGATGAAGGGCGATTGACAGATAACAAAGGTCGTATAGCTGACTTTAAAAATAGTGTCATAATAATGACCAGTAATATGGGAAGTCATATCATTCAAGAAAAATTTGAGAATAGCAATGACGTGCATAGTGCTACGGAAACGGCCCGAGTTGAAGTTTTAGGGTTATTAAAACGTAGCATAAGACCAGAATTCTTAAATAGAATAGATGATATCATAATGTTTACACCACTCACAATGGAGGATATCACCAAAATTGTAAGGCTTCAGTTGTCGAGTTTGAAAAAAATGCTCGCGAAACAACACATTACTGTTGATGCTACTGAAGAGGCCATTAACCATCTGGCTGCCCAAGGATATGACCCACAATATGGGGCCCGTCCGATAAAAAGGGTAATTCAAAAAGAAGTACTCAATAACCTCTCAAAAGAACTTTTGAGCGGAGCTATTAAGTCCGATAGCATCGTCTTAATCGATTCGTTTGATGATGAATTGGTATTTAGAAATCAAAACGAACTGGTGAATTGAAACATTCATATTAAGATTTAGGCATCCTCTCTTAAAATCATGGAGAGGATGCTTTTTTTTTCAACAATATATACCATGCAGTATATAGTTTTTTTATATTCGTGAAAAATAGATTACAATTCATGCCTACCAAAGCCGAAAGAACCTCTGCTTTTATCATAGAAAGAGTTGCACCCGTATTTAACAAACACGGTTACATCGGCACCAGCATGAGTGACCTTACTGAGGCGACTGGACTTACGAAAGGGGCACTATATGGAAATTTTGAGAACAAAGAGGCACTTGCGCTATCAGCTTTCGAATATAATAGCAGACTCTTATTGGATAAATTGGACGAAAAATTGGGCATAGAAGGTGGTGCACTTGATAAAATCTTTGAGCTTACAAAGTTCTTTCGCAATTATGATATTTTCACCCACGAAATGGGTGGTTGCCCTGTGCTCAATGTAGGTGTAGATTCTATGCACAATAATCACCTATTGAGTGCGGCTACTAAGGAAACCATTAAAACCATTGAAGGCAAAATTGCGTTAGTTCTAGAGAATGGTGTAAATAATGGTGAACTAAGATTACCCGTAACGCCCCTCCAGTTTGCAAAACAATTATATACAATGCTACAGGGAGCGGTGGCCATGTCTACTATGACCTTAGATCGTAAGTATTTGATGAATACAGTGGCTTATCTAGATCAACTGGTCAAAAAGGAGCTTCGTAAATAATCTCTTTGAATTATTACTCCCCAACTACCCTGAAAATCCAGGTATTGCCTTGGTACTTTCCATCAAATTTGTTATCCCTTGCCCTTCTGGCCTCACTAATCGTGTTGTAGCGCTTTAGGTATGCATAATTATAATTGTTCCTAGACCTAACAAAAGAACCGGGTTCAATACCCTTCTTTCTCAGGTCTTGCATGAAGGCGTCAAAATATTTTTTTGTTCCAAAGACATTCGCTATCAAATAAAAGCCTGCTTCCAATCCATCCTCGGTGATTACCTCCTCATATTTTTCACCTGCCCGTGGTTTGATCTCTTCTTTCACTTCTTCTTTTGCAACTTCAGCTTCAACTAACTGGGTCTCTTTTGCTTGACGAATCGAATCTTGTAGTTTTTGCGTTTTCAGTTCTTCAGCAGCAGCAATGGCTTCCATTTTTTTGACTTGCGCTAGCGAATCTTTTTCTTTTTGCACCTTTAGTCTTGTCGTCTCGGCAAGAGCTTCGGCTCTCTTTAGTTCTTCGGCTGCCTCGTTCGCTCTTGTTTCCTCATCATCAAGAATTTCTTTTTTCTTAGCTTCCTCAGCTGCAGCTAGAGCATCCTCCCGCTTCTTCTTTTCAGCGGCAACCGCTATTTTTGCTTCTTCTTCAGCTAACTTCGCGTTTTGCTTTTCTTCTTTTTGCTGTAGAGCAAGAGCTTCCTTATTCTTTTTAATCTGATCAAGTGAATCTTTTCTACGTTCCTTGGCCAACGCTCTTTCTTGCGCAGCGATTCTTCTAGCTTCTTTTTTGTTTACCTGAGGTTCTTCTGCCATAAGAGGTGTTTCTTCTTCCTCGATTGGAGTTTCACCAAGAGCTTCCTTTTCTTTGGTCGTTTCTTCAGAGGCTATTTTTTGGGCATTCTCCAATTCTTCCTGCATTTTGGCGGCCTCTTCTTCTTCATCCCCAACCACAACATCTTTGTCTAAGACATCAAAAACATTAACAACGGGTTCTCGTCGATTTTGAGGATTACCTAAGAAGAATGAGGCAATAATTTCAAACGATGCATCTTTTGAATTCAAAGAAGAGCCTGTTCCAAATTCCATCAAAGCACCTAAAGAAAATCTATTGAAAACTGTTCCTCCGGCACCTACCGAAATTCCGTAAAAGTTGTTATACCCAGCTTGTGCCCAATACCTTTTGGTACTGAACAAAGTATTTAGACCTATTTGATTTTCTTGTTCGGGTATGGTTCTCAAATAAATCGACGGTCGTAAAAATGCCGTAGAATCAGATGCTATAACAGGAAAATCATAGGAGACCATCCCCATAAAAATCTTATCAGCGGTCTCGGTATTAGCTCCCTTGTCCGTTACATTATAATCAAAGAGGTTTTCCGAGGCCACGCTTAGAGAAAAGTTCTCTACTGATAAATTGATTCCTGGTGCGAGTTGAAGGATAAAATCATCGCTTACATCAAGCGGAACGGGCAATACATCTGGATCAGGTATAAATCGAGTATCTGCCAATTGTTGTTGAAACCCAAAGAGATTCGCACCAACAGATAGTTTGATTATTGGGTTCAACCGGACCTCATAAGCATAATTGACCACCCCTCCTGTATTGAAATAAATACCGGTATTATGTTGAAAAAAACCAGCTCCAACGCCTGATTTTTCGTTAATTCTGCGAGAATAATTCAAGAAAAGTGTGGTCGGGTCTGTATCGACTTGCTGCCATTGCCACCGGGTCCAAAATGAAACAGACTGCGGATTGTTACGATCTAACACAAACGTAGGATTAAAAAGACTCGCATTATACTGTGTTAGGGCATGTTGCCTTAGGTCAGCTGGAAGAGAAACTTCTTGAGCAACAGACACATAGCAAAGTAAAAAGAAAAAAATTATAAGTGTTCTCACAATCATATGCAAAAAAACAAAAAACACCTGTATTACATACTATTTTTCGCTTATTTTAGTTAAAATAAAAAGAAATTCTTCAACAACCCTATGCACCAACTATGACACATTTGAAAACAGTATTAGTTTTTGTTCTTGTATTTAGCATTTTCAGTTGTAAAGACGATAAAAAAGAGGCAATTGACCAGCCGATGGCCATGGGTATTTCGACCTATTACTTTGTTCGACATGCCGAAAAAGATCGTTCGAACCCTGAAAATTCCGATCCTGAGTTAAGTCAAGACGGCCTTGGTCGAGCAATGCATTGGGATGAAATTTTAAAAGATGTCGAGCTTGATGCCATTTATAGTACGGACTATCAACGAACCTCAATGACCGCAGCGCCTATATCGGTCAATAGAAATATCGATGTGCAATACTACGACCCTAGCATAGTAAACATCGAAGAGTTCAAAAACGAAAACCTGAACAAAAATGTTCTAGTGGTTGGGCATAGCAATACTACTCCAGAATTTGTGAATCAGATGCTCGGAGAGGAAAAATATTATGCCATGGATGACAGTGACAACGGAAGTTTGTTTATCGTACAAATTGTAAATGGCAACGCTACCTCTCAACGGATTCACATTAATTGTAACTGTCCAGATTAACTGAGACGTTTTTCAATTCTATTTTTGAGAGTAATTCCAAACCCCCATTTAAATAAAGACTGTCAGCAGAGAAAATAGTCGAGACAGCGTCTTTGGGTTTTAGATTTTTGTAATCGACAAATCGTATTCCTTTGACTATTCTTTGATTGTAGGCTACCCTAAATCGAGTACCTCCTCCGTCAACATAAAAACTATATCCTAAATAATCTGGAATAAATGTGTTCTTATTTATCCAGTAGATGTAGGTGTCGTCAAAATCATCACCTCCGCCCTCTTCATCGAATGTCACCTTTATCTTGTAGTACGGCTGATCGTTTATCTCTATTTCTCCAATCAATTCTTTTCGCACAGCGGGGTCGTTTAAGCCATAAGGCAACTTCGAAAAATAATGTACCGAGTTTACGGAGTTTGCATATACATTGGCCAATGAATCGGTAAGGCCAACTAAGGTGTCATTGATAAAGCGTTGCAAGCCTTGACTGGTTCTCACATCCTTCATATGAACCGTATCATTTTTCAAAATTCTGGTTAATGTCTTCTTTTTCTGTTTCATTTCAGAAATGTAATGTCTATCCCTAAAATCAAACGAGACGATGCTATTTTCAAATAACCGCCCTCCACTAGCCTCAATGCTTTTGTCAACAATTTCTTGAGCTGTCATTTCTTTTCTGACCTCTTCCTTACAGGCCACAGCCATCACTACTAAAAGAATACTATAAATCTTGTACATCTTATTTGTTTGTATACTGTTCGCAAAAGTGCGGCATTCTTTACAAATTGAGAAACCTAATTAATGATTGCCTAGGAATTTACTTGAAAATGTGGCTATTTTTGCTCCATGGTTCAGAAAAACATCAACATCAAAAACAAACGTGCTCGTTTTGAATACGAGCTGCTTGATAAATACATGGCGGGAATCGTTTTAGGCGGAACTGAAATAAAATCTATTCGGGAAGGCAAAGCCTCCATTTCGGAGAGTTTTTGTGAATTCAATGACAACGGAGAGTTATTCATAATAAACATGCATATTGATGAATACTCACATGGGTCACATTACAATCATTTACCCAGGGCAGAACGCAAGTTACTTTTAAATAAAAAAGAATTAAAGAAGCTTTTTAAAGAAGTTAAAGCATCAGGACTAACCATAATTCCCCTCAATCTATTCTTGAATGAACGAGGGTTGGCCAAACTAAATATAGCACTAGCAAAGGGTAAAAAGCTATATGATAAAAGAGATACTATCAAAGATCGTGACAACAAGCGAAATTTAGATAGGATCAAAAAGAATTTCAATAACTAGTTCTTATTCTCTAAAAGGGGGACAAAGCGGAAAGAACCCAATTCTTTTTTTTCGAATTCGGTAGCCGAAGTGCGTATGAAAAGTGTCATGATTTGATGGTCTACACCCACAGGAATTACCAACCTACCCCCTACTTTCAATTGTGACATGAGCGCTTTTGGAACTTCAGGGGCTCCTGCAGTAACAATGATACTATCGAACGGCGCCTCTTTTGGAATACCTTTATAGCCATCTCCAAAAATCATTTTCTTTGGCCGATACCCCATTTTTTTAAAGAAAATACTTGTCTTTTTAAAAAGCTCTAGTTGGCGTTCTATTGTATATACCTTTGCTTTGAGTTTTAATAAAACAGCTGTTTGATACCCACTACCGGTACCTATTTCAAGAATTTTTTGGCCAGGTTCGACCTTTAAAAGTTCAGTTTGAAAAGCAACGGTATAGGGCTGGGAAATGGTCTGATCAGCCCCAATCGGAAATGCCTTGTCTTGATAGGCATGGCCTTCAAAACTACTATCCATGAATAAGTGTCGCGGTATAGTTCGAATCGCATCCAATACTCTTTTATCCGCAATTCCTTTACCAATGAGCACATCGGTCAGTTTGTTACGCATTCCGCTATGCTTTAGGGTATCTTTCAAGAATTTGTTTTTTAAAAAGACTAAGTTATAAAAGTTTCGTGATTTCTAATTTTACTTTTTACAATATTTGAATACACAACTACCATAAGACGTGTCTTCATTTGTATGTAATCTTATAGAAGATTCATTAAGCTGTAATCAACAAGTTATTTGGACAAATCTCCTTATTTTTGAACAAAAGATATTACATGCTCAAAGTTGGTGTTTTAGGAGCGGGTCATTTGGGAAAAATCCATTTACGACTCCTAAATGAATCTGATAAATATGAATTAATTGGTTTTTATGATTCTGATGCCATTAATGCTAAAAAGGCGGCTGCAGAATTCGGTTATACCTACTTTGACAATATCAATACATTAATCGATGCTGTTGATATGGTCGACATTGTTACCCCAACCCTTTCTCATTTTGATTGCGCAAAAAAGGCTATGGAAAAAGGTCGACATGTTTTCATTGAGAAGCCAATTACCAATACTCTTGAAGAGGCTGAAATACTTTTATCATTAGAAAAGAAGTATGGTGTGAAAGGGCAAGTAGGTCATGTTGAACGTTTCAACCCAGCATTTTCAGCTGTCAAAGATAAAATTCAAAATCCGATGTTTATTGAAACACATCGATTGGCAGAGTTTAACCCTAGGGGGACAGATGTTCCTGTTGTACTGGATTTAATGATACATGATATCGACGCTATTTTGAGCGTGATGGATTCCGATGTGAAACAAATCAATGCGAGTGGAGTTTCTGTTATTAGCAACTCTCCAGATATCGCCAACGCCAGAATTGAATTTGACAATGGTTGTGTAGCAAATTTAACTGCTAGTAGGATATCATTGAAAAACATGCGTAAGTCACGATTCTTTCAAAAAGACG
>CAZTLZ010000057.1:0-18514 GCA_964614665.1 uncultured Maribacter sp.
TGAAAGTCGGTGTTTCAATACCATATCGTTCTCTTCCTTTAGTCAATAATGCAATGGTGGTCTCCAAGTCAAAGAGTTGATTTGCAATTCCGAAGGCGCTTTCTAAACCAATGGTTCCATAATTGGCATTGTCGAATTCAATTTGCTTCAATTCGATGTTCAAAGGAGTGTGGTCTGAAGTGATAAAGTCTATGACACCTTTTTTTACCCCATCTAATAAAGCTTTTGAATCTTTTTTGGTTCGCAAAGGAGGCAGCACCTTGAAACTGGTATCGAATTGAGCTAAGGTTTCATCCGTAAAAAAGAGATTATGAAGTGCAACACTACATGTGACATCTAATCCTTTTTTCTTGGCGTCCGCAATTAATTTTACCGAGTTGGCTGTTGATATAGTAGGTATATGAAGCTTACCTCCTGCATACTCCAATATAAAGAGATCGCGTGCAATTTGGAGTTCTTCCGCCAGAGCGGGAATTCCTTTTAAACCCATTCTTGTTGAAACTTCACCCTCATTGACCACACCTTTACCCGCGATTTGAGTATCCAAAGGAAAAGAATGTACGAGACCCTCAAAGTTTTGAGCGTATTGTAGGGCTATTTTTAATAGATTCGCATTTTTTATAGACTTTTTGAAGTCATAAAAACCAACAGCTCCTGCACTGCGCATATCATACAACTCAGCCAGATCAATGCCCTCTGCTTTCATGGTCAAGGTGCCTAAGGGGTGTAACTGCGTGATGCTATCTTTGGCGGCATTCTTCAAAAAGACAATGTCAGAACTGCTATCAGGTGCCGGGTGGGTATTCGGGTTCAATATAATATCTGTGAAACCACTTTTTGCAGCCGTAAGTAATCCGTTCGTGATAATTTCCCTTTCCTCATAGCCTGGCTCACCAAAGCTTACACTACTGTCGAACCATCCGATTGATACATGAAGATTCTTAGAATCAATAGTCTTTACCTTCCCCGAGGGATTGATTTTTGCAGCTATAGTATCGATAATCCCATTTTTGATTAGGACATCCCGTTTTTTAAGATGGATGTCCTTGTTGTCTTGGTCGACTATCGTGGCAGCTTTAAGAAGTATGTTCATTTAAAATATTTTTGGATAAGAACCTCAATCCCCATAAACAACAGGGCTAAAATAACAAACCATTTCCAAAGCTCGTTGATGGAGCTGTCTTTTCGAATTCTATCAAAAAATGTTGCTATAGATTCGTTTTTATATGTTGCGTTCAAATTGGTCAAATCGCTATACACCAATTGACTCTCTTCTCTATCGTAGTTGAAGCTTAAGTTGCGAATTGGTTTCTCTTCATCCATAACCCTATAAATACCACCTTCCTCAGGGTTCTCAAAGAATGACAAAGATACTTTGTTCGCAAAAGATTCTTGTTGAGGAATAAACTCATAGTCGCCCTTTTGTACCTTCAAAATATTGTCTTTTGATAATTTCAAGGGAATGTCTACCACAGATTCGCTTTCAAGAGCATAATACAGTTCAGGTAATTTTAGGCTATTAGCTCCCATATTATAAAAAGTTGGAACGATCAGGGGCGAGTTTTTAAAGTTTGAATTTTCTTTTGATAGGGACGTGGTGAATGCATAAAACTTGTTGGCCCCAAAAAGAAATGGGTCTTTGTCTTGAAATGATAGAACGCTGGGCGCACTGGTTTTAACGCGGTAATATTGAGAAACCTTAGGGTATTGGAAATTGGTAACATTCTTTTCAAAAACATTTTGATAAATAGGATGTGAAAATGAGATGTTGGTAATATTCCGTTCTATATTGACCCGCTGTGTAAAATTAGTGGAATGTGAATATGAAAGTAGACGATTGTATGAATCAAAATCTATAGCGACGGAAGGTATCACCAAAATGTGGCCCTCTTTACGAGCAAACGAGGTAAGGCTATTCACCAAAGCGTTCGGAATCGATTCGAGCTCATTGAGTATGATCAAATTCTGTTGATCTAAGAGTCCATAGTTCAAGCTCTTAAGAGGAAAAGATGCAAATTGAAACTCATCCTCTGTATAGATGCGATTTAAATAGTCACTTGGTGCATCGCCAATTGCTAAAACCTTGATTTTCTCTTTGGTGTCAATATTGAAATAGAGCTCATTATCATAAGCCAAACCGACATCCGATATTTGAATTTTACCTTTGATGCCCTCACTCTTCGGAAGTGAAAAAACCACGATCCCCTTATTGTTTTTGCTAAACGATGCTGAGGTTTTTGCAATCAATTGCTCTCCATTAAATAAGGAAACAGGTATGCTTTCCATATCATAATTGCTGGAAAACAAAGCAGTAATCTCGATGTTTTCAGATTTATAGTTAGATAGGTAAACCGAATCGATGGATACGTTTTTGAGTTCGGGCTGTGTTACCTGAATAAGGTTTTTTTGAATAGTCTCCAATGAATCGGAAACTGGAGTCACCATACGTTGTTGAAAATCAGATATGACCACTAAATTCTTTAAACTATTTTCGTTTGCATTGAACAACGTATTGGCCTTGAGGTATATTTCACCTAACTGCAATTGTCTTGAAGTGCTGGGCAACAGCAATAATTCATTCTGAATAGCTTTCAAAGAAGTATTGCGAAATGTTTTATCATTGGTAAAGAGGTGGAACGGTTTGTCTTCAGGTACGTTTTTAAGAAGCTCTTGCACGGCATCAGAGAGTAGTGTGCCACTTTCTGTCTTTGCCTGCATACTAAAGGAATCATCAAGGTAGATTACCGTTTCTTTCTCTTTGAGTGCTGTCTTTTCAGCGAAGAAAGGTTGGGCGAAAGCTATAATCAAAGCCGTAAGAAGTGTCATTCTGGTCAATAGTAACAACCATTTTTTCAGTGTATTACTTTTACGGGACTCCGATACCACTTTTTTCAAGAATTTTACATTCGTGAAAGGTGTTTTTTTAAATCTACGAAGCTGAAATAGATGAATGAAAATGGGAATCAGGAGGAGAAATAAAGCCCAAAGAAGTTCCGGATGTTTAAATTGCATTCCTGAATTTGATTTGGCAAATATAACGAAAATATGGTTGTCGGTTCATGGTTTATGGTGGCCAGAACATAAATTTCTGAAACTAGTTAACCAACTTTTGTCAACAAATAACAATCAGCTGAGATTTAGCAAAAGAAAAAATAATCTTTCATGGGTTCTTGATATAGTTTTCTCAAATAGGCGTGGATGACGTTTTGGGCCTCTTCATTGGCGACCGTAATAATACTTTGCGGATTTTCCATTTGTGAAAGAAATTCAAAAGGTTTCATTTCTACCCCGTAAATGGACTTTCCTATTTTATTGGGGTTATCACATATCCAGGTGAATTCAATTTGTTCTTCTAACAAGGTTTTGGCAGTTGTCTTGCCTTTGGTTCCTGCTCCCCATATCACCAAGGGTCTCATTTGGTCAAAATCCAGTTTGAGAAAATAGAATAATTTTAAATCAAAAAAATAATTTTGGGCGTAGTGTTCGCTTGTACGTGAAGTACGGTTATCATAATCGCGCCAATAATGTAAAACCTGTTCGCAGGGTATACATTTCAATCCTTGTTCACGGAAACGAAAGGCCAGATCATAATCCTCGGGATAGCGGTCTGGTTCAAAGGCTCCGCACAAATCAAAATCTTCACGAAATGTCATCCAACAGGGGGAGGGGATGACACATTCTTTATAAATTCCTGAGTAATTACGGCCTTTTTTGGTCAACTCGTTAAGCCATTTCTCATAACGTGCATAGCCATCACCAATACCTCTATCAGAAAAGTATTTTACTTGACCCACCGCCAAATGACCTTTTCCAAATTTAAAAAGTGCTTGGGCCGACACCATTAGCTTATTTGGTGTCATTATATCATCAGAATCCATGCGGGTAATTAGTTTTCCCTTACTCTTGGCATAAGCTAATCGAAGAGCTTCGATGATTCCCTTCCCAGAATTCTGATAAGACTTTATTCTCTTGTCCTTCTTTGAAAAACCTTCTACAACCTTTTGACTATTGTCGGTGGAATGATCATTTATGGCTATTACTTCCCAATTCAGATATGTTTGTTCAACTATGGAATCTAGACATTCGGAAAGGAAACCCTCGGTATTTCTAAACGGAATCAAAATACTTATCAGAGGCTCTTGCATAATGGCAAGGTATAAAAATCGTAAGAAAAAAAGTGTCCGCTCACCAAACCAATGAGCGGACACAAACATGACCTACAAACCTCAATTTAAATGTCATCAGGGCCTGTTTAGCACCAATGAGGTCTAGTCTAAGTAGGTGGCAGGGGGACGTGTGTTGTAGATCATGAACTATACTATTTCTTGGAGTTTCATCAAAGCCTCGGATTTCGAGTTAACATTCAGTTTTAAATATATATTTTGAATGTGAAAATTTATTGCACTAGTGGTAACGAATAGTTTTTCAGCGATTGTCTTATAGGTAGCTCCTTGACCTAGGTAATCGATAATCTGATTTTCACGCTCAGAAAAAGATTGATAGGATTTATGTTGGAACATTGAAATTATTTTTTTTGCAACATCATTGCTCAGTGCTGCGCCTTCAGTTTTAAGTGACTCCAGTGCATGATGTAGACGTTTTTTAGTAATCGGTTTGCTTAAGAAACCGTTCGCACCATTTTTAAACGCTTTTTTGATAGTCTCAAAATCGTTTTCGGTGCTTGCCATTAGTATTTTGACATTCGGGTCTTTTTTTCGAAAGAGTTTAATACCGTTGACTCCGTTCATTTTTGCAAACGTCACCTCTGAAATAATAATATCGGGCGATATATCATCGTAAGCCAATACTGCATCTTCTATAGATGTAAATATTTCAATCAAATTGAAATCATTGTATTTTTCGAAATAGGCTTTGTAAAAAGCATGTAATTGAAAATCATCTTCAACAATAATTACTTTTAATGTTTCTTGTCTCATAGTCATGTGGTTTGTAGGAATTAGTTAGGAAGGGTCAAAACTTCAAAACCATTTCAATATAGATTTTAGGATATTATAGCACCTGTAGAAATGAAATCTCTACATTTTGAAACACAAGTCCTCTCCTCAGGCTATTCGCCTAATTCAATAGTGTGTTTTATCTTAATATGGGTATTTGAATCAGAAAGCTTGCTTAGTCAGATCTAAGCTCGGATTATAATCAAAGAATTTATAGTGGATGTGATAGCTTGCAAAAGCATCTTTGATTTGAAGTAAAGAAAGTACTTCATGGTCTGATTGGAAATCTTTTTTTTGAATTGTACGTAGGTTAAGATTTGGTCTCATAGTGTAGGGGATTTGAGGGTTTTACATAAAGTCAGTTAATGTTTTAATATGATTCAAATGTAATAAAGACTTTTGAAATTAATGGATTTATATAAGATTTTTCGTTCAAATGCTGCATATTTTAGCATTTGCACTTTGATTAATCAGTTGTTGTACGAATTATGAACTATGGTCGAATTATTTGCCACTTCCATAATCCATTTTTCATCTTGGTATTTACCGTCTAGATTAGAAACGTAGGCTGTTTTTGCATCCTTTTTGTAATTGTAGTCAGCTAAATAGACATAATGTAATCCATTCTCTTTGTTGTAGAATTGCTTTGGTGCCAAGCCTTTTTCTTTTAGGTCTTTTACAAAAGCATTCATATATTTTTTGTTCTTATATACATTGGCGATAACGTAGTACCCTGAGTTTGCTCCAACAATATGGTCTTGATTCAACTTCTTTATCGGAAGTTCTTTAAAGTCTCTACGCTTTTTAATTTGTTCAGGGTCTATTTTCAAATCGTTATCGGCCAGAGCTGTATTTTTCTTAGGGCCAAGATTTTTAAGATTTGATTTGATACTATTCTTAATATCTGTTCGTACGGCTCGAACAATCATCTCAAAACGTTTTTCGAACGCGGCATTACGCATTTTTTCTATAGAGTCTTGTCTCAAAATAAGTTGGTCCAAAATCATACGGTTTTCATGAGCCAGAGTATTCATTATCGTTTTGTTTGTTTCTTCTGCGTTCATTGCGGGCTGTCCCTTTTCAGCCGATAGCGCTAAAATCTGCTCTTCATAGTTTCGGATGATCCGGTCTATTTTTTGATCTTCTGAGTTATTTGCCCAGTCTTCTGAGCCATCACTCTTACTAAAGGTATAGGCCAGTGAAACCTCATGGTTCCATCCCAGGTCTGCATCTTCATGTGAAATATCTTTTTCCAATAGATATCCTAATGACATCTTTCTACTAAGGTTAAACCCTAGACCCATAGATACACCGTAGGTCTCGTCATAATTGGTTTGTAGCCAGCCATAGTTTGGTAAGTCCAATAATAGAGAACCAACAAAAGAATATTGATTTTCATTATTTTTTCCTAATTGTAACAGGGGCATAAGTCTGGCATTTGCGAATAGGCCTTTTTGAGCATTGAACAAATGGGTGTATTGCAAAGAGGCTTTGATACTTTTTTCGGACAAGTTGGTCAAGAAAATGTTAGTAGTTTGGTTATACTTTAACAAGTCCTGTGCATATAATCCGAAATCAAAATTGCCTAACGAAAGTGTGACACCCGGTTGAATGGCCAGTTTACTTTCCTTTCTTGCCTCCGATAGTCGAGAATCATCGCTAGCAACAACAACCCGGTTTTTATCGAGGCCTTCTGTAAAGTATGTAAGGTTTGTTCCGAAGGTCAGTTTGCTCTTGTCACCTAATTTCACTGAAGTCGCATAGTTGGCATTGAAACCAAATTCTTGTACCACGCCTGACCATTGACTGTAAACCCCAATGCCCAAAGCGGTACGCTCATTTAACTTGTTGCTAAAACCTAAAAAATAGTTTTGGCGATTGTCTTCAAAAGTGGTGTACTGATTTCTATGCAATATATTCAAATACGATTTGTTTTCACGCACCAAAGAGAAGGTAGGGTTTATAAAAAAGCGGTTGAAAAACAACTGGTTGTGATATGTGCTTTTTGAACCTAACTCTGTAGCGGATTCCTGACCAAAGGCATTTTGAATACAACCAATAGTCAACAATAGCAAAGAAAGTACTGATATATATGTTTTTTTACGATAGTCGATCATAACAGTCTGATTTGAGTTGAAAAAGTGTAATGGACTTTGATAGTAAGTACTGATATCAGTTAAAACTACTGATCCTCAAACACGGAAGTCGTGTAATCGATCTTCAACTCGTTGTTTAATGCCTTCATGAGATTGGACTCTTTTTCCTCTTCATAGGTTTTTTCCTTGCCATTTGAATAAGAGAAGGCCACTTCCTGTAATTCATTTTTGTTTTTACCTCGATTGGAGAGCACATATCCAATACCCTTCTCAGCCATCAAGTACATTGAGAAATCATCTTTGTTACTATTAATCGGGTTGCCCAAATTTGTGGCCCACCCCACTTTTTTCTGGCCTACTTCAGCCATGTACAGGTCAAGCCCGCCATAACCTTCTCGTCCTTCCGAAGCGAAAACCAACGTGTTTCCATCTACAAGACTAGGGTAGAGGTCATTCTTTTTGGTGTTTACCTTTGTACCTAGGTTTTTAGATGGACCAACACCACCCCCGTTATCTATATCAGCGGCATATATATCATACTCACCAAATGTTCCGGGCATGTTTGAGGCAAAAAACAATCGTTTGCCATCCTCGGATATGGCTGGATGTTTGGCAGAATAGTATTTGGGGCCAAGAGCCACTTCTTGAACATTTTTCCATTGTCCTTTGATTTTATCCGTGCGATAAATTTTGTAGATCAATTCCTTTTTGGAGAAAATCCCTTTTGAAGGTTTCATGTACACGGCCTTGCTGAAATAGGCAGTTCTACCGTCAGCGGTTACGGCAACCGGTTCTTCGTAAGTTGGACGAATACTTGTACCTCTCTTATTTGATTGCTCAGATCTAAAGGCTTTGTTTCTTTCGTATTCCACCAAATAGTCAAGGGATTGAGATCGCAAGTTGGGCTGAAAATCGAATTCCTGATGAACTTCTCTTGAACTTAAGCCAGATTTACGGGCTTCAAAGGATCTTTTTAATTGATAGTCTTCTTTGATTTGTTCCAACCAATCCCTATTACTGGCAATAACAGTATTTACGCCAGTTGTTTGTTCGAGGGCGAATTGATATCGTTTTTGATAACTAGAGCTTATCATTTTTCCCTTTTGTAGGTCCATAAGCTTCTTGTACCAAAAAATGGCGTTTTCATATTTTTCCAACAAAAAGTTGGCATTACCTAGATCTTGAAAAATCTCCTTTTCCGAATATCCTAGATTTTTTAATTTCTCGTAGTTGCTCACTTCTTGGGAGTCGTAACTATTTCTTAAGTCAAAATTTTGCTGTGCAAGTAATGAACTAGAAAATAGTAAAGAGATGCCGATGAAGAATACCTTGTAGGTTATAAAGTTTTTCATAAGATGGGGATTTTGGGTTGATACTAGGGTCAAAGTTGCTAATTAGTTCTGAATGGATTATTAATAAAAATTCATAGGTTTTGTATTTTGACCCGTATTTATTGCTTTACATCGATGTTTTTTGGCTGTTTGGATAAGTCCAGACCGCTATATTCTATAAGATTTAGTTGAATAAAATTCTTCAAAACGTTGTATTGAATGCAAAAAGCTTTCTATATTTGCAGCCGCATTGGAGGAATGGCAGAGTGGTCGAATGCGGCAGTCTTGAAAACTGTTGAGGGTCACACCTCCGGGGGTTCGAATCCCTCTTCCTCCGCAAAGAAAGCTTCACATAAAGTGAAGCTTTCTTGTTTTATGAAATCAGTGAAACTTGTTTCGGCTTGTGAAAGGAAATAAAAGAACTTCCCACCGAGATTTTTTCTCCATTTGGGTACACGAGTCAAGGGAATCCCCACTGACTTCTAAGTAATTTCAAGCCACGCGGGTGAGGCTGAGGCGAATATCGAAGTTAATCCTCTTATAAAATCTATATGAGAGTGGCGGCTTTTATTTCTTCAGATGAAACACATGTCCATTTTACTACTTATTTTTACAAGATGGAAGAATGGTACCACTATCCCCTCTTAGTAGTCGTAGGTTTTGCAGTAGGGTTTATTAATACAGTAGCAGGAGGTGGCTCTTTACTTTCGCTTCCGGTATTGATTTTTTTGGGTCTTCCACCTAGTGTGGCAAATGGTACCAATCGTGTTGCTATTATTATACAGACCGCTTTGGCTACGGCCGGCTTCAAGAGTAAAGGCGTTTCGACCGCTCCTTTTAACATTTATTTGGGTATATCGGCTTTAATAGGGGCGATTATCGGAGCCTACATTGCGGTAGATATTAAAGGTGAAACCTTCAATAAGATTCTGGCCATAATCATGATCTTGGTAGTGCTGATTATCATTTTTAAGCCAAAAATGAAGCTCGCTGAAATGCAAGAACGCATAACCGGAAAATACCTTTGGATCGGTATCATCGCTTTTTTCTTTTTTGGTATTTACGGTGGGTTCATCAATGCCGGTCTAGGCTTTATTATTATCTTATTTTTGCATTATGTGAATCAAATGACCTTGGTCAGGGCGAATGCGACCAAAGTGGCCGTAGTTTTTATATATACGCTTTCCGCTTTGACGGTATTTATCATGAACGATAAGGTTATTTGGAAAGTAGGTCTCATCATGGCCATTGGAAATGCTGTTGGGGCATGGGTTGCAAGTAGGGTTTCAGTAGATAAGGGTGATGGATTTATAAAAACGTTTTTGGTTATCATGGTGGTGGCCATGTCGATTAAACTTTGGTTTTTTAATTAAATATGGAACATACCAATATCATTGAACATTTAGAATGGCGCTATGCCGTAAAGAAATTCGATTCAGACAAGATTCTTTCCGAAGAAAAAATTGAAAAACTGAAACAAGCTTTTAATTTAACAGCCACCTCCTATGGTTTGCAGCCCATAAAAATGGCCGTGATTCAAAACAAGGAATTGCAAAGGCGGTTAGAATCTTTTTCAATGCAACAACAACAGGTTTCCCAAGCATCGCACATCTTGGTACTTTGCATTGAAAAGAATGTTGATGCGGATTATATAACGAGCTATTTTGAAAAGGTGAAACGCGTCCGGGGCCTCAGTGATGAGGTTCTTGCTCCCTTTAAGGAACGTATGGTTTCCAGTTTTTCGGAAAAGGATATCACTGAGATTCAAGAATGGTCAAAAAATCAGGCGTACTTGGCCATGGGCAACCTATTGACCATTTGTGCTATGGAAAAAATCGATTCTTGTCCTATGGAGGGTTTTTCTCCTAAAGATTATGATCAACTATTAAAATTGGAAGAAAGAGGATTAACCTCGGTTTTGGTGATGCCAGTGGGATATCGCGCTGAAGATGATGTTTTCTCATCGTTTAAAAAAGTACGAAGAAATATGGATGATAGCATAATAGAAATATCATAGTTTCACCAAACCTCAAACACCATACTAATTACTTATGCCAGGATTTGAACTTTTTGGAGATGCCGAACGAAATCAAGTTAATGATGTACTCGAGTCAGGAGTACTGATGCGCTATGGGTTTGATAGCATGCGCAATGGCCATTGGAAGGCAGCAGAACTGGAAAGGGCATTAGCGGAGCGCATGCAGGTAAATCATGCGCAATTGGTCAGTAGCGGAACCTCGGCCTTGACTGTTGCCTTGGCGATTGCAGGCATTGGGGCAGGTGACGAAGTTATTATGCCAACTTTCACTTTTGTGGCAAGTTTTGAGTCAATACTTGCCCTCGGGGCCGTACCAATTTTGGTTGATGTAGATGATACCTTAACATTGGACCCAATCGCTGTTGAAGGTGCAATTACGTCCAAGACCAAAGTTGTCATGCCCGTACACATGTGCGGTTCCATGGCAGATTTGAAAGCTTTGAAAAGTATTTGTAAAAAACACCAATTGCTTTTACTAGAAGATGCATGTCAAGCGATAGGTGGCACTTTTGAAGGAAAACCACTAGGTAGTTATAGTGATTTGGGATGTTTTTCTTTCGACTATGTCAAGACCATTACCTGTGGGGAAGGTGGGGCAGTGATTACAAACAACGAAAAGTATAAATTAAATGCCGACCACTATTCCGATCATGGGCATGACCATATAGGAAAAGATAGGGGAGCGGAGACACATCAATTTCTAGGATATAATTATCGTATTTCCGAGTTAAATGCTGCTGTTGGTATAGCGCAGTTAGCTCGATTAGATGAGTTTTTAGCGATTCAGAAAAAGAATTACTCGATTCTAAGACGAGCATTGCAGGATATTGAAGGAGTTACCTTTAGGCGAGTTCCCAAAGGGGGAGAGGAGAGCTATGCTTTTTTAAGTTTTTTTCTACCAGATGAGGAAACTACGAAGAAAGTACAGAAAGCGCTGGGCGAAGGTGGTGTGGATGGATGTTTCTATTGGTACGATAACAATTGGCACTATTATCGAAAATGGGAGCATTTGATTAATCTAAAATCCTTGGGAAAATTACCTCAATCTGTCTACGATCAGCTTCCAGATTATAGCCAATCCGATTTTTCGAAGTCCGATCATTGGGTAGGTCGCAACATCTCTTGTTTGGTCAAATTAGGTTGGAGCGAGGAGGAAGTTAGGCTTCGCGCTCAGAAAATGGCTGAAGTTATTCAAGCATCAATCTAAGATTTAGAATAAGTTGATTGGAGTTATTTATTCAAGATTTCCCTATATTTAGTTTTTACATAAACTTAAAACCAAAGTACCATGAAATCAAAGTCTGCTCTTCTAATTTTATTATCTGTTTTTTTCTCGATACAGCTGGAATCCCAAAGTACGCATTCAAGTACTCCACCAGAAGAATCACCAATGCCTATGAAGCCCGAAATGACAGAAATTTGGGAGCCAGAGGTTGCTGTGGTCACTCCCGCTAAAGTCTTGGGGAATGCTCCATCAGATGCCATTATCTTGTTTGATGGTGGAAGTCTAGATCAGTGGGTAAGTCAGAATGATAGTACGAAGATGGCACCTTGGAAAATTGTGGATAATGATCATATGGAAGTAGTTCCTGGCTCTGGAGGTATACAAACGAAAATGAAATTCGGAGACTGTCAGTTGCACCTTGAATTTAGCGCTCCTGATAAGGTAGAAGGAGAAAGTCAGGGTAGAGGAAATAGTGGAGTGTTCTTTCAGAATAGATATGAATTGCAAGTTTTGGATTCCTATCACAATAGAACCTATCGTAACGGACAAGCCGGAAGTATATATAAAGACCATGCGCCATTGGTCAATGCGATGAGAGGCCCATTAGAGTGGAATACCTATGATGTGATTTACACGGCCCCAAGATTTAAAAAAGATGGTAGCTTGGATAGTAAGGCGACGATGACGGTATTGCATAATGGGGTATTGGTGCAAAATCATGCTGCTATTACTGGAATTACATATTATATAGGTCTTCATGACTACCCATCTGCACACGGTGATGATTCTATTTCCTTACAGGATCATGGTAACAAGACCCAGTTCAGAAATATCTGGATTCGCAAACTTTAACATGAACCCGTTTTAAAAAATGTTTGAAAGAAAAAGGCAAGCATCACTATGCATGCCTTTTTCTTTCAAAGCAATTGGCAAACTATGAAAACAAGATTTGCTCCAAGCTTGATTATTTCAGTAGTCCTCTGTTTTTGCATGACATTTAACTCGTGCATTGAACACCAAGCTGAGGAGTACGTTGCTGTTGAACCGGTTGATTTAGTTTATCCCTTGTTGGATACCGAAAACTCGCGTTGGTTTTACTTTACTTCGGCAAGTCGTCCTTTCGGAATGGTAAACCTATCTCCTGATACAGAAGTAGATGGGGCATGGGGTAGTGGGTATCGGTATAGCAAAGATACTATTCAAGGGTTCAGTCATATTCATGCCTGGCAACTTTCGGGTCTCTCTGTACTGCCTGTTACCACTAATGTTGAAGATAGCGAGACAATTTTCAAGAATTTCAAGTCAAAGTTCAGTCACGATTCCGAAAAAGTATTTCCCGGTTACCACTATGTTGAGTTGGATAGATATGGAATTTCCGTAGAACTGACCGGTACAAAACGTGTCGGGTTTCATCGGTATAAATTCAAGAAAGATGATCAGGCCGCAATACTCTTTAATTTAAATAGCATTTTAGGCCCAAGCCAAAACACAGATGGAATTCTTCGAAAAATTGACGAAAAAACAATGTCTGGTGAGCTGAAAATTACTGCCACCCGCCGAAGACCCAAACCTGTGAAATTATTTTTTCATATTGACCTTAATACCGAAATAGGATTAGTGGAAAAAGATGAAGAAACGGGCAATTATTTGGTGAAAGTCAAGGGCGATGAGGTGCTGATGAAAGTTGGTATTTCATATGTGTCACAAGAGAATGCTAGGGCCAATATTGAAAGTGAGGTTCCTCATTGGAAATTTGAGCAAATCATCGAAGATTCTAAGGCGGAGTGGAACAATTTGCTGGCACGGATTAAAATTGAAGGAGGTACCAAGACCCAACAAAGACGATTCTATACCGACTTGTGGCATGCGTTGCAAGGAAGACGAATCATTAATGATGTTAACGGTGCATATCCAGACTATACGGGTGAAGATTTTAAAATTGGACAATTACCATTGGACAATACTGGTAAACCTAAATTCAATCATTATAATTCCGACTCATTTTGGGGTGCGCAATGGACCTTAAACACTCTTTGGGGATTGGTGTATCCGGATATTATGGAAGAAATGGTTCATTCCTTACTACAATATCAAAAGGATGGTGGCCTAATCCCACGTGGTCCATCTGGTGGAAATTATACCTATGTAATGACTGGAGCATCATCTACCCCTTTTATAGTAACGGCAATACAAAAAGGCATCATTATAGAGGATTTGGATTTTATCTATGAGGCACTAAAAAAGAACCACTCGTCGGACGGAATAATGGAAAAGGCTGGCTACGAACATAACACAATGCTAGGGGGAGGGTTCAAACACTATATGTCAAAGGGATATGTTCCATACCCCATACCGGAAGGGAAATTTGGGCTGCACCAAGATGGAGCTAGCTTAACTATGGAATATGCTTACCAAGATTGGACCCTGGCTCAATTGTCAAAAAAGCTGAATCAGCAAAAGGACTATGACTATTTCATGAAACGTTCTAAGAATTATAAAAATGTTTTCGATACCGTTGTAGGTTGGATGCGTCCTAAAGATGTTGATGGAAATTGGCTAAAAGACTATGACCCATTCCAATATGAAAACGGTTTTAACGAGTCAAACGGAGCGCAGTCCACTTGGTTCGTGCCTCATGATTTGGATGGATTGGTCGAATTAATGGGAGGAAAAGAAAAGGCCGCTGAAAAACTTAATTCCCAGTTCTCAAAGGCTAAAGAGCTGGGTTTTACTTCTGGTAACTCGCATGCAAAAGAATTACACCCTGAATACAGCCGTATACCCATTAATTATGGTAATCAACCCTCAATTCAAACCGCTTTCATATTTAATAAATTAGGCAGGCCTGATTTGACTCAATTTTGGTCGCGAGAAGTGGTGGAAAATGTTTTTAGTGGGTTATCACCTTCTGTAGGATACAACGGCGATGAAGACCAAGGTCTTATGGGTAGCTTAGCGGTACTCATGAAATTAGGCTTGTTTCAAATGAATGGAGGAAGTGAACAGAACCCGAAATACGAGCTAAGTAGTCCGTTATTTCCTAAAACGGTTTTGTTTCTGCCTAACGGAAGTAAACTACAAATCAATGCAAATCGAAATTCAACTGATCAAATCTACATTCAAAGTGCAAAATTCAATAACCAGGAAGTTTCAGAACTCTTTTTACACCATTCTGAAATACTAAAAGGAGGTATTTTAGATTATTCACTTGGCAAGGAACCTAAGGCGAAGTAGTTTTACATTTTTTTTAAGTCCATAAGACGCTTTTAAGGGCTTATTGACCTCTAGTAGGGTACGTAGTCAACAATTTCTAAACCATAGCCCACAATACCCACACGTTTGGTCTGCGCTCCATTCGAAAGTAATCGCATCTTGGTGATATTTAGGTCGTGTAGAATTTGGGCGCCAATACCAAAATCGCGGGCATCCATATCTATTTTTGGTGCCTTAAAGACACCTTTCTTTTGTAGTTCTTTCAACTCGGTCAATCTTGCCAAAAGATTTAATGATTCATAGTCTTGATTGATAAATACGATTGCACCCTTACCCTCCGAATTGATGGCGTTGAACATATCCTCAAGTTTTTTATCAGGGTTATTGGTCAATGTTCCTAAAATATCATTGTTCACCAAGGTGGAGTTGATCCTGGTAAGTACCTTTTCATCTTTGTTCCAGCTTCCTTTTGTTAGTGCAATATGAACATGATTATTGGTTGTCTGCTTGTAGGCCTTAAGTCTAAATTCCCCAAAACGAGTTGTAATGTCAAAATCTTCCTTTTTCTCGATGAGACTATCGTGTTCCATACGATAGGCAATGAGTGATTCAATGGAAACTATCTTAAGGTCAAACTTCTGGGCAACTTCATAAAGTTGTGGTAAACGGGCCATGCTTCCGTCCTCGTTCATGATTTCCACAATGATTCCCGCTGGTTGCAATCCGGCCAAACGGGCAAAATCTATCGCAGCTTCTGTATGTCCTGTCCGGCGTAGTACACCACCCACTTTGGCGACCAATGGAAAAATATGTCCGGGTCTAGCTAGATCATGGGGTTTGATGTCATCATCGGTAAGGGCACGTACCGTTTTTGCTCTATCAGAGGCAGATATTCCTGTCGTAACACCATTACCCCTTAAATCAACCGAAACGGTAAATGCGGTCTCCAAGGGGTCCGTATTGTTATTGACCATCATGTGTAGGCCAAGTTGCTCACAGCGCTTTTCTGTCAAGGGAGCACAAATCAAGCCTTTTCCGTGGGTGGCCATAAAATTGACGGTTTCGGGTGTTGCCAACTCAGCAGCGGCCACAAAATCACCTTCATTTTCACGGTTCTCATCATCTACTACGATGATGACCTTGCCCTTTCGAATATCCGAAATGCCTTCCTCGATTGTATTGAGTTGTATGTTTTTTTCCATAGATGCAATCATACTGCCAGCTCCTTCTTTTTCTTTTTAAATAACCTTGAAATAAAGTCAAATATACGACCAAAAGCCATTAGACCCTTGTCGGCGGTGGCTCTTTTGGTCAGGGCCACTCCCAACGGTAGCATTATCAACGTAGGCGTCCATGCACCTAAAATTGGATGCATATTACCTTTGTAGGCATAATTTTCAGCAAACACACCTAAAAAATAGTAAACCAAAAATAAAACAATCGCAATTACCATGGGCAGGCCCAATCCTCCTTTTCGTATAATAGCTCCGAGTGGTGCGCCTACAAAAAATAGAATAATGCATGAAAAGGCCAAGGCAAATTTCTCATGTGTTGCATAAATATGTCTCCGGTGTATTTCATAGCGCTTGTCAAGTTCGTTCTTTTTCCCCCGTACCGAGGTTAAGACATTGGAGACGGAACCTTTTGCAGAGTTCATTAACTGAAGTTGTTGCCATTCAGGATATAGGTCAACAATATTTTCAACAATTTCGTCACCGTTCGCACCTTTAATTCGATCTACAGGGTTTTCAGTAACGTATAAACTACGCTTTTCAGAGGTTTTATCTTTGGCTGTTGTACTATCCATGGGTGCAATTTTTGCAAAGGCCCCCATTTTGGTTGAAAGAACATTTTTAGAAAATGCCCTTACTATTCTCAAATTATCTTTTTTTAACGAATCGATGTCCTTTCTCAAACGTGAGACATTCTTCATTTTTTCAGTACGCGTATCACGCTCTTCTTCTAAATCGACATTGTTGAATTCAGAAAGGTCGATGTTCATCGTATAGGTTTCGAAAGTACCTTTGGCAAATGGTTGTTTTTGCCTTCCTTGACCTTTGGTCTGAACATTCTGATAGAGATGTCCATCGTTAAGCACCAACTGAATGATATCCGATTTTTCGCCACTGATCAACTCACCCTTATTCGACTTGATGACCCTGTAGTTAACATTTGTCGGGGTCTTTTGATGTATGATCACATTCTCTAAAAAGCGATCGTTCTCACCATATTTATTGTCGACCTTGATATTCATATCGGCACTTTCGAAATCACTGAAAACACCCTCGGCAATTGCGACGGCGGGTTTCAGTTTAGCTATATTTCTTCTAAGATTGAATATTTTTTGCTCTGAAGCAGGTATCACACTATTCGCGAACCAAAACGTGCCAATACCAAGAAAAAAGACGAAGATGATAATACCTAACATAGACCTCTGCAACGAAATGCCAGAAGCTTTCATTGCTGCGAATTCATAGTTTTCAGCGAAAGTTCCAAAAGTAAGGATAGAGGAAAGTAAAACCGTGAGTGGCAGAACCTTTTCGGTAAGCTCGGGCATTTTGTAGAAAAAAAACTTCCCGATAATAAGCATGTCAAGCCCCCTTCCGGCAAGGTCATCGATAAAAAGCCAAATCGATTGGAAAATGAAAATAAGCATCATAATCGCAAACGAGCTGAACAGATTAAATAAAAATCGCGATAAAATATACCGGTCTAGAATCCTCACTTTAGTTCCTTATGATGTAGTACCCGTCGTCTTTGTACTTGCTTTCATCAAAGGTAAATAAGGTTTTTGACAAAGGTTGATCCGTTTTAAAAGAATTAACAGTAATAGTAGTAGAGGTGCCATTTTTGCCAGTTTCGATAATCTTGTAGATATGCTTCGTTTCTATATCGATACCCATCAATATGTACTGTATTTCAGTATTAGAGTCTATCGGTACCAATTTGACGTACTGTATTTTTCGCCCTTGAACATTTTGAAGGATATCCCAAGAATACGTATGTCCCTTTTCATAAAAGGTCAACATTTTTGTAGGTGTAAAGGTATTGTCATCATCTGACTTATCTTCAATAGTTACCTCTTCATTTTCGGGAATGACTGTATATACCTTGGTGCCATCATATAATTGCCTGGTTCCAAAAAGATCACCAAGATATTTATCTCCTTGAAGGGTTACGGTACCTCGTGTTTCTGAATTGATATCGGCTTCGGTATTTTTTAACTCAAATCGAAAATCAACAAAAATATTCTCATAGCCTGTTACCTTGTTGTGTACTTCATCTAGTAGGGCTTTTGCTTTATCTGAGTTTTGAGCACTTAGATAAGTCGACGCTACTAAGGCAATTGTTAAAAATAGATACTTCCTCATTTTTCGTTAGTTTATTTCATTGTTCAAAAGTTGGTCCAAAGCTACCAAATCAGGGACCAAAACCTGCCGGGCCTTGCTGCCTTCGAATGGACCTACAATACCAGCGGCTTCTAATTGATCGATAATTCGGCCGGCACGGTTGTAACCCAACTTCAATTTTCTTTGGATGAGCGAGGCAGAACCTTGTTGTGCCGTTACAATAACTTCAGCAGCATCACGGAAAAGCGCATCGCGATCCGCAATATCATAATCAATACCTGTGCCAGAATCTTCACCAACATATTC
>CAZTLZ010000058.1:0-18472 GCA_964614665.1 uncultured Maribacter sp.
TTTACAATTCGGTGAAATTGGGTGCCGTCGAAATAACCCTGTCTTGCCAAGAAAACAAAATTGGCTTTGTGGTAGGGTACGTTATCAAATAACTGCACGGTAAAACTGCCTAGACTAGTCGTAATCTTTAATTTGTTCTCCTTTAGATCTTTCTGATAATCGAAAAAGAATTCGATCGCATTTTCTTCGGTAAGAACAAACTCTTCCGCTTTTTCTTTAGAGCGAGTCTTTTCCACTTCAGTTGAATCGGTAATCTCTTCCTCGATTGGTAGTGAAGTCTCTTGTTTTTTAGGTTGTTGCTTACACCCGACTAAAAAAAATAATGGTATTATTGTAGCCAATGTGATTCTTTTCAAGCGCATGGATTTCAAGGATTTTTCGCAACAAGTATCAAAAATAGAAAAACTACCGTTACCGGGAGAAGCTTCCCATTTTAAAATGACTCCCGAATTTAGGGTCAAAGAGTTACAAATGGCGCGTTTAAAAAAAAAGAATCCCAAAAAAGCCGCAGTACTTGCATTGTTCTACCCCAACCCCAGTGACCTAACAAGTTTGTTGCTGATTCTTAGAAAAACATACGAAGGGGTACACTCAAATCAAATAGGTTTCCCAGGGGGAAAGGTAGAAGAATCGGATGCTGATTTGAAGGTCACCGCATTGCGAGAAACGCATGAAGAGGTTGGTGTACCACCAGCGCAAGTGAATATTATCAAATCGTTGAGTGAGATATACATTCCTCCAAGTAATTTTGAGGTACAGCCATTTATTGGTTTATGTACTGATCAATTGTCTTTTGTACCCCAAGAGACAGAAGTAGCGGAAATAGTGGAAGTTACCTTGACTGATTTCATGGATGACTCCAAGATTTTTAGCCAAAGATTGAGCACCTCGTATGCCGAAAAAGTTGAAGTGCCGGCCTTTAAATTAAATGGACATACCGTTTGGGGAGCCACAGCTATGATGTTAAGTGAAATCAAAGAACTGTTAAATCAAGTTTTATAGATAGCAATTTGTAAATTTGCATAAACTTACCTAGTTATTTATGGGGATATTCAAGAAAAATCCTTTTGGGCATAGTCTGTTTTTGAAGAAGTGGCTTATCCGAGTTTTAGGAGTCATGACGCACCAGCGGTACAAACGTTTCAATAAATTGGAAATCGAAGGCTCTGATATCATACGCAAACTACCAGAGAACAATGTGCTTTTTGTGAGTAACCACCAAACGTATTTTGCTGATGTAGTGGCTATGTTTCATGTATTCAATGCAAGTTTGAGTGGCAGAGACGATTCTATCAAAAATTTAGGGTATCTATGGAACCCAAAATTGAACGTGTATTATATTGCGGCTGCCGAAACTATGAAGAAGAGCCTTTTCACCAAGGTTTTGGCTTATGCCGGCTCGATTAGTGTAGAGCGAACCTGGCGATCAGAGGGTAAGGATATCAATCGCCAAGTTAAAATGAGCGATATTTCAAATATTGGTAGGGCACTACAAGATGGTTGGGTAATTACTTTTCCGCAGGGCACAACCACTCCCTGGAAACCTTTAAGAAAAGGCACTGCGCATATTATCAAAAAATATAAACCAATTGTTGTTCCGGTGGTAATCGACGGATTTAGACGATCTTTTGATAAAAAGGGACTCCGCGTAAAGAAGAAAGGTATACTTCAGTCAATGGTGATCAAAGAACCATTGGATATTGATTATGAAGAGGAATCATCCGAGGCGATTATCGAAAAATTGGAATATGCCATTGAGCAGCATCCTTCATTTCTTAAGGTAATTTCAAAAAAAGATCTTATTGCCTATGAGGAAGAAAACCAAAAGAGAAGATATAGCGCCAAGAGTTAGATTTCCAATTTTTTGAGTTCGTTATAGTTCTTATTTAGTTTACGAAGTAAAAGGCCGTATAGCAGAAAATAAATTCCTCCCATAAACAAGGTAAAAACTACTCCGACGACTGCGAATAACCACGTCATCAAAGATTTAAGCTTTTCCAAAGACATTTCCTTTGCTTTTTCTGCCATTCCTTCTATACCTAATAATACAGTATCATCAACATAAAAGCCTATTATAAAAATACTGAAGAATACGATAATCATTATCAAACAGAATATTACATAGTGCTTTACTGTTCTCCTTGTTTTTATAATTTTCCGCATTAAGTTTTTTGAGTCGTCTAGAATAGATATTTCTTTATACCTTCTGTAAAAGAGATAAATAAAATAAGCGATTACTGAGTAGTAGAAAATATTAAAGCCTAGGTAATAATTGGCCATTTTTCCCAAATCTTGGAAGGACCAATTATCAGGAGTAGAAAACAACAACAGTAAGAGGTTTGGTAAGACTAATTCTAAAACACTGATAATCAGTATCCATTTTACTATGGATGAAGATTTTTTCCAAATCATAGTATGGATTTCATTGTACGACAATTTGGGAAGATGTTCTTCCTTTTTTTGCCAATCTTTTTTTAATAGGTCCAGTTCATCCGTCATAACCTTAAGGATTCAATATGGTTCTTAATTTCGTTTTAATCCGATTCATTTTTACTCTGGCGTTTACTTCGGTAATACCTAAAGTCTCGGATATTTCACTGTAATTTTTATCTTCCAAATACAAAAAAACAAGGGCCTTGTCAATGTCGCCTAATTGTTTGACTGCTTTATACATCAACTTTAATTGTTGCTCTTCAGTCTCATCATATTCGTCGGCCTTTATCTTAAAAATTACCGATTCATAATCTTGGGTCTGTATGCTCCTTTTCGATTTTCTATACAGCGTAATCGCGGTATTCAAAGCAACGCGGTACATCCAAGTACTGAATTTGGAATCACCCCTGAATTTAGGGTAAGCCTTCCACAGCTGAATCGTTATTTCTTGAAATAAATCGTTGTGAGAATCCCTGTCATTGGTATACAATGTACAGACCTTGTGAACAATGTTTTGATTGTTCTCAAGTTCCGTCACAAATTGATGCTCCAGTTCTTTGCTCACTTAGTTGGTGGTAGTTGTTACCGATTAGTAGGTGATTTTTTCATTTTGTTACATAAAAAAGGTCGATTTTCGACCTTCTTAGATTTTCCGATATTAGAACCTACCTATTTTCTGTAGTCCAAAGCAGGAGCTCGATCCCCAAGTAATGGAATGTATTCAAAGTCAGCCCCTCTTTTTTCAATGAATTCTGTTTTTGCCTTAGCAACAAGATCTTCATCCTTGAAAAGGTCAATAGCTGTCAAGGTAAGTGTTTTGGCGGCGACCATCATTCCTTTTCTTCCAATGGATGTTCCTCCCGCGGCAACCGCCTGCCAACTATGAGCTGGAGTGCCCGGCACCCAGGTTGCGGTTCCCATACCTACAGTGGGTACGGCAAAACTAACATCACCTACATCTGTAGATCCGTAGGCTCTTGCTTCGGTTTTATAGGGTTGTACATTCTTGGCAGTGGCAAGATCCACTCCCTTTTGGCCCAAACTCATAGCAATTTTATCTGCAAATGCTTTTTCTTCTGCTGAGTATTCGATTCCGCCTACCTTAGACAAGTTGTCGTGCATCACTTTCTGTAATGTCAAATTAGGAAGCAATTCATGTGTACCTCCGATCATTTCATAGTCCATTGTCGTACCTGTGCCTAAGGCGGCACCCTCCGCAGCTTTTACAATACGGTCGAAAATATCAATGACCACATCACGTTTGTTATGTCGGGCATAGTAGTACACTTCGGCAAAATTTGGAACCACGTTGGGCGCTTTTCCACCATCGGTAATAACATAATGTATTCTGGCTTCTTGGATTATATGCTCGCGCATCATATTGACCATGGCATTCATTGCCTCGACTCCGTCAAGTGATGAACGCCCCTTTTCCGGTGAACCTGCAGCATGGGCGGAAACCCCATAGAATCGAAATTTGGCCGATTTATTAGCTAAGGCCGCTCCTGCGCTAGCGGCATTCTGCGCGCTTGGATGCCAGTGTAGGGCAACATCAACATCATTAAAAAGCCCTTCTCGAACCATGTATACTTTGCCTGAGCCACCTTCTTCTGCTGGAGTTCCGTAAAAACGAATTGTACCTTTTGCCTTATTTGCCATGATCCAATCTTTAGTGGCAATGGCCGCTGCCGTCGAAGCTGTTCCAAAAAGGTGGTGGCCGCAGGCATGACCAGCCGCCTTTCCAGCTGATTTTTTTTCCGGCACAGCTTGTTGAGACAACCCGGGTAAGGCATCATACTCGCCCATTATAGCAATTACCGGAGTTCCACTGCCGTATTCAGCGATAAAAGCAGTCGGAATTCCGGCAACACCTTTTTTAATTGTAAATCCTTCATCCGACAAAGTTTTTTGTAATAGTGCCGAACTTTTTTCTTCTTGGTAGCCCATCTCGGCCAGTTCCCAAATGTTTTGGGCAATGGCTCCATAAACTTCAGATTTACTATCTAATTTTTTGATGACGTCATTAACTTTTTTTTGTGCATTTAAAATTGTTACTGATAATAATAGAGAAGATAGGATTAATTTACTTTTCATAGGTTGTATTTTTTTTGTTTGGAATTAGTTTTTTAGAATAAGGAGGAAAAGAAAAATGACCATATTCATCCGTATCCTTCCGTGAAATTATGTGTCTTCTTATCCAAGTTATTTTTAGAAATGAATTCAGTTCATGAATATAGTAAAATCTCCTTAGATAGTTGATAGGCGGAAGCCTAGTATAGCTTTAACTAAAAGACATTTTTCTTCTACCATTGACGGTTCAATTCCAAGTGTGTTTCTTTTTTAGATAAGAAGATAAATATAGGGCATACCAATGATAAAAACCTAAGAAAAAATAGTAGACAGGTACTATAACGATTGCGCTCGTTTAATTTTTCAAGGTAGGCTACGCCATTGGGTAGAATTTCTTATTTCTGCAAGTAAAAATGATATTGATGTGGTCCGCATTTCGTTAAAATTGTGATAAGCTTTCCTAATTCAAAAGGTCATTTTGTTTTTTTAATTAAGTTTAAGACTAGAATGTTATTATTATGTACAATTCGCGGTTTGTCTTGTTCTTGATTTTTATAGGTCATGTTCTAACCGGACAAGAACTTGTGAATGAACCACTCTCAAATTTAGAGCGAATTTCAAAATGGTCTTATGATGACTTTTCATATGCTGATTTTGGCACTCAAGAACAGCACTCTTATTTCTCCGTGCTTTATGAATTGAATCCGAAATTACATGCCGAATTACAGGGTTTTTATGATACGCATCGTACTGCCGACGTTTTTGACTTATCTACAAGGATTAAATGGTATCCTACTAAAAAAGTCTATTTGTTTACAGGTATAGGTTTTCAAATGGTGCGTCAGAAAGGTTTTGGAAGCATACCAACCATGCCGGTAAGAACGTTCAACGGAGTGGGTTACGAACCTAATAAGAATATAAGTATTGAGGCGGTTCATAATCTTAATTTCAATAAGAATAGATCCGGATTAAATGCTACGCCGAGTCTTTTAACTTTCAAAGGAAAGTATCGGTTTTAAGATATCTCAATTTGATGTTCTCGGATGAAACTTGTTCATCACATCTGCCAAATGGGTGCGGTCTACATGCATATAGACTTCAGTTGTGGTAATACTTTCATGGCCCAACATTTGTTGAATGGCTCGCAAGTCGGCACCATTCTCTAACAAATGTGTCGCGAAGGAATGACGAAAGGTATGCGGACTTATATTTTTATTCAGGCTTATTTTCTCCGCTAGCCGTTTGATGATGGTAAAGATCATGGCGCGGGTCAATTGTTTTCCTCGCCGGTTTAGAAAAAGAATGTCTTCAAAGCCTTTTTGAATGCGTTGGTGTACCCGAACTTCTTTTATATAAATAGTAATGTATTTTTTATTGATTTCACTGATGGGCACAAATCGTTGTTTGTCTCCCTTGCCCGTTACTTTGATGAAATCTTCTTTAAAGTAGAGGTCTGAAATGCGTAGACCTGTCAATTCTGAAACCCTTAGTCCACACCCATAGAGGGTTTCCAACATAGCACGATTTCGTTCGCCTTCTGGCCTTGACAAATCTATAGCATGAATGAGATCATTGATTTCCTCTTCGGATAAAGTATCTGGCAACTTTCTGCCTATTTTAGGTGATTCTATCAAATCCATAGGATTGTCTTGGCGATAATCCTCAAAAACCAGGTAATTGAAGAAGCTCTTAAGTCCAGATATGATACGTGCCTGAGACCTTGGGTTAACTATTTTTGCTATTTCATAAATGAATTGTTGTACGGTATCCTTTTGTATTTGAAGGGGTGTGTCTAAAATAGTTTTGTGCTGCAAAAAAGAAACCAGTTTTTCAATATCCAATATGTAATTATCAATGGAATTTTGAGCAAGTCCACGTTCAATTTTTAGATAATGTTTATAATCTACTTGAGCCTGTTTCCAATTCATATTTCAAAGATACCCTTTCTCTCTGCAAAAGAGCATCTCGCGGTATTTGGAAATAACTATTTGAAAATCAAGAAAGAATTAGCTGCTCTCCTTACAAAAAAGGACTTTTTACAACGTATTTCGGTGAGGTGACAACTAAAATTATCAGATAAGGCCCCAGATACTAATTTTGTATCATAAACCAACAAATCTAATATATGAGGGGCTTATTCTTTTTAGTTTTTATCGTTACTACTTCATTCTGTCTTAATGCACAGACAGTAGACCGAACCAATTTTAGAGCTGGTATTAATGCAGGTTTGGTAGTGGGTGATTTTTCAGAGACATACAGTTTTGTACTCGGATTGGACATTTATCACCATTGGGGCGTATCAAAAGAGTTTGATCTTGGTATTGCAACAGGATTCTCAAATGCTTTTGGTGAGACACAAGAAATTTCAGAAGTGGGGACGAGTGATGAAAACAAGTTTGCCAATCTTCAGTTTCTTCCAGTTGCGGGTTCGGTACGAATATATCCCACTTCCGGATTCAAAATAGGTAGTGATGTGGGTTATGCGCTTGGTATCAATAAGGGCAATGATGGTGGATTTTACTACAGACCATCAATAGGCATAGACATGAATGGTGGTAGCAAAGAATTTAATATCTCCTATTTTGCCGTAAACGGTGAGGCAGCAACCTACTCTGCGGTTCTTGCTGGCTTCCTGATTCTTTTTTAGACTTACAAATAATAAAAAAATTACAACAAGGCCCTCTAATAGTTATCTGAGGGTCTCTTTTTGTCGAAATGCGCCTGTAAGTACAAATTTGATGGCCAAAGTTTTTTATATTAGTACCATTATAAACAAAGAAACACTACTATTATGAAAAAATCCCTCAACCTTGCGATATGTGCCATTTTCATGTCCGCATCCCTTTTTGCCCAAGAAGATATAAAGATTGGTGTAACAGGAGGACTTATTAACTCAAGCACAAGCGTAAAGCTATCTGCTTTCAGCGTTAATCTGTTAAACTTGAATGCTATCAATAAGGTCGGCTTCTATGTAGGGGCTATTGGCGATGTCGGCATTAGCGAAAAATTTCACGCACAAGCTGAATTAACGTATGGTAGCGCTGGTGATCTCGGCTTCATATTTCTTCCTATTATGGCAAAATATTACATTATGGACGGTCTAAATGTGCAAGTTGGACCACAATTCAATATCTCTACCAATGTAGGGGAGATAAAAGGTGCCATACGTGATATTGAAGATGTTGTTGGTACAAATGGTAATCTTGACGATGTTATTAGCAAAACAGGAATAGATTTAGGTTTTGGAGCAGGTTACGATATTACTGACAACCTTTCCGCTCAAGCTCGTTTTGCATTGGAAATGACCAATCGCTACAATGGTCCTTTGAACAATTCCCTAAAAGTACGAGCATCTACCTTTAATGTAGGAATTGCCTATTTTTTCTAAGATAAACGCCCTTATATCTTATCTTTTTAACCCTAAAACTTATTAACTATGAAAAAAATAGTGATACTGATTGCACTGGTGTTTTTTTGTTTGAATAGCACAAATGCACAGGTTATTCAGGGTACCAGTAATGCTGGGAATAGTTCAGGAGGTGGTGACTATAATATTGGTGTCAAGGCCGGTTTCGGAGCATCGACTTTTTTCGGTTCCGATTTTACAGGCATATCGGCACGGACCGGTTTTTTTGCTGGTGGAATAGTAGAGATACCTGCCTTTTTCGATGGCTTTTATCTGCAGCCTGAATTGCTTCTTGCTTTGCAAGGTGCTGATGTAGGAATAGAAAACCTCAATTTATTTTATTTACATATCCCTTTAATGGGTAAGTACCACATTACTGACGAGATTGCTGTTGAGTTTGGTCCGCAAATAGGCTTTTTGGTTGCTGATAATTGGAGCGACCCGATTAGTGGTTCTGATACGAACAAGATAAACTTCGGTGTTAATGTCGGAGGCGGTTATCGCCTAAATGAGAATTTTTATTTTCAATTGCGTTTTAGCCCGGGCTTCACCAAGATTCTTGATAATACCAATCTGAAGAATGGCGTAGTTCAAGTAGGAGCCGCGTACTTTTTTTAAATAAATGGAACAAAAACTGGTCGTTTGAACAACGACCAGTTTCATTTAAGGCGAAATAGTCTATTTTTAAACTATGAAAATAATCATCATCAACGGCCCTAATCTCAACCTCTTGGGTAAACGTGAACCAGAGGTCTATGGCAGTAAGACATTTGAGGACTATTTTAAGGGGTTACAGCAAAAGTTCACTACGGCCGAATTGGAATATTACCAATCAAACATAGAAGGTGAGCTCATTGAAAAAATACAGGAGGTTGGATTTTCTTATGATGGAATCGTGCTTAACGCTGCCGCTTATACCCATACCTCGGTAGGTTTGGGTGACGCTGTAAAGGCAGTCGAAACACCTGTGGTTGAGGTACATATTTCCAACACCCACAAAAGAGAAGAGTTTAGACATGTCTCCTTTATATCGTCAGGGGCAAAAGGAGTGATTCTTGGTTTTGGTTTGCAGAGTTATGATTTGGCTATTCAAAGCTTTACAGATTCACAATAAAATCTAGAACGGTACTATTTGCCGTATCTTATAGTAAAACCCCTGCTATGAAGATGCCAAGAATTTTCTTGTTCTTACTGTTGTTATCTTTTTCTTGTAATTCGGATGATTCCAATGGAGATAGCGATGATGCTATTGTAGACGATATTGGAGATGATTCTGATGACGCTACCTCAGAAAGTTCCACCCCAGAATATACGTATACATTAGAAAACGCCTTTCCGAACCTTACATTTTCAAAGCCTCTTGACTTACAAAGTCCTGTGGATGGTACAAATCGTATTTTTGTGGTCGAGCAAGGTGGAACCATACAAATGTTTCAAAATCAGACTTCCGTTTCATCGAGTGAGACTTTTTTGGATATCAAGAATAGCTTGGTCAGCGGCGGTGAATTGGGGCTTTTAGGGCTTGCTTTTCATCCCAATTATAATGAAAATGGAGCATTTTATGTGTATTACACGCCATCGAACGACCTTGCTATTGTTTCAAGTTTTCAGGTTTCGGATTCTAATTCCAATTTGGCAGATATAAGTAGCGAAAGAATCTTACTGCGTATTCCACAGCCTTTTACCAATCACAATGGTGGGCAATTGGCCTTTGGCCCCGATGGTTACCTATATATCTCATCTGGGGATGGGGGCTCAGGCGGTGATCCTCAAGGGAACGCTCAAAATTTGTCTAGTTTATTAGGTAAAATCTTGCGTATTGATGTGGATGCCATCGGAAATAATGGTCTTGAGTACGTCATTCCGTCTGATAACCCCTTTCTAAATCAAGGCAATGCTCGAGGGGAGATATACGCTTATGGACTTCGCAATCCTTGGAGGATGAGCTTTGACAGTCAAACAGGTAATTTATGGACCGGTGATGTTGGTCAGGGAGAAATAGAAGAGATAGATATAATAATTTCAGGAGGAAATTATGGCTGGAAACTATTTGAGGGCACTGATTGTTTTTCGGGAGATTGTGATGCTTCAGGATTACTGCCTCCAATTTTTGAATATGACCACAACACGGGTGACAAATCAATTACAGGCGGCTATGTATATCGTGGATCCTCCTTCAATTCAATTCAAGGTTTCTATGTGTATGGCGATTTTCTTTCTGGCAGAGTTTGGGGTTTAAATACTGATCTCGATGCAAGTTTGAACAATACACTATTGCTGGAATCAGGATTGAATATTTCTTCCTTTGGTACCGATGCCAGCAACGAACTATATGTCTGTTCTTTTGACGGAGCTATTTACAAATTTGTGGAAACCAGGAATTAATTAGTTGCCAAAGGCTTCAAATATTTGTGATCCACATAGAACGTAGCAAAAGGAAGGAGAGATGCAAGTAGTAAAATAAATCCTTTTTTGAACGACCATTTTTTTTGTTTCCAGAAAACCACTGCAAGAAGAACATAGGCAATAAAAAGCACACCGTGGGCGTAGCCAACATATTTATTCGGCATAGGAAGGTCAGCCAAATATTTTAAGGGCATGGTCACAGCAAATAAGGCCAAATATGATATGCCCTCTAAAATCGATGTAACTCTAAACAAGTTTAGCATATCAATTTTAGCTAAAAAGAATTAATATAATAACCGGAAAAATCAACCCAACAAGTGCCAATTTCCAACCCCTTCTTTTAAACGTGTTTTTTCCTTTGGTGGTAATGAACAAACCTGTAATTGCGATTACTAACATTGCTATTCCGAATATATCGGAATACCATATCCAGAATTTATTGGTGGTTTTATGCAAAAACATGGTTTGACCTAAAAACGGAGTCTTCCGTTTGTATTCTACAACGCCTTTTCCGGTGGTAATATCGGCATCAAGAACAATATTGTCTTTGTAGAAAACCCTCAGGTCATTATCTCGAATGCGGTGACTATCGTATTCGGCCTCCAAATCCCATTTCTCAGCAATTCCTTTGATGTATTTTTCGGAATTAATGGCAGTCTTATCCGACGGAAGTTCTAACTGCACCTCTTTGGTCTCATAGGCATAATCCATCGGATACCAGTCTTGCCGATGGTTCAAGATTATTCCCGAAAAGGAAAATGCAATAATTAGACCTATAAAAAAATAGGCAACATCTCTGTGAACACTTCTATTTTCCCACTTCATACTTTACTCATTATTATAAGTGAATTACCTCATCATACGCGTCGGCCACTGCTTCCATAACTGCCTCACTCATAGTAGGGTGGGGGTGAACTGCCTTGAGTACCTCATGGCCCGTGGTTTCTAATTTACGGGCGACAACGGCTTCGGCGATCATATCGGTCACACCGGCACCGATCATATGGCAGCCTAGCCATTCACCATATTTGGCGTCGAAAATCACTTTTACAAAACCATCGGAGGCACCGGAAGCTTTTGCTTTTCCGCTCGCCGAAAAGGGAAACTTACCCACTTTGATGTCGAATCCTTTTTCTTTGGCCTGCGCCTCGGTCAATCCTACCGAAGCTATTTCAGGAGAGCAATAGGTACAACCAGGAATGTTACCATAATCAAGAGCTTCAACATGCATACCAGCAATTTTTTCAACGCATAGAATACCTTCAGCGGATGCTACATGGGCCAAGGCCTGACCTGGAGTAACATCGCCAATCGCGTAATAACCGGGAATATTAGTTTGATAGTAGTCGTTAACGAGAATCTTATCACGGTCAGTTTTGATACCGACAGCTTCCAATCCAATATTTTCAATGTTTGTTTTTATTCCTACAGCTGAAAGTACAATGTCAGCTTCGAGAATTTCTGTGCCTTTTGAAGTTTTTACTGTAGCTTTGACTGTCTCTCCTGAAGTATCAACACCAGTAACTTCCGCAGAAGTCATGATCTTAATGCCAGCTTTCTTAAAGCTGCGTTCCAATTGTTTTGAGACCTCCTCATCTTCAACCGGAACAATTCTATCCAAGTATTCAACAACTGTGACTTCGGTTCCCATTGCATTATAGAAATAGGCAAATTCGATGCCTATCGCTCCACTACCAACCACGATCATTTTCTTAGGCTGCTTTTCCAAAGTCATTGCCTCGCGATATCCGATAATCTTTTTTCCATCTTGCGGAAGACTTGGCAGTTCACGACTACGTGCGCCAGTAGCTATGATAATGTGCGTTGCACTATACTCTGTTTCTTTACCATCTTCACTTTTTACCGAAACTTTTTTGCCGGGCTTCAAGGTGCCGAAACCCTTGATGACCTCGATCTTGTTCTTTTTCATCAGAAATTGAACTCCTTTACTCATTCCATCGGCAACACCACGACTTCTTTTTACAACCGCATCAAAATCTTTGTCAACACCTTCGGCCTTGAGACCGTAATCATTTGCATGCTGCAGATATTCAAATACTTGAGCAGATTTTAATAGGGCTTTTGTTGGAATACACCCCCAGTTTAAACAAACGCCGCCAAGGCTTTCTTTTTCAATAATCGCAGTCTTTAAACCTAGTTGAGAAGCCCGAATAGCGGTTACATATCCTCCCGGACCACTTCCTAAAACAACAACATCAAAATTGCCCATAGTTTTCAGTTTTTAGTATTCTATCCCGAATAGCATCAGGAACGGGTGCAAAAGTACGTAATTCGAGTACCAAAAACCAAGTGCTGAAATTGAAAAAAATGTTATAAATTAAGGAATGTGAGGTTCTATGATTTTTTGGATTTTTTGTTATTAAAATCTGCGGACTTTCCTTTAGGTATGGATAAGGAAATCCATTTATTTCCCTTTATCATTTTCCCTATAAAAACGAGTTGCCCGACATGATTCGCATAATGGGTAAGCTGTCGGTGTATGGCTTCGAAAATAGTGTGAGCCTCATTTCTGATTTTGATTTCGGAATCAAAGTTGTCAGAATTGATTAATTCTAGTGAACCGAAAAGACAATGCCAACCTTTTTCCCAAGCTTGTATCATCTTAGATTTTGAACTATAGGTTCCTTCGAATTCGGTCTCTCTATTGCGCCATGTTTTTTCACCATCTTCGGTCAAGAAGTTTGTCCATCTACTGGTCATATTGCCGACCATATGTTTGACAATGATGACAATACTATTATCTGAGTCACGATATTTCCAATGAATATCCTCTTCATGGAGTTGCTCAAATGTCTTGTCTCCTAGTGTTTTATATTTGTGGAATTCGAAAAGGGCACTTTCTATAAAATTTTCTTGATAGTTCATTTACCTCTAAGATAAGAATTCAAAACATGCCTATAGTATTGGAATTTTATTTCAGGAATTCAAAAAGCTATTTGGCAGGAATAAATTTCAGAGCCGCCCCATTGATACAATGTCTTTCACCAGTAGGTTGAGGACCATCTTCAAAGACATGGCCTAAGTGTCCCCCGCAGGTAGCACAATGCTCTTCAGTACGTTTGTAGCCTATTTTGTAGTCAACATCATAGGCGACATTACCCTTTATTTCTTGATAAAAACTTGGCCAACCCGTTCCGGAGTCGAATTTGGTTTCACTTTTGAAAAGTTTAGTGTCGCATCCGGCACACACATAGGTTCCTGTGACTTTGTTATCCAAGAATTCGCTTGTGAAGGGGTTTTCTGTGGCTTCTTTTCGAAGTACATAGAACTGCATATCAGTTAGTTGTTTTTTCCATTCTGCTTCTGTTTTGGTTACCGCAAATTCTTTTTCGGCTTTTTTCTCAATAACTTTCGTAGATTCTTTTTCTTGTGAATTGCCCTTACAGGCCAATAGAAGCAAGCAAAGGGCCATAACAATATTTCGTAACATAGCTTTTTTATTTTCATTTCCATGAAGATGGAAATCTAATTTCTTAACACTTTATTTCTTAGACGAATCGCATTGATAATACTTTCAAAATTACGAAGATGTGCAAAAACAAGACCCCATTTCTGATATGAAACGGAGTCTTGATTTTTTAACAAAAGCTGTTGTCTTATAGTTTGATTCTTGGAATGTCTTTTTCATCAATATCCAAAGCCTTGAGGACTGAAGAGATATTGGACTTGTCCATTTTAGATGATGTACCTAAATTAGCAGGAATAACTACAACTCTAAACACTTGGGCCTGTACCAATTCTAAAGGTGTTAAGTTTACATCAAACTCTGGTTCTACGAATAATCCAAAATCAACTTGAGTGAAATCGAAATTATAAAATAACAATCCTTCCCCCGAGAAAAATGGCTGTGGCAATTGTCGCCATACATCAAGACCATCGTTTACTTCTTCTAATCTATATATCAACACTACATCATCTTTTATTAAGGTGATGTCGGTTGGATATAGCTCAGGTCCGAATTCATAAATATTGGCATCGTTATTAAGCACAAAGTCTATCTCAATTTCAAAGGCGGCCGCCTCAAATTCAGCACCGTCTTGACCTGCTGGTCCTTGTTGCCCATTAAGCCCATCATACCCCGGAGGGCCTATTGGTCCTTCACAGGAGATTAAAAGTAAGGTTAAAAAAGCTCCGAAAAATAGACTTGATTTTCTCATAATTTATATATTATAGACTTGTTTGATTTTTTATGTTATCACATTATTCAAAAAGCGTTCCATTTTTTAGGAAAAGTAGAAAAATGCAGTGTTTAGCGGTTATTTTCTACCAAAGTATGTAGCCAATAGACGCACATATTACTTAAAGTTCGTTAGTTTTACACCTCAATAGCCAAGCATATGTCAAAAGTAGTAGTTCATAGTCTTTTTACCGATTATGATATCGATTTGTTTAAATCTGGCAAACATTTTAGACTATATGAGAAACTAGGTTCACACCCTATTGAAATTGATGGGGTAAAGGGAACTTATTTTGCCGTCTGGGCACCAACTGCACAAAGTGTATCGGTTATTGGCAATTTCAATCAATGGAATGATGTTATACATCAATTGAATGTACGTTGGGATTCGAGTGGAATCTGGGAGGGTTTTATTCCCGATGTTGGCCATGGTGAAATTTATAAGTATAAGATTTATTCGAATAACCATGGCGCGGTTACTGAAAAGACAGACCCTTTCGCTAGATACTGCGAACATCCACCAAAAACGGCATCGATAGTTTGGGAGGCCGATTATAAATGGGAAGATAAGGAATGGATGGGTTATCGGGCAGAAAAGAATGGACTCGACCGACCATACTCCGTTTACGAAGTGCATCTAGGTTCTTGGAAGAAGAAAAATGGAAATGAATTCCTCTCCTATGGAGATTTGACCAAGGATTTGGTGGACTATGTTAAGGATATGGGTTTCACTCATGTTGAATTCATGCCGGTTATGGAGTATCCATACGATCCTTCTTGGGGGTATCAGTTAACCGGTTATTTTGCGCCGACCTCTCGTTTCGGAGAACCAGAAGGCCTTAAATTGTTAATTGACACCTTGCATCAGAATGATATTGGTGTGATTTTAGACTGGGTACCTTCCCATTTTCCAGAAGATGCACACGGACTTGGTTTTTTTGATGGATCACATTTGTATGAACACCCCGACCGAAGAAAAGGGTACCACCCCGACTGGAAAAGCTTGATTTTTAATTATGGCAGAAATGAAGTACGGGCCTTTTTGATAAGCAACGCCCTCTTTTGGCTCGACCAATTTCATGTAGACGGTCTTCGCGTTGATGCGGTGGCTTCTATGCTATATCTGGATTATTCAAGAGAGGATGGGGAGTGGGAAGCCAACATGTATGGTAATAATGAGAATCTTGAGGCAATGTCTTTTATTCGTGAAATGAACGAAGCCGTGTATTCTACATTTCCAGGAGTACAGACCATAGCAGAAGAATCAACGGCCTTCACAGGGGTTTCGAAGCCAGTAAATCTGGGTGGCCTAGGTTTCGGTATGAAATGGATGATGGGTTGGATGCATGATACCTTAGAGTATTTTAAGAAAGAACCTATTTACAGGAAACACCACCAAAATGACTTGACCTTTAGTATGACCTATGCATTTACCGAAAATTTTATGCTTCCATTTTCACATGATGAGGTGGTATACGGTAAGCAGTCATTGGTTTACAGAATGCCTGGCGATGAATGGCAGCAATTTGCAAACCTTAGGTTACTATTTGGTTATATGTTCACGCACCCTGGCACCAATTTGATTTTCATGGGCGGTGAATTTGGGCAAACATCCGAATGGAATTTTCAACAAAGCCTTGATTGGCATTTGTTACAGTATGAAGTACATTCTGGTATTCAACAAATGGTCAAAGATTTAAACGCTTTTTACAAGTCACACCCTGCGTTATATGAAAAACAGTTCAGTCCTGAAGGTTTTCAGTGGATTGACTATGGAGACAATGAGAATTCTGTGCTGACCTTTATAAGAAAAGGTCATGACGCAAAGAATGATATTTACATTGCCTTGAATTTAACACCTGTTCCTCGTGAGAACTATCGTATTGGGCTTCCAAAGAAATCAGGTGCCATGAAAGCACTCTTTAATAGTGATAACAAAAAATATGGAGGTTCTGGCATGTCTAGCAATATGTCAAAACTTACAGCTCAGGCTTGGCATGGATATGATAATTCTGTTGAAATGACCATCCCGCCCTTAAGTATTGTTATTTTTCAATAGTGTTTAGCGATTAAAATGCAATAGTTGACGATTGGGTCTGTTATGATTTCATTTTTCGCGGTTAAAGTGTTTTTTTTGTTGGTTTATTAAAATCCTACCATGATAACAAACACTGAATTAGAATATAAAGGGGATTTATACCCTAACCATATAGTAGACTTCAAACAAGATGTAGACAAGCTTTATTTTACATCCGAAAACGGCGTGGTTTTACAGATTACAGTACTTCGAAATAGCGCACTTCGCTTTCGTTATGCCACTAACTATACTTTTCAACCCGATTTTTCATATGCAATTAGCGAAGATGGCCTAAGAGGCTATGATACCTTAAAGGTCACAGAAACAGATACCGAGTATTTTGTTGAAACTATTCGCATGAAAGTTTTGGTCGACAAGAAAACAATGCGTATTCAGATTTCAGACCTTGAGGGCAACATCATCAATGAAGATGAAATTGGGTTTCATTGGGAAGAGAACTATGAGTATGGAGGTAATACCGTGAAAATGAGTAAGATTACCCAGACTGGTGAAAGTTTCTATGGTATGGGTGATAAAGCCACTCACTCCAACCTGAAGGGTAAGCGGATCATGAACTGGGTAACTGATCAATATGCGTATGGCAAAGACCAAGATCCCCTATACAAAGCCATACCTTTTTATGTTGGCTTGGCTAATGGCAAGGCATATGGTATCTTTTTCGACAATACCTTCAAGACACATTTCGATTTTGCCCATGAACGACGAAACGCCACAAGTTTTTGGGCCGATGGGGGAGAGATGAATTACTACTTCATTTATGGCCCTGAAATGAAAAAAGTAGTACGCTTATATACCGATTTAACGGGAAAACCAGAACTACCGCCATTATGGTCATTGGGCTATCAACAATCAAAGTGGAGCTACTACCCTGAAGGTAATGTAAAGGAAATCGCTAAGAAATTCAGGGATTTGAAAATACCCTGTGATGGCATTTATTTGGACATAGATTATATGGATGGTTTTCGTTGTTTCACTTGGGACAAGGAACGGTTTCCTGATCCAAAACGAATGATAGGGGAATTAGAAGAAGATGGCTTTAAAACAGTTGTCATGATCGATCCTGGTATCAAGGTGGATAGAGACTATTCAGTGTACCAAGAAGCCATGGAGAATGATTATTTCTGTAAGCGCGGAGATGGTCCCTACATGAGAGGTAAAGTTTGGCCTGGACAATGTCATTTTCCCGATTTCACGAACCCGGAAGTACGGGCGTGGTGGGCAGAATTGTATAAAGAATTTATGGCGGAAATGGGTGTTCATGCCGTTTGGAATGATATGAACGAACCCGCTGTAATGGAGGTGCCTTCAAAAACAGCTCCTCTAGATACACGTCACAATTACGAAGGTAACCCTTGTACGCACCGAAAAGCCCATAATATTTACGGCATGCAAATGGTGAGAGCGACTTACGAAGGTGTAAAAAAGCACACCTACCCTAAAAGACCTTTCGTAATAACACGTGCCGCTTATGCTGGTACACAACGTTATGCCTGTACATGGACCGGAGATAATGTTGCCACATGGGAACACTTATGGCTTGCCAATGTGCAAATGCAACGCATGTGTATGAGTGGGTATTCGTTCGTTGGTTCTGATATTGGCGGGTTTGCCGAGCAGCCCAATGGAGAGCTTTTCGCTCGATGGATTCAACTTGGTATTTTTCACCCCTTTTGTCGGGTACATTCAAGTGGGGATCATGGAGATCAAGAACCGTGGTCATTCGATACGGATGTAACTGATATTGTGAGAAAGTTTATCGAATTGCGATACCAGTTGTTGCCCTATTTGTACACCATGTTTTACGAATATTCTAAAAACGGTATTGCCATGTTGAAATCTCTTGTGATGTTTGATCAAGAAG
>CAZTLZ010000059.1:0-18457 GCA_964614665.1 uncultured Maribacter sp.
TTGAGGCTAAAGTCATTAAGCACCTTAGAGGTGACAAAGTAATTGTCTTTCACAAAAAAAGACGTAAAGGGTACCGCAAAAAAAACGGACACCGTCAGTCATTGACTGAGATAGTAATCGAGAGCATTGTTGCAAAAGGGGCTAAGAAGGTTAAAGCCGCTCCGGCAAAAGCCCAAGCTGAGCCAAAGGCTGCAGCTCCAAAGAAGGAAGCTACGAAGGCGAAGACAGCGAAAGCTGCACCTAAAAAGGCAGCCGCAAAAAAGGAAGTAGTGGATTACAGCAAAAAAACAGTCGCTGAATTAAAAGAATTGGCAAAAGCCCAGGGCATCGAAGGAATTTCTTCGATGAAGAAGGCTGATTTGATTGCCGCTTTAAGTAAATAAGTTGAATTTATCCTGTTCACAGGTTTTAAAATAATATATCATGGCACATAAAAAAGGTGTAGGTAGTTCGAAAAACGGTAGAGAGTCAGAATCGAAACGCTTAGGGGTTAAGATTTTTGGTGGCCAAGCTGCCATAGCAGGAAATATCATCGTTAGACAACGTGGTACAAAACACAACCCAGGTGAAAATGTATATGCTGGTAAAGACCATACGTTACACGCCAAGGTTGACGGACTTGTAAAATTCACGAAGAAAGCTAGTGGGAAGTCTTATGTATCTATTGAGCCTTTCGAAGCTTAAGAAATACTCAACTTAAGAATATTGAAACCCTCTTCGGTAACGAAGAGGGTTTTTTATTGTTGGTTTGTTTTATAATAAACTTTTGATAAACCTATCATAACCTCAATTTTACGTTCAAAAAGTAAATTTCCTGATTTACTTTTTCCTATGTCATCATCCTTTAAGTATTTTTTGCTTCTCTTGAATATCGGATTTTTTTTTCAGGCTTTCGGGCAGGATATTGATAAGACGGCCACATTCGCCAACAAGAAATCCGATTCTAGTTTTTTTAGATATAAACAACAATTGAACGCTGCCATTGAAGGAGGTACTCCTTTGGTTATCGGTAAAAAACACTGGGAATTAGGCGAGTTCTACTTCAAGGTCGGGGTATTTTCTGAAGCTATGGAGCATTTTAATGAGGCATTGCACCTTTTTGAAGGTTCACCAAATGATACCCTAAGAATTAAGGTAAAGAATTCAATAGGGAGAGTAGAACTTTCCCTAAAAAATTATGATGAGGCCATCTCCTATTTTAATGAAGCTAATGAGGAATCTAAAAAAAGGGGTTATATAAGGGGGCAGGCTATTTCAAAAGGGTTTTTAGGCACTTGTTATGAAAAGAAAGGGGAGTATGAAAATGCGTTGGAATACCAGAATGAAAGTTTGGAACAATTCGAACGGATTAATGATACGGCTGGCCTGTCCTTGGTGAATGAGAATATTGGAAGTATCTACGAGGATTTGGAAAACTATGATTTGGCCCTACGATATTTTGTCAAGGCCTATGGCTATGTAAAAAATGTCAATAATGGGAACGAGGCGAATGTATTGAACAATTTGGGAGACGTTCACCGAAAAAGGGGAGACTACGAAAAAGGGTTGTTCTATACACTCGAGGCACTTGATGTTGCAAAGAAAATATCTGACAACCATCAATTAGAAAGTGCGCATAAGGATTTATCTAAAACCTATTCCCTAATCGGGGACTATAAAAAGGCATTTTCACATCTAAAAGAAACCGAAAGAATTAATGAAGAAATATTTTACTCACAGAACACAAATCAGCTGAATGTGTTGCAAACCGTTTATGATACGAACAAAAAGGAGACGAAAATCAAGTTATTGATTCAGGAAAATGAGACAAAAAGTGCACGTCAAGATACGTTATTGGTAATTTTGTTTTCCGCTTGTATTGTTTTCGGAGGGGTACTCCTCTTTTTAAGAAAGAAAAGGAAAGGAAAAATAAAAATACAGGAATATGAACAGCGTATTCTTAAGGCAGAATTGGAGCGAAAAGAAATTGAAGAGGAAAATCTTCAAAAAGAAATACATTTAAAAACAGCCGCCCTATCAAAATATAGTCTCCATCTCTCTCAAAAAAACAAAATACTTTACGATATATCTGCAACCCTTAACAAATTGGCAGATAGAAAGAATATGAATACTTCCGAAAAGTTGAAGGGCCTGGCAAGGGAAATAGATTTCGACTTAAAGCACGACAAGGAGTGGGATGAATTTGTTCACTTTTTTAGTGATATCCACCCAAGTTTCATAAAAACCCTTTCTGATTCTTCAAAAGATAATCTTTCACCGGCCGAATTGAGATTGGGTATGCTTTTGCGCCTCAACCTTTCCTCAAAGGAAATAGCTTCTGTTTTAAGGGTTACACCCGATAGTATACGAGTTGCACGGCACAGATTGAGGAAAAAACTAGGTCTTGACCATAAGGAGGAATTGGTTAATTTTTTGATAGGTTTATAACCCATTCCTGGGGACTTTTTTCTTTAGTGTTATCACAATGTAAATTAATCTTTATTGTTGCCTTGTTGTTTCTTCAAAAAATGATTCTGTTTACGCTTTGTTGCCCTGTAATTAACACTGTAATCGGTTGGTATCCATAGATTTGTCGGAAATATAATCACTGATAAAATGAAAACTAATAACCTAAAGAAATTAATTTTTGTAACGCTTTTTGGGCTACTAAATAGCTTTATGGCACTGGCTCAAAGTGGCAATATCCAAGGAACCATAACTGATGAAAACGGAATCTATGTTCCTGGGGCAAATATCTTGATCACTTCACTAAGTAAGGGAGCGAATTCCGATTTTGATGGAAGATTTACCTTGGTTGACATTCCAGCCGGGACTTATTCTTTAAGTGTATCTTATTTGGGTTATGCGGATGTTGAGCAAGAAGTGGTTGTCATAGGAGGAGAGACTACTACCGTATCACTCTCAATCGAACCAAAAAGTTTTGAGTTAGATGAGGTTCAAGTAACTGCTTACGGACTTAGTGGTCAATCAAAGGCACTGAACACCCAACGATCTAACATGAACATTACCAACGTTGTATCAACTGATCAAATAGGGAAGTTCCCAGATGCCAACATTGGTGATGCTGTAAAACGTATTCCCGGTATAACCATGCAAGTAGATCAAGGTGAGGCGCGTAATATTATTGTTCGCGGTTTGGCACCGCAGTTAAACTCCGTTACCTTGAACGGCAGTCGTATTCCTTCTGCTGAAGGGGATAATAGAAATGTACAGATGGACTTGATTCCTGCCGATATGATTCAGACCATACAGGTAAACAAGGCTGTGACTCCTGATATGGATGGTGATGCCCTTGGTGGATCGGTTAACTTGGTTACAAGGTCATCCCCTAAAGATTTTAGGTTGTCTGCTACCTTGGGTTCTGGTTTAGCATTTATTACTGACAAACCTATTTATAATGCTAGCTTCCTTTTGGGAGATCGTTCTGAGAATGGAAAGTTCGGATGGATGATAGGTGCATCTTACAACAATGTGGATTTTGGATCTGACAATGTTGAGGCCGAATGGGTAAATGAAGCTGAGAGTCCTATTACCGAAGAAGATATTGAAGTGGATCCTTTTGTTGAGGAATCTGATGTGCGAACATATCTCGTACAGCGTATACGAAGAAGTTTTTCTGCTAGTATTGATTACCAGTTTGATGCCAACAATATGGTATTCCTTAAGACAATGTACAATTGGAGGGATGATAGGGAAAACAGGTTTAGATTAAGATTTAGAAGTATGGAGCCGACATTCGTTGAAGGTACGGAGACCGTTAGTGGGTACCAAGGTGAAATTCGAAGACAGACCAAAGGTGGTATCGACAGCGACCGAAATAAAAACCGTAGGTTAGAAGACCAACGAATGCAAAATTACAGTTTGGGCGGTGATCACTTATTCGGAAAATTGGAAATGGATTGGATGGCCTCTTATGCCAAGGCCTCTGAAGAGCGATTGAATGAGCGTTACGCAGAATATGAAATCGGAGATGCTATTCCTATTTCGGCAGATTTGTCAAATCCAAGATATCCTTCATTTAGGCCGGCAAATATCTCAGATGCCGCACTATCAAATTTTGAATTGAAGGAGTTTACAGAAGAAAACCAGTACACCGATGAAGAGGATACTAATGCTTTCTTGAATTTCAAACTGCCTGCAAATATTTTTGGCGCAGGTGATGGATCTATAAAATTTGGTGCACGATATAAGTCGAAAAGTAAGGTTCGAGACAATAACTTTTTTGAATACGAGCCTACAGGTAGTGGTTTTGACGCTTTGTCAGATGTTAAGACTGCGGATCAAACCAACGCTGATTTCTTAGCGGGAAGTCAATATGCTGCGGGTCAATTTGTTTCAAAGGAGTTTTTGGGCGGCCTTGATTTTTCAAATAGTTCTGTTTTTGATGAAAGCGATGTTTTGGAAGAGTATTTGGCAGGTAACTACGATGTAAAGGAAAAAGTCTTTGGTGCTTATTTGATGTTCGATCAAAAACTCTCCGATAAGCTATCGGTACTTGCTGGGGTAAGATTAGAAACTACCGACGTAGATAGCCAAGGCAATATGGTGGATTATATTCCTGAGGATGAGGAAAATGGTATAGAGGAATCCATAGAGGTTACTCCAGTTGGTAATGAACACTCATATTCAAATGTAATGCCTGGGCTACATCTTAAGTACAACCCAAGCCAGAATACGGTACTTCGCTTTGCATGGACCAATACCATTGCCAGACCTAATTATGTGGATCTAGTACCGTTTAGAAGTATTGTGAGAGAAGACGATGAGGTTGAAGCTGGTAACCCAGAATTGGATCCGACCACTTCAATGAACTTCGACATATTGGCGGAGCATTACTTTGAGTCTGTTGGTATTATCTCAGGGGGACTTTTTTATAAGGACATTAAAGACTTCATTTACACTTCATTGTCGACAGACTCGGCAACTGGTTTCGATTTATTCCAGCCACTTAACGGGGATACTGCTTCAATTTTCGGTGCTGAACTCGCCTTTCAAAGAAAGTTGGATTTCCTTCCAGGATTTATGAAGAACCTAAGCTTGTACTTGAACTATACTTGGCTCACAACTTCAACTGACGGTATCAGAAATGAAGACGAGATTCGTGAGGATGTTGATTTGCCTGGAACGACTCCAAATATGTTCAATGCTTCATTGGGTTATGCGGATAAGAAATTCAGCTTAAGACTTTCGACCAATTTCTCAGATGCTTATCTAGATGAATTGGGAGGGAATGATTTTGAGGACAGGTATTACGATAAGCAAATCTTTGTTGACTTGAATGCATCGTTCACGATTAATAAGAACCTTCGTATATATGCGGACCTGAACAACATTACAAATCAACCTTTAAGATACTATCAAGGTGCTAAGGAGCGCACAATGCAGATGGAATTTTACGAAAAGCGTTTGACCTTCGGTCTTAAGTATGATTTATTTAAAAAGTAATCAACCTTATAAGTATATCCCTGAGGCAGCCTTTTATCCTAAAATTCAGACGATGATAAAATCAAAATATAAGTACATTTTTATACTACTAATTGGCATAAGTTCATGCAAAACAAAAAGCGACTTGTCGCCCGTCGAACCTGATGTAATTACTGAGTTCACTTTAAACGATACAGATGATCCCGCCATTTGGATAAATCCGAAGGATGCATCAAAAAGTATTGTCTTTGGTACGGACAAGGAAACCAATGGGGCTATCTATGCTTTTGATTTAGATGGGAAGATTATCGAAGGGAAAACCATCAGAAATATCCAACGGCCTAATAACGTGGATATAGAATATGGTTTTCAACTTACAGATTCGACCACTACAGATATTCTAGTCTTTACGGAACGCGAGAAGCAGCAAATTCGAGTTTTCTCTGTTCCTGATATGACACCTTTGGATAAAGGTGGATTTCCTGTTTTTGTGGATGCAACAGGTATTGAACAAAATCTGCCTATGGGGATAAGTTTGTACAAATCTTCCAAGGACTCAGCGGTTTATGCCATAGTAGGACGCAAGGACGGACCTAAAAACGGTTATCTATATCAATATGAGTTGAAGGCGGATAGTACTGGGGTGAATTCCAGATTAGTGCGCAAGTTTGGTTCCTTTAGTGGTCAAAAGGAGATAGAAGCTATTGCAATTGATGATGAAAACGGGTTTGTTTATTATTCCGATGAGGGTGTTTGTATTAAAAAGTATTATGCTGAACCTAGTATGGGAGATAAGGAAATTTCATGTTTTGGAGGAGAACACTTTCTAGAAGATATTGAAGGCATTGCCATTGCAACTTATGAAAATGGGGATGGTTATCTTATTGTTTCAAATCAACAAAAGGGGGAATTCAATATTTTTTCAAGAAAAGATAATTCGTTTGTAAAGGCCGTAAATCTTTCTACGCTTGAAACTGATGGTTGCGAAGTGGTCACTGTACCCCTAAACGATAAGTTTTCTAACGGACTGTTCGTCGCGATGAATGATGAGAAGAATTTTTATTTTTACGACCTTGGAAAACTTGGGTTAAAGTAGTTTTTCGGCTACTTCATCCCATGAGTTTACACGCTCAAATCCATTTGTGTTTATATTATGAGGAGAAGTAAACAAAAGTGGTCGCCCTTGGAAGTTTTCCAGATTATGATTTCGATCATCAATTAAAACATCTCCGTTCAAAATATGTTTGTTACCGCAGAGAATCCTGTTTCTCCAATGTATGAATGGAAAGTGTTCATCTAACCATTCACTTTTTTCTTCCAACGAGTTAGGAAACTGCATGGCAGCTGAAGCAATGTAAACCTCATTTTTTTCAGAAAGTTCTTTTAAAACTTTTTGACTGTTTTCTAATGGCTTAAGATTGCGAAAAAAACCTCTTACTGTTGCATGCTCTCGAACACTTGCCTGTCGTTCAATAGGAACATTTTGCCAAACTTCACTTCCCGCACACATCTCAATTCTCAGCTGGTCGTTAAAATCCTTGTTATAAATTTCGATATGGGCACCGTAGGTATCGGCAATTACCTCATCCATGTCAACAAAAATGATCATAGTATAAAATTTTAAGCGAAGAACTAAAAAAAATATTAGGGGAAAAAGGAGATTTGAAAAGTTATCGATTTTATAACATATATAGTACCCCTTAAAAAATTAAGCACAAAAAAATAGGTCTTCCATTTAAAACATCTTTGATAATGCAATAAAGAAAGACCTATAAATACTTAAATTTCAAAGTCAAATCATGTTGTAATTTTTCTGGATTGACTTAAATCGTTGGGTTACCTTTTAAACGTTTTTCAATTTTCTTTTTAAGAACGGTAAGACGTTTCATAATATCCATTAATTCAACCTCTTTGGTTTCTTTGTATATTTCGTTGATTTCTAATATCAATGCCTTTACCTCTCTAGATGAGCTGACTCTGTCGCTGGTAGTCATTCCTGACATCTTTCTTCCTTCGAATTCTGCGACTCTTTCCATTAAATCCATATAAACTTATTTACTTCTAAATTTTAAAAATCTAGCAATTAATGCTGAAATGTATGTAAAATCATTCTAATTACAATACTTGTGCCATAACTTATTCTTATTGAGCCATATTATTGTCTTTTAATCCTTCAAATTTTCTTCATTATGGGTTTTCTAGACTAGGCCTGATGGTAATATACTATTTTGTCCATTAATTCTTACAATTTGTTAAACAAAATAACACCATTTTAACTCGTAGGGGATTTTTGATGGAGGTATTTATATAAAAACCCTGACCGTTTCCAGCTAGGGTTTATGATATGATCTTTTAATATCTTTTTAGTACCTATAATACTCAGGTTTAAAAGGGCCTTCTACCGTTACACCGATATATTCTGCCTGGTCTTGCCTAAGCTCGGTAAGTTCTGCTCCTAAACGTGAAAGATGCAATTTGGCCACCTTCTCATCTAGGTGCTTTGGAAGCATATAGACCTCGTTTTTATAATTGGCACTGTTTTTCCAAAGTTCAATCTGTGCCAAGGTCTGATTCGTAAATGAATTACTCATTACAAAACTTGGATGACCCGTTGCACATCCTAGATTTACCAATCTGCCCTCTGCCAAAACAATAATATCCTTACCATTGACCGTATACTTATCTACCTGTGGTTTAATCGTATCTTTCGTAGCACCAAAATTTTCGTTTAACCATGCCATATCGATCTCATTGTCAAAATGACCGATATTGCACACTATAACTTTGTCCTTCATCGCCTTAAAATGATTGCCCTGTATAATGTCCTTGTTTCCGGTAGTAGTGATAATCACATCGGCTTTTTGAACTACATTTTCCAATTTCTTGACTTCAAACCCGTCCATGCAAGCCTGCAAAGCGCAAATAGGATCTATTTCGGTTACCGTAATAATCGCACCCGCACCCCTAAATGAGGCGGCAGTACCTTTGCCAACATCACCATAACCGGCTACAACTACTTGCTTGCCTGCCAACATAGTATCGGTGGCACGGCGAATGGCATCAACTGCACTTTCGCGACAGCCATACTTATTATCGAATTTCGATTTGGTGACCGAATCATTGACATTGATGGCGGGCATCGGTAGAGTTCCATTTTTTACCCTTTCATAGAGTCGGTGCACTCCGGTGGTAGTTTCTTCAGACAGTCCTTTAATTGCAGCAGTAAGTTCAGGATAGTCATCTAAAACCATATTGGTCAAATCACCCCCATCATCTAAAATCATGTTCAAAGGTTGACGTTCTTCTCCAAAAAACAAGGTTTGCTCGATACACCAATCAAACTCTTCTTCATTCATCCCTTTCCATGCATAAACCGGAATTCCCGCTGCGGCAATAGCGGCGGCGGCATGATCTTGTGTAGAAAATATGTTACACGAACTCCAAGTAACATCCGCACCAAGCGCAACTAAAGTTTCTATCAGGACAGCAGTTTGAATTGTCATGTGAAGGCACCCTGCAATTCGAGATCCTTTTAATGGTTGTTCCGCTCCATATTCCTCCCGGAGTGACATCAGACCAGGCATTTCCGCCTCAGCCAAATCAATCTCTTTTCTTCCCCAATCTGCCAGAGAAATATCTTTTACTTTAAAAGGTACGTAAGGAATGGTTTCCGTGCTCATATTCTTTTTTATAATTACTTTCGTGATTCCAGTATTTATTGGACTTTTGCGACCGCAAAGGTACAAAAACTATAGAAGAATAGAATGCCCCTTTACAATACATTAACGGTTGATAGGAACACCACAGTGTACCTTTGGAAAATTGAGGAATCGGAAGTTGAACTCGCCAAACATGTCGAGTTGACCCCACATTGTCAAAACCGGATGAATCGTATGAAATCGGAAATGCACCGCAGGGGTTTTCTTAGCATACGACACTTGATGGCTGAGGCGGGTTATGTAGATGCTGATTTGTTTTATGACAAAAATGGCAAGCCACATTTAAAGGATGGTAAGCATATTTCAATCACCCACTCAAACCACTTTACGGGTATTATCGTAAGCACCGACTCCGAAGTTGGTATTGATATAGAGAAACAAAGGGATAAAATTCTACGAATAGCCCATAAATTTACTCCTGTTGATGAATACCGTACCATTGCCAATACCACCGCACTAATACGTAAATTGACCATGGTTTGGGGATGTAAAGAGTCATTGTACAAAATATACGCGGAACCAGGACTTAGTTTTTTACACCATATCAACATTAAAGACTTTTCGATGACAGATGCTCGAACAACTGGCGAAATACTATATCAAGGAAAGACTTCCAATTATGATATCTCTTTTATGGAATTTGAAGGATTTACTCTGGTATATGCCCTAAGCTCTAGAATTAAACAATAGTTATTGGCATTCATTATTTTTGTGACCGTTTACGTATTTCTGACTTCTAAAATTTAATCAATGAACATCTCCGTAGAGCTTACCTTTTCACCATTACAAGATGATTTTGAAATGCATATTATTGATTTCATCAAAAAACTTAGAAATTCGGGATTGACTGTTTTGGAAAACCCTTTGAGTACTCAAGTTTATGGAGATTATGATACGGTAATGAATTTGTTACAGGCAGAAATAAAAACGGCTTTTGAATTAATGGATAAGGGGCTGCTCTTCATGAAAATAGTTAAAACCGACCGAAGCGACTATGAACCAAATTTTTGATTGGATTTTTGCCCAATACCAAGACACCCCGACTCATTTGGTAGTTTTAGAACTAGTCAGTGTGTTCTTTAGTTTGTTAAGTGTAATATATTCCAAACGTGAAAATATCCTAGTGTTTCCCACTGGGATGATTGGTACGGGTATATTCGTCTACGTCTTATATGAATTCGGCCTTTTAGGAGATATGTTGATCAACGCCTACTATTTTATAGTAAGCATTATTGGTTGGTACACATGGACAAGAAAAGTTGATAAAGATCATTACAGACCTATTACACTGACAACATCAAAAGAAAAAAAATGGTCCGTTTTACTTTTTGCCGGCTCCATTCTTTTTGTTACCGCAGTATATCTTTTGGCAGATAGGTTCACTATTTGGACAGATTATGTTGACACACTAACAACCGCGATATTTTTTGTGGGCATGTGGCTTATGGCCAAAAAGAAATTGGAAAATTGGGTATATTGGATTATTGGCGATGTAATAACCGTGCCTCTGTATTGGTACAAAGGACTTATCTTTAGTTCAATACTGTTCTTTTTATTAACCATTATCGCTTTTTACGGATATTCCGCATGGAAGAAAGATTTAAACAAGAGCCCTCAGACCTTATTAAAGTAGTACTGTTTGGACCGGAATCTACCGGAAAGACTACCTTGTCGGAACAATTAGCGCGACATTATAATACCGTTTGGGTACGAGAATATGCACGTGAATACCTCCAAAATAAATGGAACGATGAACGAAAGACATGTGAACCGCATGATCTTTTACCCATTGCGGAAGGCCAAATGCGGATGGAAAACAAACTCACAAAAAAAGCTACCGAAATTCTAATTTGCGACACGGATTTATTGGAAACAAAGGTATATTCAGAGGCTTATTATGTAGGTCATTGCGACCCGATTTTGGAGAAGTATGCCCTTGAAAACAATTATGATCTGTATATTTTGACCAATATAGATATTCCGTGGGAAGGTGATGATTTACGTGATAAACCTAATGAACGCGAAGAAATGTTTACGTATTTCAAAAACACTTTGGAAAAGTATAATCGTAATTTTATACTTGTAGAAGGTAATAAAAGAAAGCGGTTGCAAATCGCAGTAGAACATATCGATAAATTACTAAAGAAATGAAGGAAATTTCAGAAAACGACTTAAAACTATTAAAGGAGAAAGGAATATCAGAGGAAAAAGTCGAGGGCCAAATAGAAACCTTCAAAGTAGGAATACCCTTTGTGAATCTGAAAAAAGCTGCTGTTGTAGGAGAGGGTATTTCAAAATTCACTCATGATGAGGCCGAAAAGGCAATAGCAACATTTGAGCGTTCGAAGACCGATTTGTCCTTACTGAAATTTGTTCCAGCTTCAGGTGCTGCATCCCGAATGTTCAAGGCATTGTTCAATTTTTTGGAGCTATATGATTCGTCCAAGGAATCCTTGGAAAACTATATTGAACGAACCAATGATGATGGTATAAAGAAATTTTCAGAGGGCCTCAATAAGCTACCTTTTTATGACTTGGTTATTTCAAGAACAACTGACGAAACCTCAACCCAGGGTGAGCGGGTGCATTCATTTGTAAAGGAGCTTTTAGGGAAAGATGGGTTGAATTATGGCTTTTATCCCAAGGGGTTATTACCCTTTCATAATTATGGGGATCATACAGAAACACCTTTCGAGGAACATTTGAAGGAAGCCGCGAACTATGCTAAATCAAGCGATACCTCAAAACTTCATTTTACGATTTCGGAGCAGCACGCTGAGATGTTCGCTTCAGAATTTGATACGGTCAATAAACGGGTTTCTGAAGCAACAGACACTGTGTTTACAATAGGATATTCATATCAAAAAGAGTCTACGGATACCATAGCTGTTAACATGGACAACACTCCATTCAGAAACACAGATGGCTCCCTATTGTTCAGGCCAGGTGGTCATGGTGCGTTGATAGAAAACCTCAATGAGCAGGATGCTGATATCGTTTTTATCAAGAATATTGATAATGTGGTAGTTCCGGCTCAAGCTGAAGACGTTACCAAAAGCAAGAAACTACTGGCAGGCGTTTTGTTGGAAGTTCAGGAAAAAGCTTTTGCCTACGCAAAAGCACTGGATGAAGAGGATATGGCTGATGACCAATTAGAAGAAATCAAGTTGTTCTTGGAACAATCCTTGAATGCTCGTTTCTCTGCAGATTTTTCAGTAGTTACCTCTGAAGAAAAAAGAAACTTCTTGAAAGAAAGAATAAATAGACCCATACGTATTTGTGGAATGGTTAAAAATGAGGGAGAACCCGGAGGGGGCCCCTTTTGGATTACTAATGCCGATGGCCATACCTCACTTCAAATTATAGAGTCTGCTCAAATTGATGGATCTCACGAAGGTCAGATGGGAATTTTACAGAACTCTACCCATTTTAATCCTGTAGATTTGGTCTGCGGCGTTCGAAACTATAAAGGGGAGAAGTATGACCTTTTGAGCTTTGTTGACCATAAACAAGGTTTTATTACTGAAAAAACCAAAGACGGAAAGGCTTTAAAAGCTTTAGAACTACCCGGTCTATGGAATGGAGGAATGGCCTTTTGGAACACCATTTTCGTTGAAGTAGCTTCTACTACATTTAACCCTGTAAAAACAGTCAACGATTTGCTCAAAACTTCCCATCAAGTATAGGCAGTATTTTTCGAAGCCCCAGTTTTTGATTGTAGTTTTAGGTGTGTATTAATTACACACTTTTGATGGTATTTACACATCCATATACAAACTAGAAATAAATACGACTATATTAATTACCTGAAAATCAGTAAATTAAATTTATTTGAAATTACAAATGTCAAATGGCATCATTTTCTCTTTGATATAAGCGATTATCAAAACAAATAAGTATAATTTTTAAAACACGTAAAATGAAAAAGGTATTATTGGTTGCGGCATTATCTCTAGGAACGATGACTGCATTTGCACAAGAAGAAGAAACTGCAGTGACAGAGACTGCAACTGAAGTAATGGAAGCACAAGATGCTTTTGCCGAAGTAGCTATCGAAGAATTACCAGAAGCGATTGCAGTAGCTTTAGAAACCGCTCATCCTGGAGCTGTTATTTCTAAGGCTTACACGAACGAAGCTGCACAGTACAAATTAGAAGTTGCCAAAGATGACGGAGAAACAGTTGAGCTTTACGCTGATGCCGAGGGTAATTGGATAGAGATGTAATTATAGCTCTTCTACTAAAATTTGAGTTATTAGTTCTAAAAGCCTCGTCTTCAGACGAGGCTTTTTTAGTACCAGTGTTTGTTGGGTGGGATTTGTAAGTGAAAATGGGACAGCTCTAGCGGGCTAAAGAGTATTTCATAGGTAAACAAATAAATGGCCTTTCGTTTATTTTTTACTCGCTTCTCAATAGGATTACACAGAATTACACACCATTGAAATTCTTGAAAATTAGTAACGAATTGGTTTTCAGTCTTTTAATAACACATGAAATATTGGTATCATATTTTCAATGTTCTTTACAAGTTTAATTATGAACATAAAATTAAGGATTATGAAAAAATTAGTTATGGTAGTTGCATTGGCTTTCGGAAGTGTGACAGCATTCGCACAAGACGCTGAAACTACGGTTGAAGAGGTCGCAACTGAGGCAATAGCCGTTCAAGATGATTTTTCAGAAGTAGTAGTTGCGGAATTGCCAGAAACTGTTACGGAGGCCGTAGCCAAAAATTATCCAACAGCTACTATTGATAAAGCATATGTTAATGAAGCACAACAGTTCAAACTTGAGGTGTCTTTAGAAGACGGTACCTCAGGTACATTATATGCAGATGCCGAGGGTAACTGGATAGAATTGTAGAGTAAACTTGAGTTATTTGTTTTGTATCAAGTTGGTTTGGTCGGAAAGGGGATGTACATGTACATCCCCTTTCTTTTTCTCTTCTTGGTGCTAGAAACCTAACCCCAAATAATACCATTTGTACTTGCTCATTAAATGCAGGTAAACCCCACTGAAAGGTGGGGTTTTGTTGTTCAGAATTTTTGTGATTACGATGCTTGTTAACTTTCAAATCAGTACATATTTCAACCTCTTTTATGATAATTTTAAAATGAAGACAGCTTTCAAGCACTATTTTTACGTAGATAGTTAACACGATATCGTTTTTATGCCAAACATCTTGATTATAGAGGACGACGCAGCATTTTGTCAAATGTTGCAGAAATTCTTGACCAAACGCGGATATGAAGTGCAGACTAGCTTTAGTGCATCAGAAGCAAAATCAAAATTCAAGAAAGAAAATTTTGATCTTGTTCTTACCGACTTGCGCTTACCTGATTATGACGGTATTCGCCTGCTTAGTGAAATTAAAGCTGTAAACCCTTCAACTCAGGTGATATTGATGACCGGATATGCAGAAGTGGGTTCCGCGGTAAATGCAATGAAAAAAGGCGCCTTCGACTACATCTCAAAACCATTTACGCCTGATGATATTGTACAATTGATTGAAAAAGCGTTGGTCACATCATCCAAGTCCGTGGTAAAGAATACCGTTAAAACAACTGAGACTTTGAAAAAGCCCCAATCAAATACTCTTGAAATTGGCAAAAGTGTTACAGGCGTAAGTAAGGCCTCTAGAAAACTTGATGAATATATTAAACTAGTGGCACCTACCGATATGTCGGTATTGATTACAGGGGAAAGTGGAACAGGTAAAGAGGTGACGGCAAGGGCCATACACGATAATAGTCACCGTAGTGATCATAATTTTATTGCTGTGGATTGTGGTGCGATTCCTAAAGAATTGGCGGCGAGTGAGTTTTTTGGTCACCTAAAGGGAAGTTTTACCGGTGCCATTGAAGATAAAATGGGAAATTTTGAGGCTGCGAACGGCGGAACCCTATTTTTGGACGAGGTTGGTAATTTGTCTTATGAGAACCAAATACAGTTGCTGAGAGCACTTCAAGAACGTAAAATTAAACGGGTTGGTAGCACCAAAGAAATAAAAGTAGATGTGCGCATTATCACGGCCACAAATGAAGATTTGCAACAAGCCGTGGAAAAAGGTGATTTTCGAGAGGATCTTTATCACCGACTTAATGAGTTTTCAGTACATATTCCATCCTTGGAAGAGCGGTTGGAAGATCTTGTTCTTTTCGCGGATAACTTTCTTGAGAAGGCGAATATAAATCTTAAGAAAGAAGTCCATGGATTTTCAGACGAAGTTTGGAATGTTTTCAATCAATATCATTGGCCAGGAAATTTACGTGAACTTCAGAACGTTATAAAAAGAGCCGTTTTATTAACTACTTCAGATGAAGTGCAGCTTGAAGCTTTGCCCCAAGAGCTATTGAATCCTGCGAGAAGTCAGAAGCTTTCGGAAGCTTTTTCAAAGTCTGAATTTGAAAAAGAAAGTATCATAAAGGCCTTGCAAAAGACAAACTTCAACAAATCCAAGGCAGCAAAACTTTTACAGGTTACTCGTAAAACACTCTACAATAGGATTAATCACTATAACTTGGACTTGTAGCCAATCTAGTAACCAGAGCAGCAATTAGAATGTCAACATTTTTTCGAAGTGTACTGTGCAAGTTTTTTAGTGAAATGCTATCTAAAGTTGTATTTTTTGCAAGTTCCATGGTTTCTAGAATAGGTACACAACTATCAACTTTAAGTTGTCTGAACATAGGTAGCATGCGATGCGCAATTTGATTGATATGGTTGTAATCTTGAATTTCAAGACCTTCATCCAACAAACCCATATTGGTTTTGGTATCTCTAATAAAAGTCTGTAAGACATCAAAAATGGCATCCTCATTAGTGCCTAAAAATGAATGAACGATGTCTAGATTGTAAACATTTGATTCATGATTCGATAGGCGAATCGGACTTTCTTTTTCTGAGCTTTGTTGTGTTTTCAAGCCTAGCAATTTAAGTGCGGCAATCAATTCGCCTTTTGAAAAAGGTTTTTGCAAAACTTGGGTAAATCCTATTGAGGTATAGGCTTCGGACTCAAGATCTCTTCTTCCGGTCATTGCCAAGATAGGTTGTCCTTTATAATGTTGGTACTCGCCTGACCTCAGCCTATCGAGGACTTCGAATCCCGTTACTTGCGGCATTTGAATATCCGTTAGAACCAGGTCATAATCGAGATGTGAGTCATGCTCTACCTGTAGGAAATTAGAGAAGGTATGTGCTGCGATACCCATGCTTTGGGCTAATTCCCTAAGCATTTGCAGAAGCGCAGTATCATCATCGATGATCAACATCCGAAGCTTTTTAGATAGGTAAGGAGCCTCTTTTTGGATTTCTTTGACTTTCGTTTCGCTCAATTTTAATGGAAATAGTAATTTGAAAGTACTGCCTTCACCGGTTTTACTTTCCAATTCGAGTGAACCGTTAAGTAATTCGGTCAGTTTTTTCGAAATGGTAAGACCAAGACCATAACCTCCGAACTTTTTTTCGGTATCTCTATCTGCTTGTGTAAATTCCTTAAAAATGAGTTGTTGTTTTTCCTTGGGAATACCAATGCCTGAGTCACTAATGGCAATCTGTAATTGTAGTGACTTATTTATTCCGGTTTTGCCCTTAGCAACGATTTTCACGAATCCTTCTTCGGTGAACTTGAAAGCATTGCCAATAAGGTTTGAAAGAATCTGGCGAATTCGAAAAGGATCTCCTAAAACCAGTTTTTCTAGCTGTGGGTCTATTTCAAGCTGCAGCTTCAATCTTTTATGGCGATAAAGCTCTTCAATATTCTCTGCAGTTTCTTGAATTAAATGTGCAGCAACAAAGGGCACTTTTTCAATTCTTAGCTTGCCTGCATCAAGCTTTGAGAAATCTAATAGATCATTGACCAAATTAGCGACATAGTCAGAAGCGGATTTTAAATTTTTAACATACCCTATTTGCTTGCTTGTTAGATCTGTATTTTCAAGAAGGTCCGAATATCCGCTAATCGTATTTAGGGGTGTACGCAAATCATGACTAACGGTCGAAATTAGTTGCTCTCTGCTTTTCAATAATGATTCAGAGTATTTTTTTTCTTTCTCCAACTTACCTCGATAGGTCTGAATCTTCCAGAAATCACGATTGATTAGAAAGGCAAATAGTGAAACTATAAGTAATCCCAATAAAGCTGTGAAGCCTGCCAAACGGATACTGCGTTTCAAAGCTGCTTGTTTCTTTAAGTTATCATTATTTGAATTGACCAGAATTTCTTTTTCAAAGGTGCTGATAATTGTTTGAAGTTGTTTGGATAGCTCAAGGTCGTTTCGGCTTAGATTGATTTCCTTTTCAGCCAAAGATCGCTGTGTTTTGGTATTATTGATTTTGGCTTTCGCCAGTAATAGTTTTGAGGCGTCAATAATAGAATCGATAGCCTTTGCACTTGGAACAGAAGCTGAGTCTGCTGGAATATTTGCATTTAGATAATTAACCCAATCATTCAGAACCTTTCGTTTATAGGGTGTAAGCTTTTCGGGATTTTTCTCGAAGTTTTCAATGGTTAATTTGCCATAGGAAGCCTCCATTTTTTTAAATTCCTTCAAAGCTCTATCAATTGAACTGTTGGGATCCGTATTGACTTTGAGTGAAATAATGACTTCGCTGTTGGCAACTTTTTGATTCAGTAAAATCTGAACACTATCTAACAGTGCTTTCTGGTTCTCACTTTGTGTCAACTGTTTAAGCGTATCTATTTGCAGAAAAATGGAATCGATTTTCTGGGAATAGTTTGTGAAGTTCTTTTTGGCCTTAGTTCTTAAGGCAAGCTTAGAAAGACTTTCTGCCTCATAAAGCTCGGTAAGGAAAGAACCAGTTTTTAAAAGCTTAGTGTCGTTTTCAACCGAAGCTTCAGAAGAGGTATAAGTTTGTATTTCAGTATAGATGAAGTACCCTGATATAGCGGCTAAAAACGCGAGCACCAGATAACTAAAAATAATCTTGACCGTAAATTTGTTTTTTGGTTCGTTGCTCATATAAGATGCTCGAAATAAGTGCTTGTTATAGATACGTAAGTAAGGGTAGTTTTGACTTCTTTAAAAAGTTAATTATTTGTTGTTTTCTTTAGGAAAAATAAGTGTACTGGTCGTATCTTTGTCTTATCTCAAAGGGGTGCTTGTTAATTCAGGCTGAGATTATACCCAATGAACCTGGGCGGGTAATGCCGCCAAGGGACCTAGCGTTAATAAAATGTCTAGTAGACATTTTTAGCGAGGGGCCGGCCAATACAGTGGCTAGCCTAATTTGGAATTACAAGTTCTTAAGAGGACAAAATCAATTTTTAACTTAGAATAATAGCCCCTTTTATTC
>CAZTLZ010000060.1:0-18385 GCA_964614665.1 uncultured Maribacter sp.
GAGTAAAAAAGATTTAAGTGCTAAATTCCCTATTGATTTTGTAACTGGTTCTTCACTAGATAAGGCCGCTGGCGGAAGGTTGATTTTTAGGGATACGCCTTCCACATTGCCAGAGAAATTCAACATCAAGATCAAGTAAGGAATTCAAAATATATTATGTTAGTTAATTATAACGTTTATACGCAAAACGTCATAAGTTTGTTTTAAACTAAAAAGCTAGTAAAAAGTAGGGTTGAGTCCCATTTAGTTGTTTTTAGCTTAACCGAACCCGACATATCAAATAAATCACGAATGAAATATTTAAAAATAGCCGCAGTACTTCTCTTTTTTATCCTGGCTGCATGTAGTAAAGATGACGGTCTTTCTATACCAAGAAGCGTAGATCCTGACCCCAACGCCGGTGTTGATGTGCAAGATTTTATGTGGAAAGCTATGAATTACTGGTATTTTTGGCAAGCCGAAGTCCCTAATTTGGCGGATGACAAATTTCCCCTTACGACCGAAGGTTCTGCAAAGTACACCGAGTTTCTACTTTCTGAAGACAATCCCGCTGAGTTTTTTAGAAATCAACTAAAATTCAGTGAAGATAGATTCAGTGTATTCAATGAAGATTATCGAATATTGACCCAGTCACTCTCAGGCATTAATAAAAGTAACGGTTTAAAATTTGGTTTGATCAATCCTTCTGGCACTAACGACATTTATGGTTATGTGCGTTACGTTATCGCTGGTTCAGATGCTAGCACCAAAGACATCAGTAGAGGTGATTTATTTACCGGAGTTAATGGACAGGACCTAACACTGGATAATTATCTCGATTTACTCTTCGGGGACAATTCAGATACCTATACCCTAAATCTAGCCGGTTTTGAAAATGATGAAGTCACCCCTAACGGTCAAGAAGTTACATTGACCAAGCAAGAGGGTTTACAAGAAGACCCGATTTTTTTAGATAAGATTTTTGAAATTCAAGAGAAAAGAGTTGGCTATTTAGTGTATCAGCAATTTCTTAATGAATATGACGAGCAACTCAATGAGGTGTTTGGTAGATTTAAGTCGGCCGGCGTTACCGATTTGGTTTTGGATTTACGGTATAATCCAGGGGGTTCTGTAAATACAACGGTGTTGCTAGGCAGCATGATTCATGGCACCAACACTAATGACATCTTTTTGAAAGCGAAGTGGAATGATAAATACCTTCAAGTGTTGGCAAATAGGGGTTCTGACGTTCGTAGATTCTTCAAGAGCAAAACACCTGCTGGAACCAGTATCAATACGCTGGGTTTGAACAAGGTGTATATTTTGGTAACAAAAAGTTCTGCTTCGGCAAGCGAATTGGTCATCAATGGCCTTGATCCCTATATGGATGTTGTTCTTATTGGTGATACAACACGGGGAAAGAACGAATTTTCTGTAACTCTAGTAGATGATCGCGATAACGATTATTTGTACACTCCATCCAGGGTAAATAAAATTAATAAGAACAATGAGTGGGCGCTTCAACCACTAACAGGCCGAAACGAAAATTCAGCAGGTTTTTCAGATTATACTACTGGTTTTGAACCAGATATTCCGCTTAAGGAAGATTTGGCAAATCTTGGGGTATTCGGAGACCCGACCGAGCCACTCTTGGCAAAGGCTTTGGAACAAATTGTCGGGCAATCGGCTAAACGTGATTTTACGGTGAAAATGCCTATTGATGTTTTCATTGGTTCAGAGATGTTTACCCCGATCCGAGATAATATGTATGTCAACGACTTACTGAATGAAAAATAAAATACATAGTAAAAAGTTAAAATGCCCGGAATTTCCGGGCATTTTTTGTTTTCAAAGCCCTGCTTAAAGTTTTAAGGTAAGGCCAATACGCATATTTCTTCCTTTGGTTGTAAAATTCAGCACCTCAAAATACGCTTTGTTAAATAAGTTGTTTATTGAAAAAAACATGCTTAAGGTTTTATTGAAATCATGTTTTGCATACAAATCAATAAGATTAAAAGGTTCCAAATCAACAGTGGTAAAGGTGGCAAAATCAGTATCTGAACGTGAGGAAACATGCTGATAAGACAATGATAAATAGGTACTATTCCCAAACTCATAGCCAATGGTACTATTTATTTTGCTCTTGGGAATACGTAATGCCAAGCCTTCGGCCGCATCAGTATAGGTATAATTAGCGGTCACCGTCAAATCCTTAAATGGCTTAGTTTGTAATTCCACTTCAGCACCCTCGAACTTGGCAACCATATCAAAATTTCGATATTGACTTTCAAAGGTCTCCGGATTAATCGTTGTAAATTGAATGCGGTTGTCTTCCCTCCTATTGAAATACACCGCGCTAAAACGAAATCTATCCGAGGGGCGGTACTCAACTCCACCTTCAAGAGTCGCATTTTCCTCTGGCTCTAAATCGGGATTGGGGCCAAAAGGACCAAACAATTGGGATAAATTCGGAGCTATGAAAGAGGTCGCATAAGATCCTAAAAATTTGACATAACCGTCATTCATCTTTACCCTATAAGAAGGGTTCAAATTATAAATCAAATTACTACCATATTCGCTGTGATTGTTCAAACGAGCCCCTGCATTGAGATTCAAACCAAAATCACTAATGAAAACTGCATTTACATAAGGGTCCACAGTTGTTGTATTTCTTTGTTCACTGAAGTATGTTTCACTATCAATCAAATTAACACCTAAAATGGTATGGAACTTTTTGTCAAAAGTGTATTTATTGAAAATATCCAATACGATGGAGCGCGAATCAAAAGCAGAAGGAAAACTGGATTCGAAACTTCTTGTAATTTGATTTAAAGCTCCGCTTAAATTAAGGCTTCCGTTTTTATAAGTATAAGTAGAGTTCAAACTAAAACGCGATTGCTCACTACGAAAGCTAAAATCGGCATCTTCAACGGGAAAGCCATTATCAAAATCACTTTTGAGTTTAGTGTAGAACGCCGAGGTCGAAATATTGAAGGAATTTGAGAAACGATACCTCAACTTCACATTTCCGTCAATGCGTGAAAGGGCGTCTTCCTCAGTTCCAATTGCAGCCGATAATCCGTTGGTATATTGGTGCCCTCCAGAAACCAGAATTGACAACCTGTCCTTTTTAGATTGCAAGGTGACGTTATTTGAGAAATCAGAGATATCGTATTTCTGTTCATCTTGTGACTGATTCGTTCCCATACTAGAAGCAACTTCCAGCGATACCCCATCTACCGTGTTTTTTTTGGTGGTAATATTGATAACAGCAGTCGCAGCTGCATTACCATAAAGTGTACTTGCAGCCCCTTTGACAATTTCGATACGCTCTATCTGAGATAAATTCAAAAGCCGCAAGTCGTACTCTGCATTGACATTGGAAGGATCCGAGACTTGAATCCCATCAATTATAACCAAAACCTGCCGGTTGTTTCCACCACGTGAAAAAACCGAAACATTTTGTCCGGCAAAACTACGGCTACCGTTTACTTCAATTCCACTTTTGGTATTGATCAATTCAGCTACTGACCGACCTTGATTACGTTCCAATTCTTGAGAGGTGATTTGAATCACTGTCTTACCTGAGTTCTCGCGCTTTAAGGCAAATCGAGAATCGCTTACTACGACCTCCTCCAACTTTTGAATGGAAATAGTGTCTTGCGGCATTTCTTGTGCCTCCATTTGTAGGCAGTACAAAGCCAAGCCACAAAGGGAAAAAATCCTTTTGTTCATTTTTTAAAATCTCTTAATCGAGCGAATGCATGTATGTCACATGTAAACTTTTATCCCGAAAGTTTAACAATAGTTTTAGCTGCCATCGGCAGATGAATTAATGGCAGGTCTCCTGACTTACTTTTTGTTACTTAACCTTCCCAGTCATTAAAAATCGACCAGTGGTAATGCAGTTGTAACAACTCTTCTTAAAGAAAAATGCTGTAACTCCGAAATTTCGAAGTAGTAAAAGTTTACAGTTGCGGGTACAGTTCCGGATTTCAACCGGATTCCCTTTTAATCATATTGTTAAAAACAATATGAACCTTAAATCATGACGAAGATATACATTTTGTTTAATCTTTATCCTTAAAGATTAAATAATACTACTTTTGAGAATCACAAAATTTTGTTTTTGAAAAAATTTCTGCTCATTTACTTTCTTGTCCTTCTATCCTCTTGTAAGGAAGAAAAAAAAACATCGATTCTGCCGGCAAAGATGCCTGTGAATAGTACGGTCAAGTATGCGAAGGGTTTTACCGTGGAAAAATCCAGTTCTGGTATTACGACAGTAAAAATAACATCGCCATGGCCAAATTCCGAATCAGTATTTACCTATGCACTCGTTCCTCACGATATTCTGGCGACAGTTACACTAAACCATGATGCCTACGATGCCATTATTACCGTACCTGTGGAAAGTATTGTGGTAACGTCAACAACCCACATTCCAGCGCTTGAGTCCTTGGGCGTTGATGAAAAGCTTATCGCATTCCCAGATACCCAATATATTTCTTCCGAAAAAACACGAAAACGCATAGCATCTGGAAACATCAAGGAATTAGGAAACAATGAATCGTTAAATACGGAAATGGTGATTGAACTAAACCCTGATTTGGTTGTTGGTTTTAGCATTAATAATCAAAATAAGGCATACGAAACGATTCAGAGTTCTAACATCCCCGTTGTATACAATGGGGATTGGACAGAGGAATCTCCTCTAGGTAAAGCGGAGTGGATTAAATTTTTCGCTCCTTTTTTTCAAAAAGAAAAGGCCGCCGATTTGATTTTTGATGACATTGAAAAATCTTACCTACAGGCTAAGTCGTTAGCAGAGACAGCTAATAAAAAGCCGAGTGTCATTAGTGGTGCCCTTTACAAAGATGTGTGGTACACTCCAGGGGGTAAAAGTTGGGCGGCTCAGTTTCTCAAAGATGCCAATGCAAATTATATCTGGGCCAATACCTCGGAGACAGGAAGCCTTTCTTTAAGCTGGGAGGCTGTATTGGAAATAGGACAACATAGTCAATTTTGGATTGGTCCAGCGCAGTTCACATCGTACAAGAATTTGGAAGAAGGCAGTTTACACTACAGGCAATTCGATGCTTTTAAAAACAAAAAGGTGTTCTCCTTTGCCAAGACCGTAGGTGCAACAGGCGGCTTGTGGTATTATGAACTGGCACCACAACGACCGGATATCGTTTTGAAAGATTTAATCCATATTTTACATCCAGAGTTGTTGCCCGATTATCAACCCTATTTCTTCAAACCTCTTGATTAAATTTGTACAACAGAAAAACATATCACATGCCATTCCTACTTTTAGTAGTTGCCTTGTGTGGTTGTTTTATCTTGAACATTAGTTTGGGTTCTGTTCTAATTCCGGCAAAAGAGACCCTCAATGCACTTATCGGTAAATCGACACAAACCGAATCATGGTACTACATCATCTGGAACTATAGAATACCCAAAGGACTTACGGCAATTCTAGTAGGCGGTGGATTGGCCCTTAGTGGCTTGTTAATGCAGACATTATTCAGAAACCCTTTGGCCGGGCCTTTCGTATTGGGTATCAGTTCAGGAGCTAGTCTAGGTGCTGCTTTGTTGATTATGGGCACTTCACTTTTTTCAGGTATTTTGGCTTGGGAATTTGTAAATGATATATCAATGGCAGTGGCAGCAAGTATTGGAAGTTTTCTAGTGCTCCTTATAGTGATGACCGTGGCGTCAAAAATAAAGGATACCATGGCGCTGTTGATTATAGGGTTGATGTTCGGTAGTATCACCGCCGCATTGGTGAGTGTGCTCTCCTATTTTTCAGATGCAGAACGTCTGCAACAATTCATTTTTTGGTCTTTTGGTAGTATTGGTAATCTAACATGGCAACAACTGGTCTTGCTTTTAGTACTTGTTCTTCTCGGAATTATATTAAGTATTCTATCGATAAAATCGTTGAATACATTGCTACTGGGGGAACGATATGCCCAGAGTATGGGTGTCAATCTCAAAAAATCGAGATTCATTATCATTATAGCCACTGGATTACTGGCAGGAAGTATTACTGCCTTTGCAGGACCCATAGCATTCATCGGTCTAGCCGTTCCGCATCTAACGCGTCAGATTTTTGACACCTCCAATCATAAAGTCTTAGTGCCGGCCGTCTTGATTTGTGGTGCCATTTTGATGCTTTTGTGTGATCTTTTGGCACAATTACCGGGTTCAGCACAGGTCTTGCCTATAAACGCCATTACAAGTATTTTAGGGGCACCAGTGGTCATTTGGTTATTGGTAAGAAAACGAAAAATGGTATTTTGAAGACAAACTCATTTTACACCATCAAAACGGATGAACTTTCAATTGGCTATCCCGTCAAAAAAGAGGAGCTTGTTATTGCCAGTAGCATTTCGTTTGCGCTTAAAAAAGGAGAACTTGCTGCAATTGTAGGAAGCAATGGAATTGGAAAATCTACGTTGTTACGTACCCTTGCTAAAATTCAATCCTCACTTTCGGGAACGGTTCAAATCAATGAAAAACCACTTAGTGATTACCGAGACTTAGACTTGGCCAAGGTAATCAGTTTGGTGCTTACCGAACCCATTGTATCAAAAAACATGACAGTAGCCGAAATAATCACTCTGGGTCGGCAGCCCTATACCAATTGGCTAGGCACCTTATCGGCCATTGATACGGCTAAGGTAAAAGAGGTTATTGAAATGGTCGAGTTGGAAGAAATAGCGCACAAAAAGTGTTATGAATTAAGTGATGGTCAATTGCAGCGAGTTATGATTGCCAGAGCCTTAGCCCAGGATACAGAAATCATATTGTTAGATGAACCCACCACCCATTTAGATCTGCATCATAAAATTCAAGTATTAAAATTATTGGAAAGGATTGCCAAAGAGACCAGTAGAACTATTTTGTTCACAAGTCATGAAATTGAATTATCAATTCAATTATGTGACAAAATGCTATTAATGAATGCGAATGGCCATTCCTTCGGAACACCTCAGGATCTTATTGAGGGTGGAGCCTTTAACAATTTATTCCCTCCTGATACAGTTACTTTCAATTCCGACACGCGCACTTTTCAAATCAATGACTAATTTGAAAGACTTGGCCAAAAAAGTTCGAGGGCAAACTTGTATATTTACGGATTAGATTTTTTCGATGAACGTTTTTCTCATTTACACATTAGTAGGATTGGTTTGCCTTGCGGCGGGATACTTCCTAGGCAATTATATTCAAAAACTGAAGACCCAATCAAGCCAAAGTACCCTTGAGGAAAGAGAGCACCAGCTTCAAAGTAGCCTTTCTGTTTTGGAAGGACGTTTAAGTGATTCAGAGGAACAAAAAACACAACTACAGCAAGAGAAAGAACGTTTAGGAAATCAGCTCGTTCGCTATCAGTCGGATATGGAAAATCTCCGCCTCAAGAATTCTGAACAGAAAGAAGAAGTAGAAAAACTACAAGAAAAATTTACTAAAGAATTCGAAAACCTCGCCAACAAGATTTTAGAGGAGAAAAGTCTAAAGTTTACAGAGCGTAATGAAAAAAATATCAAAGATATTCTTACACCTTTAAATGAAAAGATTCAGTTGTTCGAGAAAAAGGTCGAGGAGAGTCAAAAAGAGAATATCAGTATACATTCCGCGCTGAAAGAACAATTATTGAACCTTCAAACTCAAAACCTCAAAATTACCCAAGAAGCGGAAAACCTTACCAAGGCGCTAAAAGGGGATAGTAAAATGCAGGGTAATTGGGGCGAATTGGTGCTCGAGCGCGTTCTTGAAAAGTCAGGATTAGAAAAAGATAGAGAGTATGTGGTACAACAAAGTTTCACCTTGGATGATGGTAAACGAGTACTTCCTGATGTAATTATCAACCTTCCTGACGGCAAGAAGATGATCGTCGATTCAAAAGTCTCACTTACGGACTATGAACGTTTTGTAAATGCGGATGATGACAATGAACAAGCTAAATTCCTAAAAGACCATATTGGTTCTCTTCGAAGGCATGTTGACCAGTTGTCGGCCAAAAAATATGAGGATCTCTACGAAATGGAAAGTCCCGATTTTGTGTTACTCTTTATTCCTATAGAACCTGCGTTTGCAATTGCAATAAACAATGATAATTCCTTGTATAATAAGGCATTCGAACAAAATATTGTTATAGTGACCCCATCAACATTGCTCGCCACCTTACGCACGATAGATAGTATGTGGAACAACGAAAAGCAGCAACGAAATGCTATAGAAATTGCCCGTCAGGCAGGGGCTCTATATGACAAATTTGAAGGTTTTGTAACCGACTTGACCAAGGTGGGTAAAAAAATGGATGACGCTAAGGATGAGTACAAAGGTGCTATGAACAAATTAGTAGAAGGGCGCGGCAATATCATTGTGAGTATCGAAAAACTAAAGAAAATGGGCGCCAAAGCCAAAAAATCCATTCCCGAGCCTATTTTGAAGCGCGCCGAAGAAGATGACCTCTCATCCGATGAGGCCGATTTTGAAGAACCAAAACTAAAACTATGAAGAAAGCATTGATAGTCACTTTATTAGGAATTGTCATTCTTTTCGCAATCATTTATGCTTTCATCTATTTCGTTCCGTACAGTGAAGGTGTACGAACAGGCGAATTAATCAAAATCAGTAAAAAAGGAGTGGTTTTCAAGACGTGGGAAGGCGAAATCAGCCAAGGCATCTCTGGAGCCCAAATTTTTAAATTTTCGGTATTGACCAGAGACGAACAGGTAATTCATGGATTAGAGGAATATCAGGGGCAATATGTGAAACTGACCTATGTGGAGCGTTATGCCACATTTTTTTGGCTCGGTGACACCAAGTACTTCATTACACAAGTAGAAAAAGAAACATCCCCACATTTAAAGAATTAGACCTCAATCATGGAAAAGTTCAAAACAGCACATGAGTCACGGCTTTCAATAACGGAATTGATGCTTCCATCACATTCCAACTTTGGAGGTAAAATACATGGTGGACACATTCTAAATTTGATGGATCAGATTGCTTTTGCGTGTGCATCAAAACATTCTCAAAAATATTGTGTAACCGCTTCTGTAAATCGAGTGGATTTCAAGAGTCCTATCGAGGTGGGCGAGTTACTGACCTTGAAAGCCTCGATCAATTACACAGGAAGAACATCAATGGTTGTAGGCGTTCGGGTAGAATCAGAAAATATTACTACTGGTAAAAAACGACATTGCAATTCTTCTTATTTCACTATGGTCGCTAAAGATCACAATGGGCGTAGCATTGAAGTTCCTGGACTTTTGGTGCAAGACGAACAAGGTATTCGTCGTTTTACACGTAGTAAGTATAGAAAGGAGGCGGCCTTTCAAAGAGATACAAAGTTTGATTCGAAAAACTTCAAATCAGCCCATTATTTAGAATCGCTTAAAGATGAAAATATCAAGCTTGAGCTGAAGTAGTTCCGACAGCAGCTTCATCCAAAAACCAGAGTAATCTTCCTGAAGTTGGCTTTACATGACTTGCCGGATAATTTTGATAGTTGCCGGTTTGGTTCTTGATTTCCGTAAACTTTTCCGCTTTATTTCCTCCTGTCACCAAGAAGACAACAGTTTCAGCATTGTTGATGATTTGTCCCGTTATGGATACTCTTTTTTGTCCGGAATCAGGGTGAATAGCTACCTCGCAGTATTTTTTGGAATTCCAGAGTTCAATTTCATATGGAAAAATAGATGCCGTATGTCCATCGTCCCCCATACCTAAAACTACCAAGTCAAATTGCGGAATATCATCCACTTTAGGCAAGTTATCATCTAAAAATTCAGCGTACCGTTTAGCTTCATATTCCGGGTTATTTTCACCCTTTAATCTATGGATATTTTCTTTGGGAATGACAATCTTGGAAATCAAATGCTCAACGGTCATTTTATAATTGCTTTGATCATCTATTGGCTCAACACATCGCTCATCGCCCCAGTATAAATGCACACCATTCCAATCAATTTCTTGTTTGAAATTCGTTGCTAGCTCATCGAATACAACCTTTGGCGTACTTCCTCCGGAAAGTGCGATATGTACTGTTTCTTTTGAAGCTATTAATGATGCCAGGTATTTTGAAAAATTATGGGCAACTTCTTGTTTTGTTTTTGATATTTTAAGTTTCATTTTATGTTGAACTTGTTTCCGTATCTCATTCTAAAAATTGTGCTACCGATTATCTCCCCATCTCTAACAAATAACACAAAACCCAGGGTCGTCAGCCAAATTGGGACCAGGGTTTCGCCACATACCATAACCCTCAATTAATTCATCAGCATTTTCTGGGCCCCATACCCCGGCAGAATATCCATATACTCTTGCATCAGAATTTTTCCAATAGTCCAGAATTGGATTTACAAACTCCCAGGCAGCCTCAACCTCATCAGCTCTAGCGTAAAGAGTAGCATCTCCCTGCATGGCATCTAGAAGCAAACGTTCATACGCTTCCATCACATGTGTTTCCGTAAGACTGGAGTAATAAAAATCTAAGTTTGCCCGTTCTACTTTGAAGCCTTGCCCCGGTACTTTTACACCGAATTTAACTAAAATCCCTTCATCTGGTTGGATGCGAATTATCAACTTATTGTCTTTATTGAACATTCCGGAGTCTTTGAAAATCTGATGATGCGGTGATTTAAAATGTATTACGACTTCCGTCACTTTGGTAGGCATACGTTTGGCGGTACGCACATAAAAGGGCACATCTTTCCAACGCCAATTATCAACAAAAAACTTAATCGCAGCGTAAGTCTCCGTAGTAGATTCAGGATTCACCCCTTCTTCCTCACGATATCCCAAGACTGTTTTACCATCTATTTTCGAACTAACATATTGTGCTCGAATGGTATGGTCATGTAGCGTTTGCTCGTCTTGCATAATACGAAGTGAACGGAGTGCCTTCACTTTTTCGTTACGAATCTCCTCCGCGTTTGCATCGATAGGCGGTTCCATTACGATAAGTGAAACAATTTGCAGCAAATGGTTTTGAAACATATCACGTAACGCACCTGAGCCATCATAATAACCACCCCGGGAACCGACCCCGCCACTCTCAGCATTAGTAATCTCTACATGACTTATATAATTCCGATTCCATAAAGGTTCAAAAATGCTATTTGCAAAACGCGTGACCAATAGATTTTGAACAGTTTCCTTACCGAGATAGTGATCTATTCGATAGATCTGTGATTCTTTAAAATACTGTTGCAACCCTTTATTCAGCACCTTTGCTGTTTCCAGATCATAGCCAAAAGGTTTTTCTACAATCAAACGCTTAGAACCTTTAGACTCATCACTAAGACCTTGATCGGTCAAATTTTTAGCAATTGCCTCAAACAAACTTGGAGGCGTTGACAAATAGAAAATATAGTTATTGTCTGTCTGGTACTTTGAATTTAAATCTGAAATTCGTTTTTCTAAACTTTTGTAATCCACATCATATGTTGAGCCCAGGTCTTCATAAAATATTTTATCCGCAAAAGCATCGACCAAACCAAAATCTTTTACCGTTGTACTATTTTTTAAATAATCACTTTGTACAACCACCTTTTCTCGAAACTGCGCATCTGTCATATTACTTCTACTTACTCCTAATACAACAAAGTTTTCGGGAAGATGCTTTCCTTTAAACAGTTTAAATAACCCTGGCACTAACTTTCGAGCCGTCAAATCTCCGGAAGCCCCGAAAATAATTAGCATTTGGTTTTCTGTCTTGTTCATAATGATGAGTGAATCTCAGGTTTTAAATATAACCATCATTAAGGAGTTTCCAAGCCCGGATACAATCAAAACTGAATATTTTGATTTATTTTTGAAAGTGTCGGATTTCCGATTGAAAACAATAATCGCTAAAAGCAGGAAATTAAAGGTTCCCGTCTTGACGTGAGTGAAAAAAATAATCGATGGAGAATACATATGATTTCGGATTGGTAGGTTTGGTTGTTATGGGGCGTAATTTTATTTTAAATGTTGCTGACAATGGATTTTCCGCCTTTGGCAACGACTTAGATTCTGAAAAGGTTAATGCGCTCATTGAAGAAGGTGGAGATACCGGGAAGGTAAATGCGACCGTGGATGCCAAAGTCTTTGTGGAGGCACTTTCAACTCCTAGAAAAATTATGTTGTTGGTCCCCGCAGGGAAAATTGTTGATGCAGTTATTGAGGGATTGCTTCCACTTTTAGATAAAGATGACATTATTATTGATGGAGGAAACTCTTTCTTTACTGATACGGACCGCCGTGAGGCTTATTTGGCGGACAAAGGAATTCATTTTTTTGGAGCAGGAGTTTCGGGAGGTGCCAAAGGAGCGCGTCTGGGACCGAGTATCATGCCCGGTGGTAATAAGGAAGCTTATCAACATGTAAAACCCATTTTTGAGGCCGTATCAGCCAAATATCAAGGTGAACCTTGTGTTGCCTATTTGGGTCCAAAATCTGCAGGTAATTATGTTAAGATGGTTCATAACGGTATTGAATATGGCCTCATGCAATTGACTTCGGAAATCTACGACTTGCTTAAAAAAGGTGGGGATTATACCAATGATGAGCTACATCAGACCTATGCCAGTTGGAACGAAGGTAGATTGCAATCTTTTTTAGTTGAAATTACTTCAGAAATTTTTGAGCAAGAAGATAATCTAGCCGAAGGAAGGTTGGTCGATAAAATATTAGATAAAGCTAAACAAAAGGGCACAGGTAAATGGACAAGCCAAAATGCTATGGATTTGGGAATTCCTGTCCCATCCATTGATATAGCGGTAAGCATGCGTGAAATATCGGCTTTGAAAAAAGAACGCATTCAAGCAGATGTGCTTTACAATCGACCCATCGTTGAACAGATGGATAAGGGGCGACTTGCAAAATTAGCTGAAGAGGCGTTGTATTTCTCCTTCATTGTGACCTATGCGCAAGGACTACACCAACTTGCTGATGCTTCGGAAGAATACGGTTATGAATTGAACATCTCGGAAATTGCCAAAATTTGGCGTGCTGGGTGTATCATTAGAGCTGGGCTTTTGGCAGATATTACCGAAGCCTTTAAAGCGGACCATAAATTGCCGAACTTATTACTTTCACCCACCTTTGTGGAGAAAGTTCAAGGTACCGTTGGTTCGGCACGAGAATTGGTCGCTTATGCTGCTAAAAATGGAATTCCTGTTCCAGGGCTCTCAAATTCCTTGACCTATTTCGACGCATATACTTCATCAAGATTACCCTTAAACTTAATCCAAGCACAACGCGATTATTTTGGCTCACATACCTATGAGCGCTTGGATCGTGATGGGATTTTTCATACGGAGTGGGATAAAAAATAGCAAACTCTATAACGGAAAATCTATTTTATGCATACTAAAAGAAATTATACCGCAAGTGAAATGGCCTGGTGGACTCGCTTTGAGACACTATTATTTCTAGTTATCATCTTAGCTTGGGTTGCTGCCTATTATTTTTTGGATTTAACATGGTTTAAAATCCCATGGACACCATTGGCTCTGATCGGTACTGCGGTGGCATTTGTAATTGGTTTTCAAAACAATTCAGCCTATGGCAGAATTTGGGAAGCACGGAAAATATGGGGCGGAATTGTAAATACTTCAAGAACTTTCGGAATGTTTCTTCAGGATATGGTGACCAACGAGCATACCACAACTACCGTTTCTGATGAGAAACTACAACAAGAAATCAAAATTCTTACCTACCGTCATATTGCTTGGATGACAGCACTACGTCATGCCATGCGAGTTCCAAAACCGTGGGAGACTACCTCGAATCATCGCACGAATACCGAGTGGGGAGTACGACCGCCAGAAATGGATTCAAATTTGGAAAACGACTTAAGACCGTACATTTCTGAAACAGACCTTGAAGATGCCGTGAGCAAGAGCAACAAACAAACAGCACTGTTATATCAACAATCGCATCATCTGAGACAACTCAAGGAACAAGGCATCATCTGGGAGTTTTCATTTTTAGAATTAGAAGCTATCCTACAAGAACTTTTTACACTTCAAGGAAAAAGTGAGCGTATTAAGAACTTTCCATACCCAAGGCAATTCGCTACGCTCAATCATTTTTTTATGTGGATTTTTGTTCTTCTACTTCCCCTTGCGCTAGTACCTCAATTCGCTGAAATTGGTGAACCTTTTAAGAAGGATTACCCAATAATAGGTGATTTATTTGTTTGGTTCTGCATTCCTTTTTATGTAATTGTAGCTTGGGTATTCCATACCATGGAAAGAATAGGCCGAACTGGAGAAAATCCGTTTGAAGGAACTGCTAATGACGTTCCTATCTCTACGATTGCAAGAGGCATTGAAATTGATTTGAGACAAAACCTTGGAGAATCAAATGATGAAATTCCTGAACAATTCCCTGTAAAATACCATACACAGTTCTAAATAAGGAAGGCCCAAAAATCTCAAGATTTTTGGGCCTTCAGTTTATCCTTTTTGGTTTATTTACTCAGGTACATCTTTCTACGAGCATACAAATTGTAAAAATCATCATCCTTTAAACTATCAATGAACAAGATACTTTCGCCTGTACTTTTCATTTCAGGCCCTAAGTTCTTATTCACATTCGGAAATTTATTGAACGAGAATACTGGCTGCTTAATGGCAAAGCCCTCTAGCTCAGGTTTGAAGTCGAAATCTTTTATCTTCTTTTCGCCCAACATCACCTTAGTAGCATAATTTACGTATGGTTCTTTATAGGCTTTTGCAATAAACGGAACCGTTCGCGATGCCCTTGGGTTTGCCTCAATGATGTAAACCATATCATCTTTTATCGCGAATTGAATATTGATGAGCCCCACTGTATTTAATTCCAAGGCGATTTTTTTAGTATGATCTTTTATCTGTTGCATCACGAACTCACCCAAATTGAAAGGTGGTAATGTGGCGTTCGAATCCCCTGAGTGGATGCCACATGGCTCGATATGCTCCATAATCCCAATGATATACACATCTTTTCCGTCGCAAATCGCATCGGCCTCTGCTTCAATTGCTCCATCCAGATAGTGATCCAAAAGTAATTTGTTATTTGGAATCTTACGTAACAGATCAACCACATGGGCCTCTAGCTCCTCTTTGTTGATGACTATCTTCATGCCTTGTCCTCCAAGTACATAAGATGGTCTTACGAGCAATGGAAAATCTAATTGATCGGCAAGCGCCAGAGCTTCATCAGCAGATTCAGCAACTCCAAATTCAGGAAAAGGAATATTATTCTCTCTCAACATTTCAGAAAAGCTTCCACGATCTTCGGCCAAATCAAGTGATTCAAAACTAGTGCCAATAATCTTTATACCGTATTTGGATAATTTCTCAGCAAGTTTCAGAGCGGTTTGCCCACCCAGTTGCACAATTACACCTTCTGGTTTTTCATGACGAATGATATCATAAATATGCTCCCAAAAGACGGGTTCGAAATAGAGTTTGTCAGCAGTATCAAAATCCGTCGAAACCGTTTCAGGGTTACAATTTATCATAATGGTTTCGTAACCACATTCTGCCGCTGCAAGAACGCCGTGCACACAGCAATAATCGAACTCGATTCCCTGCCCTATTCTATTTGGGCCAGAGCCAAGAACAACTATCTTCTTTCTATCGGATACAATACTATCATTGGCAACATAACGGTCTCCGTCGGCAGTTTCGACCTCTGCTTCGAATGTAGAATAATAATAGGGTGTCATTGCCTTAAATTCAGCGGCGCAGGTGTCAACCAATTTATATACTCGATTGATATCCATCTCAGTACGCTTATTATAGACTTCACTCTCGTAACAATCCAACATATGCGCTATTTGCCGATCGGCAAAACCTTTTTGCTTCGCTTCCAACAACAATTCTTTGGTAATGCTAGCAATTGTATATTTTGAAATCTCTTTTTCCAGTTGATAAAGCTCTTCATACTGGGTCAAGAACCACATATCTATTTTAGTGATTTCATGAATCCTGCTCAGTGGAATCCCCAATTGAATAGCATCGTAAATAACAAAAACACGATCCCAACTCGGAATAGTCAACTTATTGATAATCTGTTCATAATCTCGGTAGCCCTTTCCATCGGCACCTAGACCATTTCGTTTGATTTCTAAGGACTGGGTAGCCTTATGTAATGCTTCTTGAAAAGAACGACCTATGCCCATCACCTCGCCAACAGCTTTCATCTGGAGACCTAAAGTTCTATCTGACCCTTCGAACTTGTCAAAATTCCAGCGCGGAATTTTTACGATTACATAATCCAAAGTCGGTTCGAACAGGGCCGAGGTCGATTTCGTGATTTGGTTGTCTAACTCGTCCAAAGTATACCCAATGGCTAGCTTGGTAGCCACTTTTGCAATAGGATACCCTGTTGCTTTTGAAGCCAAAGCAGAAGATCGAGATACTCTGGGATTGATTTCAATAGCGATGATTTCTTCTTTCTCATCAGGACTGACCGCAAATTGAACATTACATCCACCCTCAAAATCACCGATACTGCGCATCATTTTGATGGCCATATCACGCATTTTTTGAAAAGTCCTGTCCGAAAGTGTCATGGCAGGTGCAACAGTAATGGAGTCTCCTGTATGGATTCCCATGGGGTCCATATTTTCAATGGTACATATTATTACAACATTGTCATTCCTATCACGAAGTAACTCCAATTCAAATTCCTTCCAACCCATCATGGCCTTATCGATCATGACCTCGTGAATAGGCGATATCTCTAATCCTCGACTTAAAAGCTCATCAAAATCTTCAGGATCGTAAACGATCGAGGCCCCAGCTCCCCCCAAGGTATAAGAAGCCCGAATCACCAATGGAAAACCGAATTCCTGTGCAATCTCCTTTCCTTTTAAAAATGAAGTTGCGGTCGCCTGTGGTGCCATACCAACACCAATTTTTAACATTAACTCACGGAACTTCTCACGGTCTTCGGTAATATTGATTGCTTCAATATCAACGCCGATCATCGCCACCCCAAAATCTTCCCAAATTCCTTTTTCATCCGCTTCAATACAAAGGTTTAATGCCGTTTGCCCACCCATTGTAGGAAGCACTGCATCAATCTGAGGGTGCTCTTTTAATATTTCAACAATCGATTTTGTAGTCAATGGTTTTAAATAAACATGGTCGGCCATTGACGGATCGGTCATGATAGTCGCTGGATTACTATTGATCAGTATTGTTTCAATACCATCCTCGCGAAGTGAACGTAATGATTGTGAACCCGCATAATCAAATTCACAGGCTTGACCAATTATTATGGGGCCTGAACCAATAATCAAAACGGATTTTACATCTTCTCTTTTTGGCATGTTCTCTCTAAACTTTTATAGTTGAAAATTAAATAAATATGAGCAATTGAGGCATAAAAAAAAGGTGCTACTTTAAAAAAGTAACACCTTCAATATTTTAAAAATATGGAGTCATTATTTCTTGTGTCTCGGCTCAGATGATACAGATAGCTTCTTTCTTCCCTTTGCTCTTCTTCTTGCAAGAACTTTTCTACCGTTTACGGATGCCATGCGCTCCCTGAAACCGTGTTTGTTTCTCCTCTTTCTTTTTGATGGCTGATATGTTCTCTTTTGACCTGGCATTTTAAAATCCTTTTCGTTGTTGTGTCGTTTTACAGAACGACCTGCAAAACTGGGCGCAAATATACGAAGAGTTTTTTCTTTGCCAAATTCAAATGTAAAAATATTTTTTGAGTGATGCATACCACCCTCGACTAGGATTTTTAGTATTTTTGCCGGAACCCATTTTTGGGTTAAAAAAGCCTTATGAAACATATTCTGATCCTAGTTGTTTTTACCGTCTGTACTGCGGGCTTGTATGGGCAATCGGTTTTAAAATACAACCTAAGAAAGGGGGATACTTTTTTGGTCAAACAAAATGCAGAACAAATTATTACGCAAGAGCTTGATGGTACATCGCATGTTTTGACTAATACACTTGATGGTATTTTAGAGTTTAGAGTGGTTGGGGAATACAACAACTACTATAAGGTGGCTATGGAATTTAAAGATTTGAATTTGTTGATGACCTCAAGTTTGCAAGGGGAATTGATGAATGTGCATGCTAAAGAGGTTTCCGAAGACGACATGCAATCAAAGATATTCAATAGCCTGTTAGATCAACCTGTTGAAATGTTACTGTCTAAAACAGGGGACATACTAGAAGTTATGGGCGGGGATAGCCTAGTTACGCGAATGGCAAAATCCTCTGGGTTGGAAGATGATTTTTCAAAAAATGCCATGAAAAAATCATTGGAAAAAGAATTCGGGTCTGAGGCACTATCCAATAGCTATGAGCAAATGACTTTTATTTACGCCCAAGACGAGGTGGACATCGGTGATACATGGCAAAATAAATATGCCGGCAAATTAAGTACC
>CAZTLZ010000061.1:0-18153 GCA_964614665.1 uncultured Maribacter sp.
AGCCTCTGTCGACGGCGATTCAATCAGGAGCACCATAAATGTCGATATAAGGCTACTAGCACTTTGATAGTAGCACTAAAACTTAAGAAGATAAGCGTTTGTTAGGCCGTTTCCGGTCAGGCATGCGTCGAAAATCAATCGGAAACTAAACATGTAGAAAGTACTGTAATTGCTTGTTTGGACGGGAGTTCGATTCTCCCCGGCTCCACGATCATTCACAACTGTGTTGTGGATGAAAACATAAAAATCCATCAAGTTCGCTTGTTTGGATTTTTTGCTTTTAGACACCAAGGCTTTTTTGTGCCTTGACAGTTGTATTTGCACTACTGAAGTTTTAGAGAACAACATTATCCCCCCCGGCCCCGCGTTATAAGTCACCTGAAGGTTGCTATTCAGGAAATCCATCTAAACAAAATACCCACGAATGGGTATTTACTATGGTTCGGATTGCCTATAGTTTTGTTTTCATTCATTTAATGCATAACACTAACAAATAGATAATTGCATAAACTCTTTTAGAATACTCTCATGAAAAAAGCAAGCTATATTTTAATAGTATTAATCGGCCTACTCCTTACTGCGAGTTGCAAAAAAGAAACCACAAAACCCATCCATAATGATGAATCACTTTTAATCGAAGGTACTGCACTCATGGTTACAGAGGATCAGCGTATGCCAGTGATTCTAAAACATGAAGATGGAGGGAAAGCCGCGATGATCGACAATGACTTAGATGGCCGCTATGACCGTCTGGTTTATCAGGAAAATAATCTTGAAATGGTTATGGATGTTGATGAATTTACTGGCTTACCCACCAAATTGTTTGCCTCAGATGGCGGGGTACTATTATATCAATACAAAGAAAACAACACCTTACTTGACATCGCTATAATTGATGACAAAGGTGAAGTGGGTTATGTTCGTGATATTGATATAAGCACTATTAATGGCCTTACGGCCAAAGCCATGCTAGGTGCTACCTCTAAGGGGTCAAATGAAAAAGTCAAAGAAATGGTCTCTGGGTTATCTTTAGCCTGGAGTATGGGTGTTTGCGCAGTTTCAGGCGCGCTTACGGTATATTCCGGTGGAGCAGGGTGGTTTCTGTCAGCGGCCGCTTGCTCAGGGTTTCTGGCCCAGTTCTCCATTTACGTACTTGAAGATATTGAGGCTGATGCCTCCATTGCTCGGGCCATCAGTGATACTTCCTATTTAGTTGACTATTTCAACTGTACGACCACCGCTAATATTCCGGCTTGTGTTTCTGCCACAATAGGTACTATGTCGACCATAGAAGATTTGGAAGAGGTTATGACACAAAATGTGGGAGAGGAGAATATTACCCTTGCTAACGGCGCGTTGACCTCCGGTTATGGTGCGGTCAAAGTAACCTTGATATGGAATACGAACAGTGATATAGACCTCTGGGTGACCGATCCTTTAGGTGAACGCATTTATTTTAACAACCCCAGCTCCGCAAGTGGTGGTATACTTGACATAGACGATCAAGAAGGAGTAAGGCCGGAAAATATTTTTTGGAGCGAGAACCCTCCATTAGGCCAGTATTTGGTACAGGTACATTATTATGCGGACAATGGTGCCGGTGCAACTTCATATACCGTACAGATAGAAACGACAACATATATACAAAAGGTCAGTGGGGTACTAAATACAGAAGGTCAACTTGATAACGTCTCAAATTTTACAATCTCGGATTCCCAAAAGGCATTCAAGAGTTCACCTTTAGGAACAACTATGTTTTATGAATCAGAGCAGAAAAAATAAAGTAAATCTCCTTAGAATTGAATCTGTTTATTTCTAATTATTAATTTAACAGAATTTGGTTTAAATTGTCATAAATACCACCGCATCTATGATTGTGGGAATAGTTTTGGTAACTACAAAGTCTCTAATTGGTTATTGTACAATTGCAAGCCAAGAATCGTAAAAAGTTATCTTGGTAAATCAAAAAAAATTATTCCTTAGGTCAAAATGCGCATAAACTAAAAACTGTTGTTGATTTGATTTCTGAGGAGAAACTATTCAAAAGAAAACGTGAGTAACAGACTCGTAGAGCGTAAATAGAGAAAACCGACCAACCATGAAAAAAATACTAGCTATACTTCTATGCCTTTGCTCTTGGCAGAGTTTCTTTGGGCAAGAAAAAGAGGAAGACAAGAAAAACAAGCCACAAGAACAAAAAATTATTAAAGAAGTTGATGGACAGGTAGTTTTAAAGGCGTATCAAAATGTGACGGTGGCATCAGAAGAAAAAGAGGAGGAGGAAGAAGAGAAGGAGGATGAAAAAACACCTTTTGGGGTTCCTTTTACAAGGATGATAACATTATCAGAAGATTACGTAATTGTCGAGACTTTTAAACTCAAGGTTTTAAGTAAAAAAGGGTCTAAGGATTACTATAATTCAGGAAAGCCCATCAGTTATAATTTCTCAGAAAAGTTCACGGATGAAGTAATAGCCCTTGACTATAAGAGGGTAAATAAGGAGAATTATATGATTTTTATTCCTCCTCTCAAAGCCAACAGAACCTATGTAATTGAGACAACCTATGTTAAAAAAGATGATAATATTGCTAGTGTGTTTTTTCAAATGCATTTGGAAGGTAAGCCGAAATATCCTATTCGTAAAAAATGGATGAAGAATTTGATAAAGATTAGTGATTCCCAAGAGCCATATGGTATCTATTACTGGCCTACTGTAAAAGAATTAGAAAATTTCAAAGCAAGTATTTCAAATTTCGATTTAAAAAATCTTACGAGAAATGATGAACAGAGATTAACAAACTTAACTATTGAGAAGTTTCCAACCCTAATGCAAGACGTGCCCAACTTTGAAAAAATTGTACAATTTGCCTCTTGGATAAGTTCACCAGAATATTATAAGAATGGAGTAAATCTAACAATCGATGACACTTGGGAGTTTTTGGACCAAGAAAAATTCGGGTTTGGATTGTATCATGATTTTGAAAACATTTATGATTTTTATGAAAAGAATTTAAGAGAAATACTTACCAAAGATAGATTATCACAAAGTGAATTTTATGATTTTATCAAAATCACAAGAATTCTAAAAGAGAAGCTTGAGCAATCATCAACAAATACAACCGAAGGTGTTATTCCAAATTATTTACAAGGGCTCAGGACGGCAGTTGAAGAGTATCGCACAAATCTATCCACCTATCCCCAATCCTTTCAAACGGCCTATAAACTAACCGTTGTTCCTGATTTCGGATTAGTCGCCTATAAATTAGGCTCTTTTAAAAACATAAAAGGGACACCGTTCTTAGGAGTTAATATAGCATTTTCACCTTCGAATAAGGATGCACCCTTAAGTCTATCTAAACTAACACTGTGGCAAAGAATGTCGATTCACACTGGCATTACATTGAACTCCCTTGAAGAAACCAACACACGTGAAGACTTTTTCAACAAAATTTCATGGATGTTAGGAGGAAGTTACAAGGTCGGCAGTCATGCCCTGCGAATAAACACCGGAGGGTTAATTTATAATAAAATTGATGCCGTAAATGGTAATAAATCATTTGCCGTTGCACCTTATTTAGGTTTTTCTATTGACTTAGAAATTGGTAAATGGATAGAATCTCTTATCCCTTCGGTTGGTGCAAATTTTAAGAAATAAAACATGAAAAAAATTACCATAATTATTATTCTAGCCTGTTTAGCACAAAGTTGCGAAAATGCCGATGAGTTCAGTCCATCTTCTTTAATTGAACTTATGACCCTAAATGTTAGAGATGATAACACCTCTGCTGATGGTGTTTCAAGAGTTTCAGTTGTGGTTTCGTTTGAAAGAGAGTTTTCAACAGAAGACGACCAAAAAATCGATTTTGTTGTATTTAAAGACAGTTTGGAAAACAGTAGTCAAGAATTAGTATTTACATCAAATAATGGAATCGAACAACGTATCTCGGAATTATTCGTTGTACACAACAAAGCAGAAACCATTAAAGTAAAGGCAACAGCATCCGTAAATGGCAATCAATTTTCAAGAACTACCAACATAAGGTTTCAAAATGCTTTTCCAGATGAGATTAACGTGTATAGTGATTCTTTGGTTATCAACCCTCAATCATTTAGAGAACTTAAAATAACAACCGAATTACTAAGGCCTATTGGTTTGGTGAATGCGGGAATCCAAGTTGAAACAGTCGTGACGGATACCTTAGGAAGAGTGAGAGGATTATTTAATAATTATCAAAATAGAACCAAAAGTGGTTCAGATAGAGTAGTGAACAAATTCACTTTAGGAAACGAAGATTATACAGGTAAATTATATCTTATCGCATCGTGTCAGACAGCAACTGAAATATTAAGAGATACAACTGTTATATTTAGTAAAAACAATTAATTATGAAAGCATCAGAATTTAAAGGGAAAATAGATAAAGCTTCTTCTGAAACGCTATACATTGAATTCGAGAAAATTCTAAAAAAACATGGCGTTCAAAATGTAACTGTTACTAGTTTTGAAATTAAGCCAAATTTTGCAATTACTGACAACAAGGATGAAGCAGCGTGCAACAAGAAGCCAGGTTACGAATGGGTATGCAAGGACAAAAGAGGAAACCCCACTTCAAAATGTAGATGTCTTAAGAAAAGGTGAATAGCCCTATATCACTAAAAATCATACTTCTTTTCCAATGCATATCTTAGCAGCTCCCCTGCCCCACTAAGTCCGAGTTTACGGATCATATTCTTACGATGGGTGTCCACTGTGCTTTTACCAATAAAAAGTTCATCGGCAATTTCATGAGATGTTTTACCCCTAGCAATCAAGCCCAATATTTCCTTCTCGCGTTTGGAGAGTACACTTTTCGATTGATTTTTTTCAGCCGTTGGTAAATGAATATTTTTATCGAAATAGGTCTTGCCACTTGCTACAGAGCGAATGGCTTCTCTGACAACCTGCAAGGAGGAGTTTTTCAATATATAGCCCACTGCACCGGCATGAAGCATTTGTCGTACGGCTTCTTCTTGATCAAACATGGTAAAGGCAATTACCTTGGTGTTCGGGTAGTTTTTTTTAATCACTTTGGTCGCAGCGATTCCATCCAGCTTGGGCATACGTATATCGCACAACACAATACTAGGAGGACGCTTTTCGATTATCTCAAGTAGCTGTTCTCCGTTATTAGCATACCCTACAATGGCGATATCATCGTCATATTCCAAATAGGACTGAATGCCATCTATTAAGGCCTGGTGGTCTTCTGCTATAGCTACCGTTATCATAGAGGTATGTCGATTAATATTGATGTCCCTTTTCCCAAAACACTATCGACCGTGAAGGTACCTTCGAGATGTTCAATGCGTTTTTCGATGGTGGTAAGCCCCATGCCGTTTGACGAACGGGCAATATTTGACATATCAAAACCTTTTCCATTGTCTTCTACGATAATATTTAGCTTGTCTTCATGTTGGGTAAACTGAATACTTGTTTTGGTGGCCTGAGCATGTTTGATGATATTGGCCATTAGTTCTTGAAGTATTCTAAAAATGGTTAGCTCCAATGAATTCTCCATACGATCCGCGAGTCCGAAATCCTCAACCGTCACTTCTAGAGCATTTGTCTCATTGATGGTCCGTGCTATCTTTTGTACAGCTGGAAGTAACCCCTGATTTGCCATCACTCCAGAATTCTTGGCATGCGCCATCCCTCTAATTTTTTGATACGCTTTTTCCAGCAAATCCTGCGCACTTTTTAATGCAGGATCTTTTTGGTCTACTTTGACATTATCAAAATGTAATTTGACGGTCGCCATTAAACTACCCAAGTCATCATGGAGTTCGTTGGCCACCTTCTGGCGTTCTTTTTCCTGACCAGCTATCATGGCATCAATACTGACCAGCTCTTGTTCTTTTAACAACGTTTCTACTTTTTGTTGTTCAAGCAAAGTCGTTTGTTCGGCAAGTTGGCGCTTTTTGGTCGTGTTTTTTTGAAGGAGAACTGCAACACCAGAACCTAACAGCAATGCCAAAGCTGCCGCAATTAGCCAATTTCTATTGGTCCTTGCCCTCTGCTGTTCTATCAAAATTTGCTTTTCTTTTTCTGCAGTTTTGTACTTGATATCGGCATCATTTATCAATGCTATGGACTCCAAATCATTCAAGGCAATTTCAGCTTCAAGGTATTTAATATTCATCTCATTAATACTATCAGAATTCAAAGCCGAGTGAGCCATGTATTTACGGTAGTACCGGTAACTGTCTGAAAATTTTCTCAGATAACCCTGAAACTCTGGAACCGGTATATCTAAATATTCCAATGCCTTTTCTGGCATTTCTTTATTTACATAAAAAGCTCCAAGATTATTATAAATTGATGAGATTCTCTCACTGTGAATCATATTTGGGTTTTTCTTCAAAAGTGAAATTCCCATATTAGCATATTTTAAAACACTATCATCGTCAACCTTGTTGTGCGAGTAGTATGACACTAAATAACTGTAAAAAATACCTTTTAAATTATCATTTTTACTCCTCTCAATTAATAATTTAGTCTGGTCCAAATAACTTTCCGGAAGCTCATTTATTTGATTATTCTTACGTTCTTTGGAACGAAAATCATAGAGAGTGATCCACCCCTTATCCAAATCGGAATTTGATATATTCTTGAAATCTTGTATGTAATCAAGAAAAGGTTCGGAATCTTGCATGTTGTCATGAGTTGATATCACTTCCAAGATCGATTTCAAAGCAATCTTCGGAATCAAGGTATCACGAATTTCTAAACCCAAATGATAGGCCTTTTTATACAATTCAAGAGCCACATAGTTTCGCATACCACTATAAAACTCTTTATCTCCACATATCAAAAAATTCATAGGTAATCTCTCGATACTTGCCGAATCACAAAAATTCTTTTCTAAATTCTTGAGAGGAATATTAAGATTCTGAGAAATATAGGTACTGAGGTAAAATCTAGCTTTATCATTAATTTCAGAAATTTCTAACAGATGCCGTGCTTCTTCATAATCACTTTCATAACACTGATACAGAATGTCACCTGCGGTTTGAGTAAAAATTTTCAAAGGCAATAATAAGATACAACAGAACAAAAAAAAGGTTTTCAACACAGAACTACATAATTTTACTTCTTCTTTGATAACATCTTTTATTCGTACCATGCTTTCCGTATCCGTCCCTTTCTTTTACAACAATATCAAAAACCTCTTCACCGTCGCGAACATGCCTTTCAGGACTAATGTATTCTGAATCACGCAGGTTCTTCGGGTTATACATGTCATGTGGTGGAAAATCCATTTCAACAAAAAAATCAACGATTTTTCCGCTTTTCAGTTCCTCTTTGGTTTCAACGATTATTTCGCCACTTTGGGGGTTCGCATAAAAAGGTTTACATGATAAAATAAATTGAAAATCAAAATCATCTTCCTCATCATTTTTTTGTTTTGAATCTGGTATTCTCAATATCACATCAGAAATACCAACGGTCACGGCCCCTTCAAAATTTTGAAGATGGAACTTAATTTTATAACTATACTGATTCGAGGTATTGCCTTTTATTTTGATATCAGGTCGTAAAACTTCCAATACCTTTAGATATATACAATAAAATGTTCCATAATCCTGTCTTGAGACAACATGTTGCCAATCGTCCGATGGTGTAAAATCAACTTTTGAAATTAATGTTTGATGCATTTGTTTGGTTTTGGATTAATACTAATTATCTTCTTTAAATTTTTGTATTAAATTATTCAAATCATTTATAATCAATGGATTACCTGTATTTAATATGTTGTCTGATAAATCAATTTCACTGCTTCTATAAAATACTGTACCCGCCTCGGTTTCATCCATGATGAAACTTGTTTGTAAATAAGGAAGTTCTAGTAATTTTACATCTCCTATTCTTCCCGAACTCATAATGCCCTCCAAATACTTCTGTTTCTCAATTACGTTTTTAGTCTTCATTATTGAGAGAAACTTGATTTTACCATTGGTAGGATCTTCTTCGACCCTTAATTCATATTCCGGATTTCCATTAATAAGAACTGGGTATATCACTTCGCCATTTGGTATGGTTTTATCCTCGGTCTTATTCGCAAATCGACTCTCGACTAAATCATGACCAATAAATCTACCTGTAGCGAGTTTAGCGTTATCTTCCACCTTCAAGAAATTCAAATCCTTAAGTATTTGAATCTTCTCTTCTAATATTTTATCAATTTCATCCATTTAACTTATCGAAATCATACCAACTTTCGACCCATGAGGTTTTCTCATAACCTCTTTGAAGTCTGTCTTTATCAATTAGTCCATGTTCACTATTGGTATAGGGATCATGAACTACATAGTGATCAGAGTTATAACCTACAATTATTAACACATGACCTGAGAATCTAGACTTTAAACTTTCTAAACATACTAGAATCGGACTGTTATTGTCTATTGAGAATTTAACATTCTCACTGACTAGGTAGCTATCATAGAACCTCCCATTAACACTATTTGATTCAAAAACCTGAGGGATTTCATCCTTTGAAACAGGATGATTAAGCTGGTATAGTCCTCCTATTGCCTGTTTTCCATTGTTTAGGTATGTATTTGTAACACGCTCCAAATCAATATCTGGATCTCTATATAACCAGCGAGCTATCATAGCAACACAAGCTGCCCAACATAAATTATCATATGGTTGCTGCGTTAGGTATTTAAAATATTTAACTCTATTGGCTAACATTGGGATAAAACTAGTAGTTGATTATCAAGAAAACCATCCCCATTTATAGGTATTTGTTTATTGTTAAGAATATAAATTCACAAGTGAAGAATAAGAGGCCTACGAAAGATAAAAACAAAATCTAAAAACAACTCAATTTAGTTTCATTTTTTAGTGGATAATCTCCCACATCCTCGATTCCTAAACCTTTTCCTACAGGATTCTCTTCAAAATACCCATCAATAGGTATTGTTGAACTATTAGGTCGCCAATACTTTTATCTCCAGTAAAACAAACCAAAATTTATGATTATGAAACTAAACAGATTAACCATTCTTTGTTGTGTACTACTATCAACTTTCTTCTTCTCATGTAATAAGGAAAAAAAACAAGGAGGTGGTATTAGCGATCAGGCCCAAGTTGAGGCAAATTTGAATTCTGGACTCATTCTACCCGCCGGTTCCTTTACCGTTGATCCGGATCTCGATGGAACATCCGTTGACAATAGTATAACCGTAGGTGCCAATTCAGGAGCACCCATGGCCCTCCAGGTTGGGCAAACTGCCAGTGCCAATATTCCCTTTAACGCACCAAATGGCAACGTGACTGCCATAGGAATGCGATTTGGCAGCACAGGCCCAATCAATTTTGTGCCCATCAATACCAATAATGCCACCAGTGGAACTGGTAGCTTTCAATTTCAGGTTACCGCGGAGATGTGTAACAACCTCTCTAAAATTTGTCATGATGTGCGATGTTATGAGTTTGCCTACACAAGTTCTGGCCAAGTATCACAGGCCAACTTGAACCAAATAGCTTTAATGTGCGGCAACTGCGACGAACCTAGCTGCAGAGGTTTGATTGACGAGAATATTTGTGCTATAGATTGTGATTTGTTAAATGCTTCTGACGGTTCGGGCATATACCTTGACAGGTATTTGGATGCGCTACAAACATTCTCGGACAATCCTACCGAACAGAACTGCAATGCATATTATGATTCGGTAATCTTCTGGTATGAGGCCATCAGGGCGTGTACTGGCCAACAGGCCTTTCAAGGAGAATCACTGGATGACCTCATCACTCAATTAAAAGAAGATCGAAACTCCATTTGCACTGGCCTCTAATTCAAAAAATACCATGATACGAAACAAAATAAAAATCATCATTGTTCTCTTCATGCTTATAATCGCCGCATGTAGCAAAGACAAGACCCCTCAGCAAGAGAAAAATCTATTGCTAGGTAAATGGAAACCTATAACTGAGCTCGATACCGACGGAGAGACCTTTATTTATGAAAGTAGTTGCAACAATGTTTGGACTTTTACCGAGAACAGTTTAACGGCTGACTGGGACGACGATTGCAATGGGTCGATAGATGAATCTAACAGTGCAAACTATACCCTTGAAAATGACCGCTTCAACTTCGGGATTGATACCGAAGGCGAGCAGTTATTCTTAAAAAATGTCAGCCAAACCACACTCGAAATCAACTTTGTAGACATATCTATTCTCGATGAACCTTATGGTTATCTAATGACATTTGAAAGAATCAATTGAAAAATTGAAGTGCGACGGTAGATTCGAATCGTCAACCGACGGCACAAAGTCCATGTTAGTTTGAGTTAGTTGAAAAGGACCTGAAACCGGGTAACCGCAGGTCCTTTTTTAAAATGAATAATGGACAACTCAAAAATCAAAACAGAAACGATTCTATACAATAAACCAAACAATTAAATTTTGAAATCATGAAAAAAGCACTTTTAGTAGCACTTTTAATTCTAGCGACAAACTCGCTAGCCGCCCAAGACATCATTATTAAAATGGATCATGAAGAAATTACAGCCAAAGTCTTGGAAGTGACCGAAGATGTCATTAAATACAAACATTGGGACAGACAAGATGGACCCATATACAATCTTAAGAAAGAGGAGATTTTTGTTATCGTATACAAATCTGGGGAAAAGGAACACTATGGTGAGACTATGCCTAAAAGTACATCTTCATCAGTACCTCAAACTACTTCGACTAATATAGTGACCGAGGTAAAAGCACCTGCAACAACAGTAAATACTACTCGTTCAACAACAGATACAGGGGAAAAGAAAACAGAAGATAGTCCATCATACCCAGCCATGGGAAAAATTAACATAGGGTTTGGAAAAACCCCCGTGGAAGGTGTAAGTACCATTGGCCTCGAAGCTGTATCTACAATACCTTTGGCGAAATTTGGCACTCACGGATTGGAATTCGAGCTTGGTTCAACCAGTATTTTCACGAACACTGACATTGGTGGCGGAGAGTCAAAGTCAAATACCTACATCTTCTCGGGGGCCTTGAACTATGGTATATTCCCGATAAAAGGTTTAAAGGTTTCAGCAGGTGTTGGATATTTCTATGGGTGGGGAGATACCACTGTAGACAGTCAATTTGGACAGTCAACGGCCAACTTTACAGTAAACGACCTTTTTTATAATGGCTCTGTAGAATATTTATTCGTAAAGTCTTTTGGAGTCAATGTACGTTACGATGAGGTATTAGGGTTGAATTTTGGCCTTTCATTTGGTCTTTAAAGCGTTCATCGAAAAAAAACACTCATAAAACCCTCTTTTGATACAAGACGAATAATTCGGGGGAAAAATCCGTATTGTTGAAGCTGAGGGTTTGTTAGTTTAATCTAAAAATAAATTTGGTTTTAATATTTGAATTATCACAACCAATCGAGGAAGATCAAAAGCCACATCCTCATTGAGTACTTCTTCCCTACCCTTTGAAAGTCCTGATATTTTAGCCAACAGAGCCTTAGATTCTAACCTTCCTTTTCTACGACATCCATTTCAACATCAATTTTAACAACATGATCACTTGATAACTCTACTTCTAACTTTTTAGGGAAATCTACTGGCGCTCTTCGGTTAAAGTCACTATCATTCCCAACTGGCTGTGCGCATCCAAACTTGTGACAAGAGGGCCGTACTTCGTTTTGATTTTCTTTTCATGAATTGCTGACGCCCTTTTCGCCAATTTCATGGTGTTCGTATTTACGTACTCTTCTACTTCGTCAACACCACCACTGTCAAACAATGCACGATTTTTTAGTTTTCTTTTATATTCCTTGGTTTGATATAAAACATCAAGCAAATTAGGTTCAAATTAAGTTATTCTTTACCATCATTTTTTATTTTCTTCATGACATCTTTCGTCATCTCATGATTAAGCATCGTCTTCATAAAATCATAGGCAGGCTCGGCCATTACTCTACTCATTGGTGGTTCTATTACAGGTTTGCCTAATAACAAACATTTTTGATTCACCAAATCCTTGATTTCAGTGTTGTTCTGTTGAACAATTCTATATAATTTTTTATGGACTTCATTCAAACTTTCTTTTTTACCCAAATCGAGTTCTTCTCCATAAATTGCCTTAATATCGGCAACAGTAAACTGATGTGGAAGTAGTATTTTACGGAATTCAACATGCTGTCCATCAGAATATTCCATAAGCTCTAAATTCGATTTTACATAAATAGGAAGCATTTCCGTCGCTGCCACGGCATTTAGAATGGCACTGATTTCCGTACTTTCATTTACCATACTAGTGCTGAGCCTCCCTGCAACTTTTTTGAGATACTCCTTGATATAGAGGTTCTTGTCATTGATAATACTTATGAAAACATTGCATTGTTCTAAGTTATCGATATGCTTAGATTTTTCTAAGTAATTAACAGCCCTGAAAAGCTTAAGAACAGAAAGAAGCCCTGAATTTTCATAAATACCACCGTCGTTAAAGTGTCCCTTGGTTTCAATTTTCGCTGCAGGACTGATCAAAGGAAAACGATTAGAGGTAGAAGCAGCGTCAAAAAAACTAAGTGTCAACGAGTCGTCTTTTATACGATTACCTTGAGGATCATATTTGGTTTTGAGAATCTCGAGAACATCATCGGAATCCTGATACAAAATCTTTTTGGCTATTGAATCATCGGTACGTACACTAACGGCCATTCCACCATTTCCCTCCACATTCGTAGAGTTTGAAATAAGAATAGGAAACTGTTGCCCTTGATCGTCATATAGCTTTTTCCAAAAGGCACGATACGGTGTGGGTTTGTAAACTTGATCAGTGTTATTCGTCAATTTTGCATAATGGGCCATTGCCTTTGAAGAGCGATCCTTACCTCTTTGATCTTTAAAAGGGACTAAAAGGTGATTAAAAGTATCCCTGCCTAAAATATGCGTTAAATCAAGCGATAGAATATTCTCCGTTGATATACTTTTAATAATGCTGTCCCAGGCCTGTTCTTTGGCACTATTTGCATTTAAAATGGCCGCTGTATTAGCAAGACCAATAGTGCCCCCTGAAGCTCCAGAAATACCCACCGTTTTTTTGAAAATATCATTGTCTTGATCGTATAATGCTTTGAGTACGGTCATAGTCCAAGCATTTGATTTCATTCCTCCCCCGTAACAACCAATATAGTAACGTACTTGGTCTTTGGGTAACTTCTTCACATACTTTTCAAGACTTTCTTCATCTGTGATTTTACGTTCAACAAGGGGTAGTGTAAAGAGATTATTGGTGAATTCTACTTTTAATCTATTACACACTACCAAGACTACCGCGAAAAAAACCAACAAAAAATTAAAACGAGCTTGTTTTTCCTGTGCTAACTTCTCTTTGGAATATTTGTAATAGATGAAGTTTTTTGTCAGTACCACTAGAAATCCGTAATAGAAAAACAGCGCTGAAAGAATTATCAAAATGGGGTTAATTCTTAACGCTAGTTCACTGAAAATATTAATGCCGATAAAAATCACGGCATTGAGGAAACCCACAATGGTCGTAGCTTGCAGAAAGGTAATGTTGTTGCTTAAGGCACCGAAAGAAAATCCCCTTAAAAATTTATAGTACCAAATTCCAAGTCCGTTCAGATATTTAAAATAACCTTTTTCAAATTTAAAGTCAATATCCTCGAAGAAGGTCTTAATGTGTTCCTTTTTGCAATCTTCGGTCAAACTAACTTCCATACTCACCACACCATCCTCAGCCCTCGCGAGCTCAATATCCTTTAAAATATAGAATGCATTATTGATGGCCTTGGTGTCCTTATAAAAAACAAAACGTAGAACTGATCTAAAAGTTCGATAATAAACATACGAAACCATTTGTAGCAAAATGCAAGCCATGCTCCAGTGCGCGGTTAGCTCCGTATAACGACACTCCTTACAAAACCACAAATAGGCGATGAGAGCAATGTGCACCAAAACCGTTAACCCAAAGATTACGACAAAATTCAATACAGGCTGACGAATGCTCAAAAGATTCTCTTTTATCGAACCTTCTATAATCTCATTCTCTGCCTTGCACTCTCCTGTAGAGTCTACACCCAAATTTTTAGGATTAGAAGGGTTGTCTCCATCATAAAATCCCGGGAATCTCTTTTCCAGATATACAGCTACCTTGCCAAACCATTCATCTTTTCGTTTCTTGAGTGTATATAACAGTGCAATACCAGCTACCATTATGGTGAGTGCTATTTTGGATACTTGAAATTGCCAATCAAAATTTACTTCTGAAGTATAGCCTAATATGTAAAAAAGGGCTACATAAAAAAGAATACCCAAAATACGATACAAAAAATTTACCTGGTCTTCTCTTTTACCATCGGCATCAGCATTGTAGGCCTTTTTATATTTGTAGAAAATTATCCCTATTAAACCCCAACGCCAGCTTCCCATAAACCAACTACGCTTTTTTTCATCGATATTGAAATAGCTTGGGTAATGTGCCAAGACCACAGCAAAAGTAGGGGCTACAAGAAAGAGAATAGCCAATTCTAGAGGTCTTTCGTATAGGTTTACTACGATAGAATTGACCTGAGGCGCACGAGGTAAGAAAGAACCTAAGATCACCAATATAATCAGGCTATAGGAGGAGGCCCTTAAAAAGGTCAATACAGTCTTGATATGTTTTCTAAAAGTGTAATGCAAATAGGTAATAATCACGCTTAGCAAAACGAGGCCGTACACAATGTTTTTTGCAGTTACCAACCCTTTATTATATATCTTAAAGCATAAGTAATAACAATTTTCAGCAATATCTAGACCATAGGCTACAACGGTCAATGTCAAAAAAACCCGAAACAGGGCACGAAATAAAGCACGATTGGGGTTTAGATTTTTTTCCCATAGCTTACCTAACATATACTTACACAGGGCCCAAAGTAACAATGGTGCCCAAATCAGATCAATGATGAAAAACAGATAATATGAAATTCTAATTCTAAGTTCATTTTTCATTAACTCGGTAAGAAAATGAGGGCTTATGGCCTCCGTAAACTGAGGGTGGGTAAGTATTCCAGGAATCCGGAAATAATCAGCCGTAATCCACATCACTACCGTCAATCCAAAAAGCCAATAAAGATGTTTCACACTAACATGAGATGTACTTATAGTATCTTTGGTATACATAGTTGTTAATTTAGTAAGCAACTTTTCAAAAGCATCTTATGTATTACCTTCTAGACAATAGCCTCATCATCATTCAAATGAGAGGTTTCACACTACGGAGGCAATACAATTCTGCAATATGTTTTGGTATTGATTTTTGGTTTTTGGCTTTAAAAGGTTTAACCAATATCAACTTTTAAAAAAAAGCTCATTTGGTCAAAGGGGGAAGAAACTTGAACAATAAACGTAAGCAAATCTTTTAAACTGTTATGAGGGAAGTGTCAGAAAAGTAGTAATAATTTCATAAAAAACATTAGTCTTGCAAAAAAAAATGACCCTAAGAAGCTAAACTCCACCTACCTTACAATCACTTGTCATATCCAAACAATTTCAATACTACAGCTATACCCTACTCTATAATACTGAGAATACTTGATTTGCGTTAATCAGTAAAAACTTGTCATAACAGATAAAATCTATCATTCTGATTCCTAGAATTCAGGGAGCAAAATTGTTCGATATCACCGAGATCACTATTTGTAATATATAGGCCTTAAGACCAATAGAAGCATTTTATCAACCTATTTGATTTTGAACTTAAAACTAGAAAAGGTGATGGTGACGGAACGGCACCATTAAAGAATATAATGATACTTAAAGACATTATCAACACATTAAGCTGAAGACGAAAACGCATCGTTAAGCATGTAGACCACTATATCGATAACCATTTAAACAAAAGGCCGTATCGGCTAAAAGGTGCAATATCAAGCAACAGGCTGTTCAGTTGGGACCTTAACTTGAAATAAAATTCGCCCAAACCCAATTTATATCGTTCAATACCATTCTTCAATCCCTTTAACTATGAGAAGTAACCTCTCAAAGACTATTTTGCATTTCCAAACGTTTTAGTAGGAGCTTTGCCTTAAAATAACAGATATGAAGGTAATTCTATTTAACCTAAAGAAGCAATTGAATAACGAAGACACCTTAGCCGCCATTAGTTGTGTGGTGCTTTCGGTTACCATCTACTTTATCACTAAAATAGTAGAATACAATGGTGCATTCTAAGAATCAGCATCTTATGTTTTCTTCTACCTTTTTTTAGTCACTCCTACTTCAGCAAAAGAAACTCCAAAGCCATTTCTTGCTTTGGCTAAACATATCTTTTTTTACAAAAGAAGAGTCAATTCTGTACTCCAGTTACTATTTATAATTGTGGCAAATTTGCCTTCTCCTGCTTTTCCCAGCTATAGGAATTGGTAATTTCTAAAACTCATAATCGATAATTATTTCGCAAGGATAATGTTCTTGAATGGGCCAACGTAGCATCCCTACAAACTTCTACACTAAAAAGGTTTATGTTAAAAATTAGAGTAGTTTATCGAATAATCCAAATCCTGTGGTCTTAGACGATAACCGCTACCGTACATCAACTGAAGACCTAACGTAGTTCTTTACCTGAAAAATAAGCCATTTCAACGATTAATCGATGTCATGAATTATTTTTCCAAGCCCCAAGCTTGCACAACTTAATTTTTAAACTTATCCTTCAGATGAAAGCAAACTGCTGTAATTTCAAGATGGTGACTATTCTAGTATTTAGTATCTTATTTGGATTGTCTTGTAGTAATGATTCTGACTTATTGGCTGATATCGTTCTTACAGATGAGGCGGCCAATAACGGAATCGTAAGCAACGATTATTTTGTTGTTCAACAAGATAAAACGATTATACTCGACGTATTATCAAATGATAATTTCTCATGGGATGATAATGTTCGAATAACAGAAATCTCAAGCCCAGCCTATGGATCTGTGGAAATCAATGAAGATTCCAAATCTATAATCTATACATCACAAAGTTCTTCCGGAGAAACACAAACGGGGGAAGAAACTACCGATACTTTTACGTATACGACTGAAATTATAAATGAAGATGAAACCACTAGTACCGATGTTGGTATCGTAGAAATAGTAATCGATTCTTCTACGAATGATGATGAAGTTACCGAAGAACAAGAAAATTCAGGCTCTGAAAGTGTCGAAAGTCATTCAGCCAATTTATTATTTAGCTCCGGTTTTGAAGGGGTAACGCTATCGAGTCCAAATAATGGATACCGCTATATTCAAGGAAACGACTCCAATACCGGATTTAGTTGGCCCCCTAAGATTTTGGGGTCTACAGGTACCGAGCAAGAGCCTAGTGGTATTCATATCATAAATGACGGAGGTCAATCTATAATATCCAATAAGCTTGAATCTGTGGTTGGACCAAATGGTACCCAGACGACTGCTTTGCATCAAGGTATTGATGGTACGGTAGGTGTCACACAAACACCTTATCAGATTAATAACATTAGTGAGAACCCCGATGAACTATATATCACTTACTGGATGAAAATAGACAACACTAGTTTGATAGGGTCATATAAATGGAGGGCACTTTGGGAATACAAAACAGACAACTATGACTTAGGTACTGGTTTTCGAATGATTGCATTTATCTACACGGATAATAATGGAAGAGCATATTGGAATTTTCAAGGAGATAGAAATCCATCTAATCCAGTTTGGGAAAAGTCAAATTTTGACATTCCTGTTCCAAGGGATGAATGGTTCAAGGTGGAGTATTATTTTAAATGGGATGAGGGATCCGATGGAAAAGCATTCATGAAGGTAAATGGTCAACTAGTTGGGGAACATTATGGTGCGACAACGGCAGATTCCAAAGACCTTAGTTTTATTATTCTGACCCAGGTATATGGAGATACCTCACCCATGCACCAATGGGTAGATGATATTGAAATTTGGGATGGCATACCTAATTGAAGGTATACATAACAATCCACTTAAGCCTATTTTGTCTTATAAGCCGCATCAAAAACAAATAAGTCATCGGTTTGATGAACATGATGGGTGGCAATTAGGTGTTTGGCAAAATCAGGTTCGAAAATCTGTATATTTTCTTCTATATATTCATTAATGGTCAA